>NZ_JBKORJ010000015.1:0-117107 GCF_047314585.1 Shewanella sp. BJSY2023SW005
CCTGATTGTTTTGCTCACTATCAGGTGTTCGCCATACGATACCATCGACCCCATAGAGATTGAGTCCACACCAATGAGGATGCTCTGCTCTTTCATGCCAGGTCTTGGCACTTCGCTTAAACACATCTCGAACAACGTCGGAGCCCAGCCGCTTGCGCGCTTGCGTGACAGCGCTGCGCGCAACGTAATCCACCTCTTGAGGTAAGACGATATCAAGCTTATTGATGAGAGAGCGGACGGATTCGCCTCTGAACAGAGCCATACCAATCACCGCCCAAATCATGGCATCCATAGGTAACTTACGTCGCCTTAAACTGGCAACACCATGTGAATCAAGGCACGACTGAATTAAATCGGGCTCAAGTACATCGGCCAGACAGGTGAATTCGGTAAGACGGTTGATATGAGTACGCGCCAAAGCTTCTGAAAGTTGCATAAAAAAATCCGATGACATGGGTCATCGGATTTTGATCCTTTCAGTGAGATCGTCAAGCGATCTGTCTTAACTGATCGGCATTACGCCAAGCGCTGGTTTTTTATTGCCGGTAACCTTGGAGTTACCAGTTTAAAGCCAGAGGCTCGCCCTTCTTCCTTGGGCAGGCATGGCTGAAAAGTGTTGGATCCGCATAGCAAAGAAAACGGTTATTGGCGAAAAGCCTGAACAACCAATCCCCCTCTTCGGCAAACTGCGCCGGTGGGGTCAAATTCCCTACGTGCTTGGGCTCCAAACCAGCAAACTGCATCAGTTTGTCGGCGTCCTGTTCACTGATCAACTGTGGATCCGCCGGTAATTTACCGCTGCCGGCAGAAAAACCATTGTGGACAAAGTACTGCTTCATCTTTATCTCCATTCCCTGTCGTTGGTGCATTCTGAGTGACTTAGTTGTATATCACTCCCGTATCCGTTCAAGAGCCTTACCGGCTCCGGTGCTTAGCGGTGAAAATCACCTGAGCGCTCCGGTTGATAGATAATCTCTTCAATCCGCACTTTCACTGTGCCGCCACCCGGGCCCGGCCATTCAATTTCATCACCCTGGGCCAAGCCCAACAAGGCGCCGCCAACCGGAGCCAGAATTGAAATTTTACCGGCACTGCCATCGGCATCTTTTGGATAAACCAGACGCAAGGTGAACTCTTCATTGGAGGAAGACATACGAAAACGAACTTCAGAGTTCATGGTCACCACATTGTCCGGCATCTCCTTGGATGGCCTGATTTCCGCTCTCTCCAGCTCAGCCTCAAGCGCTTGATGGCCAGGAAAGGCATTGGCCGGCAATGAATCCAGTAAACGCTCCAGGCGCTCCAGATCCACTTCAGAAATTACGATATTAGGTTGTGTACTCACAGCAATCCTCTACTTTTCAGAAAAGCCGCCTGAGCGGCCCCACATCGGGTCATCCCTTCCCCCATTGAGGGTTGACACCAATACCCAATCGCTGAAAATCGCCTGACAGGCGTTTCAGACTCATTCAGCTTGAATCAACTATCTCGAGGTCTTTCGCCCCCGAATTGCACTTCAGCGCCGCATCGGGCGAACCAATACGGCGCTGAAGTCTGTGTTAACACTGCATCAAACCCTCTGGGTTTATCCGGATACCCGCGTCAGTGGCTGCTCTGGCGCAACCCATTACCCGGCTCCTGATAACAACAAACCCACAACCCAGAGAAAGATGATTGATAACAATTTGAATTTTTTAATTTTTTAGCGCATTAATGCACCAAGACTCCCCGAAGGGATAGCCTAGCCCCAATCTAACCTTTTCCCAATCAAATATCCAGCCGGGGGCATCTGAGCTTCATCACAGCAGCCAATAAAAAAGGCGCCTTGCGGCGCCTTTTGTGAGCTTAACGACTGTGCTTACCAGCCGGTCTTCTCACGCAGCGCGCTGCCGATTTCGGCCAGCGAGCGTACGGTAGTCACGCCCGCGGCTTCCAGAGCAGCGAACTTGTCGGCGGCTGTCCCCTTACCGCCGGCAATGATGGCGCCCGCATGGCCCATACGCTTACCTGCTGGTGCAGTCACACCGGCAATGTAAGAGACCACAGGCTTGGTGACGTTGGCCTTGATGTAAGCCGCCGCTTCTTCTTCGGCGGTACCGCCGATTTCACCTATCATCACTATGGCCTCGGTCTGAGGATCGTTCTGGAACATTTCCAGTACGTCGATGAAGTTGGTACCAGGGATTGGGTCACCACCAATGCCCACACAGGTAGACTGGCCGAAACCTTCGTCAGTAGTCTGCTTAACGGCTTCGTAAGTCAGAGTGCCGCTGCGGGAAACGATACCCACTTTACCTGGCTTGTGGATGTGACCTGGCATGATGCCTATTTTACATTCGCCGGGGGTGATAACACCCGGGCAGTTAGGGCCAATCATGCGCACGCCGGTTTCTTCCAGCTTCACTTTTACCTGCAGCATATCCAGAGTTGGGATACCTTCGGTGATACAAACGATCAGCTCGATACCGCCATCGATGGCTTCCAGGATAGCGTCTTTACAGAAAGGCGCAGGTACATAGATAACAGATGCAGTGGCGCCGGTGGCGGCAACAGCGTCTTTCACAGTGTTGAATACTGGCAAGCCCAAGTGAGTGGTGCCGCCTTTACCTGGAGACACACCGCCGACCATCTGAGTACCATAGGCAATCGCCTGCTCAGAATGGAAAGTACCCTGACCGCCGGTGAAACCCTGGCAGATAACCTTGGTATCTTTGTTGATTAAAACAGACATTATTTGCCCTCCGCAGCTTTAACTACTTGCTGAGCAGCGTCGGTCAGACTTGTCGCAGCAATGATATCCAAACCTGATTCGGCCAGAACTTTAGAGCCCAGCTCGGCGTTGGTACCTTCCAGACGCACAACCACAGGCACTTTCACACCGACTTCTTTCACTGCACCGATAATACCTTCGGCGATCATGTCACAACGCACGATACCACCGAAGATATTCACCAGAACGGCCTTCACATTGCTGTCAGACAGAATGATCTTGAAGGCTTCGGCAACACGTTCTTTGGTCGCGCCACCACCTACGTCGAGGAAGTTGGCTGGCTTGCCACCGTGCAGGTTAACAATATCCATGGTACCCATGGCCAGACCGGCACCGTTTACCATGCAACCTACGTTACCGTCCAGAGCCACATAGTTCAGTTCGAACTTGGCAGCGTGGGCTTCACGTGGGTCATCCTGTGAAGGATCGTGCATGTCTTTGATCTTTGGCTGACGGAACAGAGCGTTACCATCTACGCCAATCTTACCGTCCAGACAGTGCAGGTTGCCTTCGGTGGTGATCACCAGAGGGTTGATCTCCAGCAGGGCAAAGTCATGCTCCAGGAACATGGTCGCCAGACCCATAAAGATCTTGGTGAACTGCTTGATTTGAGTTGGGTTCAGACCCAGCTTGAAGCCAAGGTCGCGCGCCTGGTAAGGCTGAGGACCTGTGATAGGGTCGATAATGGCTTTGTGGATCAGCTCAGGGGTCTCTTCGGCCACCTTTTCAATTTCCACACCACCTTCGGTAGAAGCCATAAACACGACGCGGCGAGTGCCACGGTCGACAACGGCACCCAGATAGAGTTCGTTGGCGATATCAGTGCAGCTTTCAACCAGGATCTTGGCAACCGGCTGACCTTTTTCATCAGTCTGATAAGTTACCAGATTCTTGCCCAGCCAATGTTCGGCAAAGGCTCTGATCTCTTCTTTGTCGCCAGTAACTTTAACGCCACCTGCCTTACCGCGGCCGCCAGCGTGCACCTGGCACTTGACTACCCACATGTTTCCGCCAATGCGACCGGCTGCTTCAACAGCTTCCTGAGCTGTGTCACAAGCATAGCCTTCTGACACTGGTAAACCATATTCGGCAAATAGGGCTTTTGCCTGATACTCATGCAAATTCATGATGATCTATCCGTATACTACGTTTTAAATCCAACCGGCCCCGAGGGGCCAGTCACGAGGTTATTGTCTGGCGGCGCTTACAAGTCCAGCAGCAGACGAGTTGGGTCTTCCAGCAGATCCTTAATGGTTACCAGGAAGCCAACTGACTCACGACCATCAATGATGCGATGGTCATATGAGAGAGCAAGGTACATCATGGGCAGGATTTCCACCTGACCATTGACTGCCATTGGGCGGTCCTTGATGGCATGCATGCCAAGGATTGCACTTTGTGGCAGGTTAAGAATAGGCGTCGACATCAAGGAGCCAAACACTCCGCCGTTGGTCACAGTGAAGTTACCACCTGTCATATCTTCCACTGTCAGCTTGCCGTCACGGCCCTTGATAGCCAGTTCGCGAACCGCTTTTTCAATATCGGCCAGGCTCATGGTATCTGTGTCGCGCAGCACAGGCGTTACCAGGCCGCGAGGCGTGGAAACGGCGATGCTGACATCAAAGTAGTTGTGGTACAGGATGTCGCTGCCATCGATAGAAGCGTTGACTTCTGGATAACGCTTCAGCGCTTCGGTTACGGCTTTCACATAGAAAGACATAAAGCCAAGACGGATGCCGTGTTTCTTCTCAAAGACTTCCTGATACTTCTTGCGGATGTCCATGATAGGCTTCATGTTGACCTCGTTGAAGGTGGTCAGCATGGCGGTGGAGTTCTTGGCTTCCAGCAGACGAGTGGCGATAGTCTTGCGAAGACGCGTCATAGGTACGCGCTTCTCGCTGCGATCGCCCGCCAGGGTCACAGGTGCTGTGGCAGCAGCTGCAGCTGGCTTGGCAGAGCTGGACTTAACGAAGGCTTCCACATCTTCTTTGGTGATACGGCCACCTACACCTGTGCCCTTGATTTTAGCGGCATCCAGGTTGTGTTCGGCTATCAGGCGACGTACTGATGGGCTCAGGGCATCGTTGCCTTCTGCCGCGGCTTCTTCAGCCTTTGGCGCAGCGGCTTCAGCCTGCTCTTTGCTCACTTCCTGGCCGGCAACCGCGCCGGCGACGAAGTTGGCGATAACCTGCTCTGCCAGGACGGTATCTCCTTCCTGGAACAGCAGTTCGCTGATCTGGCCATCTTCGGGTGCTACAACTTCCAACACCACTTTATCTGTTTCAATATCAACCAGGTTCTGATCACGGGAAACCGGCTCACCAGGCTTAACGTGCCAAGTGGCGATAGTCGCGTCGGCAACAGATTCGGGCAGTACAGGTACCTTGATTTCGATACTCATGGAAAGCTTTCCTTTTTGTATAAATTTCTATTACTTCAGTTTTAATGCGCTAGTGATCAGTGATTCCTGCTGATGCGTATGCAACTCAGGGTAGCCACAGGCCGGCGCTGCAGAGGCGTCACGGCCAGCGTAGCTGAGCTGGGCACCTTTGGGAATGGCTGCCCAGAAGTGATGCTGGCTGCAATACCAGGCACCTTGGTTCTGAGGCTCTTCCTGACACCAAACAAAGTCGGTCACATGCTGATAGTCTTTCAGTGCTGTTGCCATCTCTTCGTGTGGGAAGGGATACAACTGCTCGACCCGCACCAAAGCGACGTTATCGATATTCTCTTTGCGGCGACGTTCCAGCAGCTCGTAGTAAACCTTACCGCTACAGAACACCACGCGATCGACCTTGGCGGCATCCAATGTATCGATTTCACCGATAACGTTCTGGAATTGACCATTGGCCAGCTGATCCATGGAAGACACTGCCAGCGGATGACGCAGCAGCGACTTGGGAGACATTACCACCAGCGGACGACGCATTGGACGCACCACCTGACGACGCAGCATGTGGTAAACCTGAGCCGGAGTCGAAGGCACACACACCTGCATATTGTGGTTGGCACACAGCTGCAGGAAGCGCTCCAGACGAGCACTGGAGTGCTCCGGACCCTGACCTTCATAGCCGTGAGGCAGTAACATGGTCAAACCGCACAGACGGCCCCACTTCTGCTCACCGGATGACAGGAACTGGTCAATAACCACCTGGGCACAGTTGGCAAAGTCACCGAACTGGGCTTCCCAGATAGTCAGGCCGCCTGGCTCAGCAGTGGCATAACCGTACTCGAACGCCAGCACTGAGGCTTCAGACAACACTGAGTCAGTGATGTCGATAGGGCCCTGCTCTTCGGCCACATGGCGCAGCGGCAGGTAAGTAGTGGCATCGTTCTGGTTGTGCAGCACGGCGTGGCGATGGAAGAAGGTACCACGACCCGAGTCCTGACCGGTGATCCTAACTCTTTGCTTGTCTTCGAGGATGCTGGCATAGGCCAGAGTCTCGGCAAAGCCCCAGTCCATCAGCTTCTCGCCTTTGGCCATAGCAACGCGGTCGTTGTATATCTTGGCCACGCGGGAGTGCAGCTTATGGCTCTCCGGCACATAGCTTATCTTGTCGGCCAGATTCTGCAGACGTTCGCGGGTCATACCGGATTCAAAAGACTCATCCCACTCGCGGTTGAGATAAGGAGTCCAGTCCACAGTGTGCAGCGTCATTGGACGCCACTCTTTGACCACACAATCCCCTTGATCCAGCGCGTCACGATAGCTGTTGATCATGGCGGTGACATCGTCGGCCGCAATGCTGTTTTCGGCAATCAACTTGTCGGCGTAGATCTTACGTGGCGTTGGGTGCTTCTTGATCTTGGCGTACATCAGTGGCTGAGTCGCGCTTGGCTCATCGGCCTCGTTGTGACCATGGCGGCGGTAGCACACCAGGTCGATAACGACGTCACGCTTAAAGGTGTTGCGATAATCCACCGCCAGCTGAGATACGAAAGCCACAGCTTCTGGATCGTCAGAGTTGACGTGGAAAATCGGCGCCTGCACCATCTTGGCGATATCGGTACAGTATTCGGTTGAGCGCACATCCTGGTGGTTGGAGGTGGTAAAGCCCACCTGGTTGTTCACCACGATGCGGATAGAGCCGCCGACTTTAAAGCCACGGGTCTGAGACATATTGAATGTCTCCTGCACTATGCCCTGTCCGGCAATGGCCGAGTCACCATGGATGGTGATAGGCATTACCTGCAGGCCATCTTCGCTGCCGCGACGATCCAGTCTGGCGCGTACCGAACCCATCACTACCGGGTTAACGATTTCCAGGTGTGAAGGGTTAAACGCCAAAGCCAGGTGGACATTGCCACCGGGCGTTTCAAAATCGGAAGAGAAGCCCTGATGGTACTTAACGTCCCCTGAACCCAGCGTCTCATGATGCTTGCCGGCAAACTCGTCAAAGAGTTCGGCAGGACGCTTGCCCAGAATGTTAACCAGAACGTTAAGACGGCCACGGTGAGCCATACCCACGACTATCTCTTTGGTACCCGCTTCACCGGCGCGATAGATAATTTCGCGCATCATAGGCACCAGCGAGTCGCCCCCTTCTAGGGAGAAGCGCTTGGCTCCGGGGAACTTGGCACCCAAATATTTTTCCATGCCTTCGGCGGCATTCAGTCCTTCAAGGATCCGGGTCTTGACGGCCTTATCATAGCTGCCCTTACCCAGTGAAGGTTCGAGACGTTGCTGGATCCAACGTTTCTCCTCGGTGTCGGTGATATGCATATATTCGGCGCCGATAGAGCCGCAGTAAGTTGCCTTGAGCGCCTTCACCAGCTCACCCAGTTTCAGGGTATCACCGCCATAAGCAAAAGAACCTGTGTTGAACTCCCGCTCCATATCCTCGCCGCTCAGGCCGTGGAAAGCCGGATCCAATTCAGCAACTGTGTCGCGCTTCCACAGCTCCAGTGGGTCCAGATTGGCATTCTGGTGGCCACGGAAACGGTAGGCGTTGATCAATTGCAGAACTTTAACCTGTTTGGCGTCCACATCAGGATCGGACACACGGCTGGTACCTTTGCTGCGGCCTTCCTGTGCAAGAGAACGAAAATAGTCACGGATCTTGGAGTGAGAAGCTTCGGGTACATCAGCAGAGGCACCGTTCACGGGAGGGAGTTGCTCAAACACCGCACGCCAGTCATCAGATACCGAGGTGGGGTCTTCTTGGTAGGCTTCATACATCTCTTCAACGTAGGTCGAGTTCGCCCCACTCAAGTGAGATGATTCGAGCCAGGCTTTCATGCTGCCTTGGTGCATTTCTTATCCTTTCAAACTTGATACACGTGCTTAGCCATATTTTCCCTGCCTTGGCAGGGTCTCAGCCGCCCCTGGGACATCCGGATGTTACGGCCTTTTGTAGTCCTTTACACACAAAAGAGCCACTTCCTGCCCAGAGAAAGTGACTCCCTACGAGCCTATGTAGTTATTGGATTAAGCTCGTCGTCTTGCATTTATACAGCCCGCTTCAGCAACATAGACTTTATGTGTCCGATGGCCTTGGTTGGGTTCAAGCCTTTCGGACAAACATCCACGCAGTTCATGATGCCGTGGCAACGGAAGACGCTGTATGCATCATCCAGCTCGCTCAGACGCTCTTCGGTCGCAGTATCACGGCTGTCTATCAGGAAGCGATAGGCATGCAGCAGACCACTGGGGCCAACAAATTTGTCCGGGTTCCACCAGAATGATGGGCAAGCCGTAGAACAACAGGCACACATGATACATTCATACAGGCCATCCAGGTGAGCACGCTCCTCCGGTGATTGCAGATGTTCACGGGCCGGCTTCTTCTCATCATTGATGAGGTACGGCTTGATCTTCTCGTATTGCTTGTAAAACTGACTCAGGTCAACCACCAGGTCACGCACCACAGGCATACCGGGCAGAGGACGGATTTCAATCTTCTTGCCTTTGAAGGTAGACACAGGCGTGATACAGGCCAGACCGTTTTTGCCATTCATGTTCATGCCGTCGGAGCCACAAACCCCTTCACGACAAGAGCGGCGGAAAGACAGGCTTGGATCCTGCTCTTTAAGCTTGAGCAAGGCATCCAGCACCATCATATCTGAACCTTCAGCCACTTCCAGGCTGTAATCCTGCATGTAGGGCTTGGTATCTACATCAGGATTGTAGCGATAAACTGCAATATCCAATTTCATCTTCGCAACTCCTTAGTAGGTACGCTTCTTAGGCGGGAAGGCTTCACGTGTCTTGGGCGCCATGTTCACTTCACGGGTGGACATGGTTTCGTTGACAGGGTCAAACAGGCTGTGGCACAGCCAGTTGGCGTCATCACGCTCAGGGAAGTCTTCACGGCTGTGAGCACCACGGCTCTCGGTACGGAAGTTGGCTGCGTAAGCAGAAGCGATTGCTGTCGCCATCAGGTTATCCAATTCCAGACACTCGATACGCTGAGTGTTGAACTCTTTGGAATTGTCAGACAGCTTGGCATTGGCCAGACGCTCACGAATTTTCTGCAATTCTTTCAGGCCTTCGGCCATAGCATCACCGCTACGGAATACCGAGAAGTTCAGCTGCATGCACATCTGCAGATCTTTACGGATAACCGCTGGGTCTTCACCGTCTTTATTGCTTTCCCAACGATTCAGGCGCTCGAGAGACTTCTGTATGTCGGCTTCGGTCGCAGCCTTGGGATCTGCCGTTTCATCCAGCGCTTTACCCAGATGCTGACCGGCCGCACGACCGAACACCACCAAGTCGAGCAGTGAGTTACCACCCAGACGGTTGGCACCGTGAACCGATACGCAGGCGATTTCGCCCACGGCGAACAGGCCCGTGATATCTTCTTCAGTACCATCGGCGTTCTTATGGATCACCTGACCGGATACCTTGGTTGGCAGACCACCCATCATATAGTGACAGGTCGGGATAACCGGAATTGGGCCATCGGCGGGATCTATGTGAGCAAAGGTACGGGACAGTTCGCATACGCCAGGCAGACGCGCTTCCAGGGTTTCTTTGCCCAGATGGTCCAGTTTCAGCTTCAGGTGTGGGCCCATAGGACCTTCACAACCGCGGCCTTCACGAATTTCTGTCATCATGGAGCGGGCAACCACGTCGCGGGATGCCAGGTCTTTGGCGTTGGGCGCATAGCGCTCCATGAAGCGTTCGCCGTCCTTATTGAGCAGATAACCGCCCTCACCACGACAACCTTCAGTCACCAGAACACCTGCACCGGCAATCCCGGTTGGGTGGAACTGCCACATTTCCATGTCCTGCAGCTGAACCCCGGCACGGGCAGCCATACCAACGCCATCACCTGTGTTGATGTGAGCATTGGTGGTAGAGGCAAAGATACGACCGGCACCGCCGGTAGCCAATACAGTGGCCTTGGCTTTGAAGTAAACGATTTCACCGGTTTCAATTTCGATTGCAGTACAACCTACGATGGCACCGTCTTCGTTTTTAACCAGATCCAGGGCATACCACTCGGAAAATACCTGAGTCTTGTTCTTAACGTTCTGCTGGTACAAGCAGTGCAGCAGAGCGTGGCCGGTACGGTCAGCTGCAGCCGCGGTACGGGCCGCCTGCTCACCACCGAAATTCTTGGATTGACCGCCGAAAGGACGCTGATAAATAGTGCCGTTTTCAAAGCGTGAGAATGGTAGACCCATCTGCTCCAGCTCGATAACCGCTTCGGGGCCGGTCTGACACATGTACTCGATGGCATCCTGGTCGCCGATGAAGTCGGAACCTTTTACCGTGTCGTACATGTGGTGTTCCCAGTTGTCCTCGTGGGCATTACCCAGAGCAACAGTGATCCCGCCCTGAGCCGAAACCGTGTGAGAACGTGTAGGAAAAACCTTGGACAGGAGCGCACAGCTCTTGCCTTCTTGGGAAATCTGCAGTGCTGCGCGCATGCCGGCACCACCGGCACCAATCACGACAGCGTCAAACTCGCGTACTGGAATAGCCACTTAAACACCCCACACTATTACTATGCCTGACGCCAGATAAGCAAAGGCGGTCACGACAAAGACAAACTGTAAAACCCCACGCAGTGCTACGTTTTTGACGTAGTCTGTCAGTACCTGCCAGATACCGATCCAGGCGTGGATCAGCAGCGCAATCAGCGCCAACAGAGTAAAGACCTTCATCGGCAGTGAAGCAAACAGCCCATGCCAGACGTCGTAGGTGAGAGGTGAACTGCAAGCTGCGAATCCGACCAGGAATATAGTGTAAACGGCCAGAATAACGGCGCTTGCGCGTAATAGGATGAAGTCATGAACACCACTGCGTCCAAAACTCGCTGCATTGGTTACCATACCCAGATCCCCGCTAATACAGAAAACACTGCGGTCAGGACAAATACTGCCTTGGCCGATGCTTTACCCGAAGGTAACTCTTCCCAACGACCGGTATCCATTACCAGGTGACGCAAGCCGCCCAGCAAGTGGTAAGCCAGTGCGGTCAGAATGCCCCACAGGATAAACTTCACCACGAAGTTGTCTAACAGAGATTGTACGCCTTGGAAACTCTCGGCCGATGCCAGTGAGGCATTCAGCAACCACAGGAGTATACCAACAGCGAACAGCATGATGACACCGGAAACCCGGTGCAGAATGGACACAATTGCAGTCGCCGGGAAGCGAATGGTCTGCAGATCTAAATGGACAGGTCTTTGCTTTTTCACGTTCTGCTCACTCAGCTCCATTGAGCATTTTTTTTGTTATGTGAACCGATTTTGCTCTTACACAGTTCCGTGACTGAAGTCACAGAGAAGGGTTTCACAAAAGAAAGTTGAAACAAAAAGCTAACTTGTTGACAACACACAAAATTAGTTAATTAGTGATATGCTAACCAAGCCCGCCGTTTGCAGCTCTTGCGAGCCGGAGCAAGTATACTCGCCGTAAATGTCAAATACAAACATCACATTATCCAAATTTTGTTTTTTTGAGCTTTTTTCAGGATAAGTGCTGGTGTTATCAGGGAAATTGGTCTTACCTATACCATGGTCTAACGAATTTAAACGCTTATTTAAATTGAAATGTGATCTAGATTGGCTGTAAAGTAATGGCCGTTTGACATGCCGCACTCACATAAGAATGAAGTAAGGAGAACGGGGTATGGCTGATTTAAAAGCCAAATTGGAATTACCAGGGAACGACTCGATTGAACTGCCAGTGAAACAAGGAACTGCTGGTTTCGACGTAATCGACATCAGTAAACTCGGCAGTAAAGGCTACTTTACCTTTGATCCAGGATTTCTCGCGACGGCCTCCTGTGAATCTGCAATTACCTATATCGATGGCGCACAGGGCGTATTGTTGCACCGTGGCTATCCGATAGATCAACTGGCGACAGAATCCGACTATCTGGATCTCTGTTACCTGCTGTTGTACGGCGAGCTGCCAACCAAGGCAGAATATGAGAAGTTTGCCTACACAGTTAAAACTCACACTATGGTGCATGAGCAGTTGGCCTTCTTCTTCAGAGGCTTCCGTCGTGACGCTCACCCAATGGCCATGCTTTGTGGCGTAACAGGCGCCCTGTCTTCTTTCTATCAGGACTCTCTGGATGTCAACGATGCCCGTCATCGTGAAATTGCAGCCTTCCGCCTGGTTTCCAAGATGCCGACCATTGCCGCCATGTGCTACAAGTACTCCATAGGTCAGCCGTTCGTGTACCCACGCAACGATCTGAGCTATGCCGGTAACTTCCTGTCGATGATGTTCGCGGTACCTTGTGAAGAGTACAAGGTGAACCCGATTGTTGAACGTGCCATGGATCGCATCTTTATCCTGCACGCCGACCATGAACAGAACGCTTCAACCTCTACCGTGCGTCTGGCGGGCTCTTCGGGTGCCAACCCATTTGCCTGTATCGCTGCCGGTATCGCTTCGCTGTGGGGACCTGCCCATGGTGGTGCCAACGAAGCTTGTCTGCGTATGCTGGAAGAAATCGGCACTGTGGATCGCATCCCTGAGTTTATCGAACGTGCCAAGGACAAGGATGATCCTTTCCGTCTGATGGGCTTCGGTCACAGGGTTTACAAGAACTTTGACCCACGCGCCAAAGTGATGCGTGAAACCTGTCACGAAGTGCTGGCTGAACTCAAGGTTAACGACCCTCTGCTGGATGTCGCCATGGAACTTGAGCGTATCGCGCTGGAAGATGAATACTTCATCTCCAAGAAGCTCTATCCAAACGTCGACTTCTACTCAGGTATCATCATGAAGGCGATTGGTATTCCAACCTCCATGTTTACCGTTATCTTTGCCCTGGCCCGCACCGTTGGCTGGATTGCTCACTGGAAAGAGATGCTGGATCAGCCTGGTCACAAGATCAGCCGTCCACGTCAGCTCTACACAGGTGCCACATCCCGCGACTTCGTGGAACTGGACAAACGCTGAGCCTGACAACGCTAAGTCTAACTCATTGAAAAAAGGCGCCTTGGGCGCCTTTTTTGTGTTCAAGCATGTCGCGTGATCAAGGGGAAACCAGCCAGGCTTCACTTTCGATAACCGGCTGCTAACTTTGTTCTGCAAATTGGCCCTCGCCTAACCCACTATCTCTTAAGCTCACTTGCTGTTGTCTCACCTCTCAAAAGCCGGTTCACCCGCTAAAGCCGCATCCTGCACAACTCTTCATGTCACTAACTCCTACCGCCACTAACTCTTAATGCCGCCAACCCTAATGTCACCAACCCTTAGTGCCCACTTCATGTTATCAAGCCTCAATAGCGCCGCCTTTAGCGAATGAGTGAGCCCCTCGCTTGCCGTGAACTGTATTACACCATCAGCTCAGCGCAGTGCGGTCACTTCCCTGGTCTCAGCTCAGCCGCTTGCGCAGACGCTATACTGAGCAGCATTGGTAAAAATCATCACAAAATAAACTTTTTTGCTACATCGGCATCAAACACCTCAATAAGGTAGACACCAAAATATTATTACCCTTTGTTTTAAAAGGAAATTTAAAATTGGCATTGGTTTTGCTTTATCGCAACAAAGATCAAGATAAGGACTTTCACATGAAGCGTAACCTCACCTACACCCTGAGCACTGTTTTGCTGCTTGGGTCTTTGGCCAGCGGCTGCAGCGAACAGCAGCAAGAAGAAGAACAACAAGCCTTTGCCATTCCGGTCGAGACCAGCATAGTCACTCAAGGCCAGGTTTCCTCCTTCTACGCCACCACAGCCACACTGGAAGCGCCACAAGAAGCTCATGTGGTCAGCCGTATTGCCGGGTTGATAGAAGCTCTGCAAGTCGAGGAAGGTGACAGAGTCACCAAGGGGCAGTTGCTGGCGGTGATAGACTCCCGTCGCCAACGTTATGAACTGGATAAGGCCGAAGCCGAGGTGCAAATCATCGAGCAGGAGCTCAACCGGCTGAAGAAAATGAATAACCGTGAGTTTGTCAGTGCCGATGCCATGGCCAAACTGGAATTCAACCTGCAAGCCGCCAAGGCGCGTCGGGACTTGGCCAAACTGCAGGTGGAAGAAAGCCAAATCCGCTCTCCCATAGATGGCGTCGTCGCCAAACGTTTTGTCAAACAGGGCAATATGGCCAAGGAGTTTGAAGAGCTGTTCTACCTGGTCAATCAGGATGAGCTCTACGGCATAGTCAATCTGCCGGAGCAGCAACTGAGCAGTTTGCGCATAGGTCAGGAAGCCGAAGTCATCAGTTCCCGCCAGCAGCAAGTGGCGGCCAAGGTACTTAGAATAAGTCCTGTGGTGGAAGCCACCAGCGGTACTTTCAAGGTAACCCTTTCGATCCCCAATCAGGATGCCAGTCTCAAGGCCGGGATGTTTACCCGGGTGGAACTCAGATACGACACCCACGATAATGTGATAGTGGTGCCCTATAACGCCGTCATCAATCAGGATGATCGCAAGGCGCTCTATGTGATCGAAGAGGGCAAGGCGCAGCGCCGCGAGGTCAAACTGGGTTACCGCCAGGACGATAAAGTGGAAATCACCGAGGGCATAAGTCCGGGTGAACAGGTGGTGGTTCGCGGTCAACACAATCTCAAGGATCAATCATTGGTGGAAGTGATAGCTCCGCTGGATCTGGCCAAGGCCAACTAACTGTCACAAGGACCACCTCTTATGTCTATTATTACCACTTCGGTCAAGCGTCCGGTGACCGTCTGGATGTTTATGCTGGCCGTTATCCTGTTCGGCATGGTGGGTTTCTCCCGTCTGGCGGTAAAGCTGTTGCCTGACTTGAGCTACCCCACACTCACCATACGCACCCTATACGAGGGCGCGGCACCCGTGGAGGTAGAGCAGCTTATCTCCAAACCTATCGAGGAAGCGGTCGGTATTGTTAAAGGCTTGAGGCAGATAAGTTCGATTTCCCGTTCCGGTATGTCCGATGTGGTGCTCGAATTTGAATGGGGCACAGAGATGGATATGGCCAGTCTCGATGTGCGGGAAAAACTCGACACCATAGAGCTGCCACTGGATGTGAAAAAGCCTTTGTTGCTGCGCTTTAATCCCAATCTCGATCCCATCATGCGCCTGGCACTGCCGGCCCCCAAGGCCACAGAAGCCGAGCTCAAGCGCCTGCGGACTTATGCCGAAGAGGAGCTTAAGCGGGATCTCGAGTCGCTTTCCGGAGTCGCTGCCGTGCGCCTTTCCGGCGGACTGGAGCAGGAAGTGCATATTCTGCTCAATCAAGAGAAACTGGCACAGCTGGATCTCAGCAGCGAAGCCATTCGCAACCGTATCAGTGAAGAAAACGTCAACCTTTCTGCCGGTAAGGTGATCCAGGGCGACCGCGAATATCTGGTGCGCACCGTTAACCAGTTCCACTCCCTCGATGAGCTGGCCAATGTGATTGTCTATCAAAAGGGCAATACCCTGGTACGTCTTGGCGAAATAGCAGAGGTCACAGATGCCTTTAAAGAGCGCAGCGATATTACTCGCATCGGCGGCAAGGAGTCCATTGAGCTCGCCATCTATAAGGAGGGCGATGCCAATACGGTAGCCGTAGCCAGTAAGCTTAAGAGCCAGTTGCAACAGATGCGCTCCGAGGCCAAAGACAGCGCCACGCCAGTGCCCGAGATAATTTACGATCAGTCGGAGTTTATCGAAAGCGCCGTCAGTGAAGTGACTTCATCAGCCCTTATCGGCAGTCTGCTCGCGATGCTGGTGATCTACCTGTTCCTTCGAGACATCATCCCTACCCTGATCATCTCCATCTCTATCCCCTTCTCTGTGATAGCCACCTTTAACATGATGTATTTTGCCGATATCAGTCTTAACATCATGTCGCTCGGCGGTATCGCGCTGGCGGTGGGGCTGTTGGTGGATAACGCCATCGTGGTGCTGGAAAACATCGACAGGTGCAAGGCCCAGGGGATGGATCGCCGTCAGGCCGCCATCACAGGAACCAAAGAGGTGGCCGGGGCGATTTTTGCCTCCACCCTGACCACGCTGGCGGTATTTGTACCCTTGGTATTTGTCGACGGCATTGCCGGAGCCCTGTTTGCCGATCAGGCCCTGACCGTTACTTTCGCCCTGCTGGCCTCTTTGCTGGTTGCCCTCACCTCGATTCCTATGTTGGCTTCCCGCGAAGGCTTCACAATGTTGCCGGAACTGGTCAAGCGTGACAAACCGCAGCCTCCGGCGGGTAAGCTTGGCAAACTCAAGCATTACAGCGCCACTGTGTTTACTTTCCCTTTCCTGTTGCTGCTCAGCTATCTGCCAAGATTGCTGCTGACGCTGGTGTTAATCGTCACCCGGCTGCTGGTGTGGCTGGTATCCCTGGTGATGAAGCCGCTGTCCAGACTGTTTAACCTTTGCTACGGCTGGCTGGCCGATGGCTATCGGCCGCTGCTGAACCTGGCGCTCAAGTTCCGAGGCATCACTCTGGCGCTGGCCGTTGTGGTCACCGCCATCTCTGGCGTCTTGATGAGCCGCCTGGGAATGGAGCTGATCCCACCGATGAATCAAGGCGAATTCTATGTGGAAATCCTGCTGCCTCCCGGCAGTGAGGTGAGCCAAACCGATGCCGTATTGCAGCGTCTGGCGCTGGCTATCAAGGACAGAGAGGACGTGAAACACGCATACAGCCAGGCCGGCAGCGGTGGACTTATGACCTCGGATACCCGGCGTGGCGGCGAAAACTGGGGGCGTCTGCAGGTGGTGCTGGCCGATCACCGCGCGTTTGACCAAGTTGCCGCCAAACTGCGCAGCACTTTGCGCACTATTCCCGAGCTGGAAGCGCAGATCCAATATCCCGAGCTGTTCAGCTTCAAGACTCCGCTGGAGATAGAGTTGTCCGGCTATGAACTGGAACAGTTGAAAACCTCGGCCGCTTCACTGGTTAAGGCGCTGGAGGGCGATCCCCGCTTTGTCGATGTCAGCAGCAGCCTGCGTGACGGTCAGCCGGAGCTGAGTATCCGTTTTGATCACGCCAGAATGGCCGCCCTTGGCCTGGATGCGCCAACCGTGGCCACCAGCATAGCCCAGCGGGTTGGCGGTACCGTAGCCAGCAAATACACCCTGAGGGAGCGCAAGATAGATATTTTAGTGCGCAGCGAGTTGGATGAACGCAATCAGATAAGCGATATCGATGCCATGCTGATCAACCCATCCAGCCCGCAGCCCATCCCCTTGAGCGCCGTGGCCGATGTCTCGTTGACTCTCGGACCTTCGGCAATCAATCGCATCAGCCAGCAGCGGGTAGCCATAGTGTCGGCCAATCTGGCCTATGGCGATCTTAATCAGGCAGTGGCCAGTGCCAAACGCATTCTCAGCCAACTGACACTACCCGCCTCGGTGCAAAGCCGATTCGGCGGTCAGAATGAAGAGATGGAGCATTCGTTCCAATCGCTGAAGATAGCGCTGATCTTGGCGGTATTCCTGGTTTATCTGGTGATGGCCAGTCAGTTTGAGTCATTGCTGCACCCCTTGCTTATCCTGATGGCTGTACCCATGGCACTGAGCGGCAGTATCTACGGCCTGGCGATAACCGGCACCCAGTTGTCTGTCATCGTCTTTATCGGCCTTATCATGCTCGCCGGGATAGTGGTCAATAACGCCATAGTATTGGTAGACAGGATCAATCAGCTCAGGCAAAGCGGCAAACAACGTCTCGACGCCATCAAGCAAGCGGCAGCATCGCGTTTAAGACCCATACTGATGACCACACTGACCACCAATCTGGGGCTGCTGCCCATGGCAATAGGCTTAGGGGATGGCAGTGAAGTACGTGCCCCCATGGCGATCACTGTCATTTTCGGCCTCAGCCTGTCGACTCTGCTGACTCTGGTGGTTATTCCTGTGCTCTATGCCCTGTTCGACCGCAAACAGTACGCCGAGCCGGCCACCATGGGAGAAGGCGCATGAACCTGACCAAACTGGCGCTTAAGCGCCCGGTGACCACCAGCATGTTCTTTGTGGCCATTTTGCTCTTTGGTCTGGCCGCCAGCCGCTTGCTGCCGTTGGAGATGTTCCCCGGGATAGAGATACCGCGGATCTTCATCCAGGTGCCTTACAAAGGCTCCTCTCCGGCGGAAGTGGAACGCGACATCACCAATGTCCTGGAAGAGTCACTCGCCACCATGGGTGGACTCGATGAGCTGCGCTCACGTTCCAGCCAGGATGGCAGCGAGATAGAAGTGAGAATGAAGTGGGGTGAAAACGTCGCCGCCCGCAGCCTGGAAGCGCGGGAAAAGGTGGATGCGGTGCGCCATCTGCTGCCAACCGATGTGGAGCGGGTGTTTATCATGCAGTTCTCCACTGCCGACATGCCTATGCTGAATATCAGGATATCCAGTGAGCGGGAACTCTCCGGCGCCTTCGATCTACTGGAAAAACAGCTCAAACGGCCACTGGAGCGGGTGGAAGGTGTCTCCAAGGTCACTCTCTATGGCGTGGAGCAAAAACAGATAGAGATACGTCTCGATGCCCAGCGCCTGGCTGCCAGTGGCATGAGTGTTCCCGCCATTCACAAGCGTCTGGCGGCAGAAAACTTTGTGATAAGCGGCGGCAACCTGAGGGACAACGGCCGGGTCTATCAGGTGTCTCCTAAGGGCGAGTTCCGTAATCTCGAAGAGATCAAGGCGCTGGTATTGCTGCCGGGTTTGACCCTGGGCGATATCAGCGAAGTCAATTTCGCCCTGCCTGAAGCCACCGAGGGCCGCCATCTGGATAAGAAATATGCCGTCGGCCTGGATGTGTTCAAGGAATCCGGCGCCAATCTGGTGGAGGTTTCGGCCAGGGTGCTTAAAGTGATTGAGGCCGCAAGAGAGGACAAGCAATTTCAGGGGATCAAGCTGTTTATCATGGAAGATCAGGCCCATGGAGTGAAATCGTCACTCAAGGACTTATTAATGTCCGGCCTGCTGGGCGCCCTGCTCTCCTTTGCCGTGCTGTACCTGTTCCTGCGCAACCTGCGCATGACTCTGGTGGTGGTTTCCTCCGTGCCCATCTCCATCTGTATGACATTGGCCGGCATGTACTTTCTCGGCTACAGCCTCAATATCCTCTCTATGATGGGGCTGCTGCTGGCAATAGGTATGCTGATTGATAATGCCGTGGTGGTCACAGAGAGTGTGTTGCAGGAGCAGCAACATGGCGCTGCCGGTCACAATACAGATGACAGCCCCAACGACAATGGCGATCGGGCAATCCTCAACGGGGTCGACAAGGTAGCGCTGGCGGTGCTGGCCGGCACCCTGACCACGGCGATAGTGTTCCTGCCGAATATTTTCGGGGTCAAAGTGGAGCTGACTATCTTCCTCGAACATGTTGCCATCGCCATCTGCATTTCGCTGGCAGCCTCGCTGTTGGTGGCCAAGACACTGATCCCCTTGATGCTGTCAAAACTGCAACTCAGGTTTGAGCGGGTCGAGAAAGAATCGCGGCTGCAGAAGTCTTACCACACCAGTCTCAACTGGATATTGCAGCACCCGAAAATCGCTACTTGCCTGGCACTGCTGATGTTGCTGTCAACCGCCCTGCCGCTGTCGTTGGTGAAACAGGACAGTCAGGACAGCCAAAGCAAGGAGCGCTTCTACATCAACTACCAGTTGGAAGGACGTCACAGCCTGGCGGTCACCGAGGCCATGGTCAGCCAGATGGAAGACTACCTCTATGCCCATAAGGAAGAGTTCCACATAGATGCCGTCTACAGCTATTACTCTCCCGAGGATGCCTCTTCCACCATACTGCTGAAGCCGGATCTGGAGGAAGATGTCGCCGAGCTGAAAAAGCGGATCCGCGAAGGATTTCCCAAGTTCTCCATTGCCAAGCCTCAGTTTGGCTGGGGCAGCGATGAGTCCGGCGTCAGAGTCACACTGACCGGGCGATCCACCTCAGAGCTGATTCGCCTCAGTGAACAGGTGATCCCTTTGCTCTCCAACATAGAGGGCCTGCATGATGTGCGCTCTGAGCTCAACGGTGCCCAGCAGGAGGTGATAGTACAGATAGACAGAGAGCTGGCCGCCCGCCTGGGACTGAGCATCAAGGATATTGCCGGCAGTATCTCCTTGGCACTGCGGGGCGCGGCGCTGCGTTCATTTCGCCACGATCCCAGTGGTGAGCTCAGAATCGAACTGGCCTTTGAACGCGACTGGCGTCAGTCGCTGGAGCGGCTAAAACAATTGCCCATAGTGCGACAGGACAACAAGGTCTATTCGCTCGAGAGTCTGGCCAAGGTGGAAATTGTCCCCAGATTCGATGTCATTCGTCACTATGATCGCCAGACGGCACTATCCATAGGCGCTAACCTTGAAGATCTCAGTATGGAAGAGGCGCAGAAACAGATCATGGCGGCGCTCAAGCATGTCAACTTCCCCCATGGTTATGACTACTCACTCAGAGGCGGCTTTCAACGTCAGGACGAGGAAGAGTCAGTCATGCTGATCAACATGGTGTTGGCGATTGCCATGATCTATATAGTGATGGCGGCTTTGTTTGAGTCGCTGCTGCTGCCGAGCGCCATCATTACCAGCATACTCTTCTCCATCACAGGGGTATTCTGGGCCCTGTGGCTGAGTGGCACGCCTATGTCCGTGATGGCCATGATAGGCATACTGATCCTGATGGGGATAGTGGTCAACAACGGCATAGTGCTGGTGGATCAAATCAATCAGATGACGCCACCGCTGGAGCAGTTGTCTGAGGTCATCGCCTCTGTCTGTGTCACCCGCTTGCGGCCGGTATTGATGACGGTTGGGACCACAGTTCTGGGCCTGCTTCCTCTGGCGCTGGGAGACACTCAGATAGGCGGCGGTGGCCCGCCATACTCACCTATGGCGATTGCCATCATAGGCGGCTTGAGTTTCTCCACCCTGACCAGTCTCTATTTGGTGCCCCTGTGTTACCAGGCCTTCTTCCGCCTGCGTCATAATGCGGCCATCAGGCTCGGGCAATCGCTCAAACTCAGTCAGCGCCTGCTGCCCTGGACCTGAGCCCAAAACACCGCAGAACAGATAAAAAAGCTGCCATGGCAGCTTTTTTATTGCCCGGACATCAATAGCGAACTAGCTTTATCCCAGCACTCAACTATTTGGAGTTCCCATGCCAGGTTTGCTTAAACGCTTTACATCACTCGTGCTGTTTACATTTGTCAGCTTGGCTGCCGCGGCGGAAAACAATTCCTATGCCGAGAATCCCTATGCCAAGGTCAAGATAACCACTCATGAACTGCTGCCAGGTCGCTATATGTTGACCGGCGCCGGCGGCAACATAGGTGTCAGCGCCGGGGAGGATGGACTGCTTATCATAGATGACCAGTTTGCGCCGCTGGCAGAGAAGATTTCTGCGGCATTACAGGGTCTCAAGCCGGGCCATCCGGCTTTTGTCATCAATACCCATTTTCACGGCGATCATACCGGGGGCAATCTGTACTTTGGCCAAAACGCCAACATTCTTGCCCACGAGAATGTGCTCAAGCGGTTGAATGAGAAAGCAACCCAAAAGAAGGCGCTACCTGTTATCACTTATGACAAGGGACTGAAAATTCACTTCAACAACCAGGTGTTGGAACTTATTCATCTGGGCCCAGGGCATACGGATGGTGACACCCTGGTGCTGTGGCAGGATCGCAAACTGGTGCATATGGGCGATCTCTTCTTTAAAGACAGGTTTCCTTTTATCGATCTCGACCACGGCGGCTCAGTCATCGGCTACAGAGACAATGTCGCGGCCGTGCTTGAACTCATAGATCAGGATACCTTGGTTATCCCAGGTCATGGTGAACTGGCCAATAAGGCCGATCTCCTGAGGTTCAAACATATGCTGGATGACTGCATCAATTGGATGAAAGAGGGCAAGCAGCGCGGCATGACTCTCGAACAGATGCAGGCCACAGAACTGCCCCAAGCATGGCGGGAATGGGGCTGGCAGTTCATCCCCAAGGAGCGCTGGGTCAAGACCCTGTATCAGGGATTAACCCAGGAATGACTGCCCTCTCAGTTGTAGGCGTTTATTGACTCGGCAAGGCTCAGGCAGGAATATTGCGAAAATGCCACAACACCCAATAGATGGGCTTGAGATCACGGCCGCCTATATCGCGAAACGGCCTCAGCAACAGATAGAGCCACTGCCAACTGACCAGGAAACTTCTGGTCTCATGCCAGATAGCTTCACCACCGGCTTGGCGATAACTGGCTATCGCTTGGGCAATCGCTTCGTTGGCCGGCCCCATGTAGCGGTATAAGCTGTGAATGTACACCAGCAGATCCCTTATCTGCTGCATCAGCATGTCTTTACCCTTTTGATTGGCTTCAAAGTCGATAAAGGTTACCTGTCCCTGTTGCCAACTGATATCCCTTAGTGCCGGACGGCCGTGGGCCAAGCCCATACTGTGCAAACCCGCCAAAGCAGCGGCGCTGTCATTGAGGATCTGCTGCATGCCTTGCTGATCCTGCGATTTGAGTGCCAACCAGTCTTTGACTGTCACACCGGCATCTTCCACGACAAAGTAGCCCTTATCGGACTGAACAATGCGCGGCACAGGAGCTGAGCGGCTGGCCAGATGTTCCAGAGTCTGTTTCTCTTTTTCCAGCGCCAGTTGAGGATTGGGTTTCAACACCCGCATGGCCCCCTGAAGAGTCTCTGCCTGTTTGAGCCAGTATTTTTTACCCTCATATTCAAACGAGCAAATACGCTCCCCGGGATGAGCTTCCAGCACCCGCAGAACATATTGATTGAATTTAGGTTGCTCCATGGACAGGACTCCCTTCCAAGAATTGGTGGTGGTTCACAGAAAATTCTTATTAGTATCTTAGGGAATGGCGATTAAAGCAAATTCACTTAGGCTAAAACCCTGCTATTTAACGCATTTTCAGAGACTAATACCACAGAGGCTTAATGATAAAAACAATTGATGAATGAAATTAACAATTTCCAAACACAACAACTAATACAAAAGAGGGAGACGATGCCAGGGAGGGAAGTAGAAATGTAGACCCCAATCCGCTGTTGCGGATTGGGGGGATCGGACAGGGGCTGTTATTGCTTTTCCTGCCAAGGCTCGGCCTTGTCAGCCAGCAGCACAGGGATCCCATCATTGATAGGATAAGCCAGCCTATCTGCCTTACAGATGAGTTGCTGTGCCTGCTTGTCATACTCCAGTCTGCCTTTACATATGGGGCAGGCTACGATTTCCAATAGTTTCTTATCAAACGCCATCAGACTGTCCTTTTTGGTTTGCCTTTTGTTTGCTTGCCATTGCCTCTCGCACCCGAGTCAGCAATTGGGCATCGAATTGGGGTGATAGCTTGGCATTGACGGCCAAATACCACCAGTGTTGTTTTGCAAATTCGCGACACTTGATCGCATCTTTTTCTGTCATCAGCAGCGGCAGTTCATCACCAAGCGGCGTCAAGGCCTCCAGACTGTAGGCCTGATGATCGGCAAAGACCTCTTGGGCTTCGAGCTTGAACCCCATCTGAGAGAGAGTTTCAAAAAAACGTTCCGGATTACCGATACCGGCCATGGCTTTTACCGCCATAGGCGCTGTGGGGGCCTGAGTCTGGTTTTCCCCTGCGACACTCAGTACTGCACCGGGAATGAGCTGCATACCAAACTCTCTGACAGTATCGCTGGCTTCACCGTTGTGAATAACGAAATCGGCACTCTCCAAGCGCCATTCACCCTCTCTCAAGGGACCTGCTGGCAATAACATGCCATTACCCAAGCGGCGGCTGGCATCGAGCACCACCACTTCAATATCCCGCGCCAGTCGATAATGCTGCAAACCATCATCGCTGATAATAATATCCACCTCAGCGGACGCCAGCAGCAACTCGGCGGTGGCTATACGATCTACTCCCACAGCCATAGGCACTTGAGTGCGGGCCACTATCATCGCCGGCTCATCACCAAAATCCGTTGGATTGGCGCCTTGGGGCACAAGTCTCGGCTCGGTTTGACCACTGCCATAACCACGGCTTATTACCCCGGGGTGGTAACCATAGTGCCTGAGCAACTCAATCAGATAGATAACGGTAGGCGTCTTGCCACTGCCGCCGACGGTAATGTTGCCGACAATGATCACGGGTACGGGCAAAGCTTGCGAGGCCTTGAGTCCAAGTTTAAACCCCAGGCGTCTCAGGCCACTGAGCAAGGCAAACAACCAGGAAAGCGGCCAAAGCAACCACCTTGCCCAATGCTTCTGATACCAGATACGGTTAAGCAGAGCTTCCACTTAACCTCCGAATTGCATCTGGTACAACTTGGCGTACGTCCCATCCTTTTCCAGCAAGCTCTGATGCGTGCCGCGCTCGAGGATCTTGCCCTGATCGACCACCAAAATCTGATCGGCACTTTCAATGGTCGACAGCCTGTGGGCAATAACTATCGAGGTACGATTGCGGCGCAGGTTATCCAGCCCCTTTTGAATCGCCTTCTCTGATTCGGTATCCAGTGCCGAGGTCGCTTCATCGAGGATCAACACAGGGGCATCCCTGAGGATGGCTCTGGCAATGGCGATCCGCTGGCGTTGACCACCGGACAACATCACGCCGTTTTCACCTATCTCGGTATCCAGTCCTTGGGGCAAGGTTTCGATAAACTCCATCGCATAGGCCAATTTGGCGGCGTTTTCTATCTGTTCGCGGGTCGCCTCGCCTGGATAGGCATAGGCGATATTATTGGCTATGGTGTCGTTGAAAAGAGTGACCTGCTGCGACACCAACGCGACCTGGCTACGCAGACACTTGAGTGAATAGTCGTAAATACTGACATCGTCCAGGGTAATCTCCCCCTGTTTCAGTCCAGCGTAAAAACGAGTCACCAGACTGGCGATGGTCGACTTACCCGAGCCTGAACGGCCCACCAGCGCCAGAGTCTGCCCCTGACGCACTTCAAAGTCGATATTCTCAAGCGCCAGACGCTCCTGCCCCGGATAACCAAAGCTGACGTTATCGAAACGCAGATTACCCTCAACCCGCTCTACTGTGTGAGTGCCGCTATCGGACTCCCCCGGAGTATCCAGCAACTCAAACACTGTGGTACAGGCAGCAATACCGCGTTGAAACTCGGCGTTAACCCGGGTGAGGTTCTTGATGGGCTGCAGCATGGCCAGCATGGCACCCAGGATAGTGGCAAAGGTACCCGCGGTCAGTTCATCCTTCAGGCTGTCAAAGCTCGCAGCATAGAGTACAAAGGCCAATGCAAAGGAACCTATGATCATAATAAGCGGTTGGCTGATGGCCTGGGCCGCTGCCAACTTCATGTTCTGATAGCGGTTTTGATCGTTGACCTTGGCAAAACGCTCGGCCTCAGTCTTCTGACCGCCGAAAGACAACACGTTCTTGTGGCCCTTGATCATCTGCTCGGTCACTGCAGTCACTGACCCCATGGCGCCCTGGATCTGCCGCGATACCTTACGGAAGCGGCGACTGACAACGGCAATCACCACCCCGATGAAAGGACCAATGATCAGAATGCAAAGCGACAGCTTCCAGGAGTAATAGAACATCAACCCCAGCATGCCGATGACAGTGACACTGTCTCTCACCAAGGTGATCAGCGCGCTGCCGGAGGCTCTGGCAATTTGCTCTGTGTCGAAGGTTACTTTGGAGATCAAGGAACCCGTGTTTTCCTTGTCCATATAGCTGACAGGCAGCGACAGTATGTGTTCAAACACCTGCTGACGCATGTCCTGAATAAGCTTGGCACTGATATAAGAGATGCCATAGGTAGAGACAAAGTTGGCCAATCCCCTAAGACTGAACAGCCCCACTACCACGAAGGGGGCCATGGTCAACACATCCGAGCTGGCATTAAACCCTTTGGAGGTGCCCAGCTCCACGCCGGCAACGACCGAATTATTGGCAAAGCCTTCATCAATAAAAGGTTTCACAAAAGCGATAAAAGTAGCGTCCACAACCCCATAGGTGATCAACGCCAGAATCGAGATGATAAATACCCCTTTGAGAGGCTTGAGGTAGGACAGCAAACGTCTGAAAACCGTCCAGACTTCACGTTGTTGAGATGTGCTCATCAGCGAAACTATATTTATGACAAAGTCGCCATTCTACTCTGGATTCCCTGCCATACCAAACCCAAACAAGCGGTTATACCAAAATGGCGCCAGATCCTCGCGGTAACTGTGCACTGTATAACCTTGGCTATCAAAGTGGATACTCACCTGCCCCAGCTCGCCGGAAATCAAGGCTTGGGCCCCAAAGGCGTGATATCTCAAACGTATCTCCTCTTTGGGAAACCCCCAACGATTGCCATATCCGGCAGCAAACAACACCCATTTCGGCGCCACAGCACCGATAAACTCTGGGTGAGATGAAGTGCGGCTGCCATGATGGGGCGCCAGTAAAATATCGCTCTCAAGTGAGCTTTTTTTGTGCAATAAGGCAACCTCGGCGGCCAGCTCTATGTCCCCCGGTAACAGTACCCTATGATGTCCATCGAAGAGTTGCAGCACGCAGGAACCGTTGTTGCCTGGCTCTGGCTGCTCGGGGCCGAGAAAGTTCAGCTCTATCCCTTGCCAATCGAGCATCCCCGGACGGCAGCCCCTGTGCCAACGCTTTGGATGACTGCTCTTGAGCTCAGGGACATCGGTTATCAAACCTGCCTTGTCAAAGGCCTGCATCAGCACTTGGGTACCTCCGGCGTGGTCATTATCGCCATGGCTGACAATAAGGAAATCGAGCTTGGTCACGCCTTTGGCGCCAAGGAAAGGCACTATCACCCGCTCTGCGTAGCTGAAACGCTCGCCAAAAGCCGCACCTGTATCATAGAGCAATGCATTAGGCCCCTTTTGTACCACCACAGCCAGCCCCTGCCCCACATCCAACATATGCAGCTGCCAGCCCTTGGGTTTGAGCAGTCCAAGCCATAGCCCGAGCTGCAGTATAAAGGGCAATATCAGCAGCATGGCCACTCCCCGCCCCTTGGGCAACAAACGCCAACAAAGCCATGCCGGAAACAGCAACAGCGCCGCGGCGCTGAGAGCCTGCGGCAACATGAGCCAGCCGCCGGGAAGCTGACTATTGAACTGCCATAATTTTTGCACCGGCCAGAGACTGAGAGACGCCAATTGCCAAGGCATGAGTGCCACTGCATCCATGCCGAGAGCGGAAAAAATCGACCACAGCAGCAGTGCCAGTAGCGCCAGAGGGATCACCAGTAAACTGAACCAAGGCACCAGCAGCAAGTTGAGCCACAGGCTGTGAACTGTCACGGCGCCAAAGAGTACCGCCTGCAGTAACGACAGCCCCAGACAAAGGCGCCACTGTATCGCCCAAAATGCCAAGGCCCAGCGCTTGAGCTTGGCAGGCCAGTGGGTCAGCACTTGCTCCTGCTCCAGAGCGTTAGGATTATGAACTTGATGGTTAAGGCTAAGCAAAATTAACGCCAGTGCCGAGAATGACAACCAAAAGCCGCCGCTGAGACTGGCCAAGGGGTCAATCAAGAGCACACAGGCCAGCGCCCACAGCAGCCGATCCCAGGCCGAGGCATAGCGCATCATTAATGAAGAGAGCACCAGCAAAAACAGCATCAGCAAGGCTCTTTGGGTGGCAATGGCAAAGCCCGCCAGATAGGCATAAAAGAGTGCCATCAGCAACGCCGCCAAAGATGCCAACACCAAATTGCGCCGCCCATAGGTGGGTGCCCAACGTTTGAGCGCTCCAAAACTCAGCAGATAACACCAGAAAGCGACCACCGAAAGATGCAACCCAGAAATCGCCACCAGGTGGGCATTGCCGGACTGGCGCAGCTCTTGCCAGCGCGCCTTGGAAAAGAGTGACCGCTCACCCAAGGTCAGCGCCAGCAGCAGATCGCCGCCATCGATTTCGGCCAATATTGGAGTTAACTCTGTGACCAAACGTGCCCTGAGCCCAGTTGATGGCAACAGCCGCTCACCTGATATCACCTGGCCTCTGGCAGCTATTCGCTCGCCGAGCAGATAGCGCTGACGATTGAAGCCGCCCTGATTAAGCACGGCGGCGAAGGTTCTGGGTTTGACTTCAAACTGCCACACCTCACCCAATTGCGGTGACGGCAATGCATCCCCCTGCCAGCTCAAACGCCACATGGAGGCCAGGGTTGGAGAATTATCATCAATTGGCCGAATATCCATACGGATCCAGTCGCCGTTTGCAGAAACTAGTGATATGATTTCGCCCCGCAGTGTCTGAGTAACAGACGTTTCAGAGCTGGATGATGAGTCAGTAAGGCTTTTAATATCAATAACTAACTGACAGTAAACACTGACCCACAGCACGCCGCCCAAAGCACCATAGAGCAAAGCACTTCCCTTGGGAACCCAGCTCCCGCTCAAGACTCTGAGGCACAAGACCAGCAGCACTGCAATAATTGGCAATGAGAATAAGGGCGGTATCCAAGGCCAAAGCATGGCCGAGAGTACAGCGATGCAAAAGCCCGATAAGCATTGATTCATCATTGAGTAATTTAAGACAGCAATCCAAGCCTATGCCAAAAAAGATCATTCAGAGATTCATGCCCGATCCGGAGAAACTGAGGAATCATAAACACCTCAGGATCTTCGGCAGCCTGCTGAACAAACCCAACCTCTGGGCACTGAATCGCCGCTCTGCCCCCGGCGCCTTCGCCATAGGCCTGTTTGTTGCCTGGATGCCGATGCCGTTCCAAATGGTGTTGGCCGCCGCGCTGGCAATCTACTTCCACGTCAATCTGCCGGTGTCGGTCGCCTTGGTTTGGATTACCAACCCTGTGACCATGCCGCCCATGTTTTACCTGGCCTATTTGATAGGCGCCAAGCTGCTCAATCACCCGCCGCAGCAGTTTACCTTCGAAGCCAGTTGGGCCTGGATAGAATCTTCCATCAGTACCATAGGCCCACCTTTCCTGCTCGGTTGTTTGGTATTGGGTGTGGTCAGTGCCCTGACGGGATATTTTGTGATCAAGAGTGCCTGGCAGTACTCCATCTATCTGCAGTGGCAAAAACGACGTAAGTAATTGCTGCTGGCAGTAACATCACTGGAGCGGCACAATTCAGGGATACCTAGTCTTAGCGCTGACCAAACTTGGCAACCCAAAGCATGTTCAGCCAACCAAAACCAAGAACCCGGCGATGGCCGGGTTCTTGGTATTTAGGATGTGCCTGTCGCTTATCAGCGCCCGGCCAGGGCGGTTGCCGGGGCGATTCGACTGGCCCTGAACGCCGGATACAAGGTAGCCAGCAGACTCATCAGCAGCGCCATAGCCACCACGACCAGTACGTCTGACAACTCGAGCCTGGATGGCAAGAAATCGATAAAATAGATATCCCCCGAGAGCAACTTATGCCCGGTCAACTGCTCAATCCCCTTGGCGATGGCCGAGAGATTCTTGGCCAGCAGTACCCCCAGTAGAGCTCCTATGGCGCAGCCGAGCACACCATTGAGCGCACCCTGGACAATAAATACCAGCATCACGGCGCCGCGCTTAAGTCCCATGGTCATCAAGATGGCGATTTCCGAAGCCTTGTCACGCACCGCCATTACCAGGGTGGAGACTATGTTGAAACAGGCCACACCTATTACCAATGCCAGCACCAGATACATGACGGTGCGCACCAGCTGAATGTCCTGGTAAAGATGCCCCTGGGTGCGGGTCCAGTCGTTGAGATACAAAGTCTGGCTCTGGGCATAACCCAGCTCGCGAATCAGCCGCGGCGCTTCAAACACACGTTCAACCTTGATTCTCACCCCGGTCACCTCGTCTGCAAGCCCAAGCAGGCGCTGGGCATAGGCCATGGGCACATAAGCCGTGGTGTATTCAAGCTCGCCGCCGAGACGAAAACTGCCGCTTATCAACAACGAATGACTGCGGGCCTGCGCCAGTTGACCACTGCCCTTGCCATGGGGTGATGGCAGATAGAGGGTCAGGCGCTCACCCACCTTAAGTCCCAGTTTGTCCAGCATCCCCTGGCCCAGCACGATATGATTGCTGTCGCCCGCAAGGCTCTGCCAGCTTTCCTGTGTCAGATATTGACTCAGGGTCGAAACCCGCGCTTCGGCCTCGGGATTAACCCCCACCACAGACAAGCCGACAAAGCCGCCCGGCTTTTGCACCAACCCCTGCATACGTGCCAGCGGAGCGGCGGCGCTGATGCCGTCGATTTGCTCGGCGTCCGACACTATCTGACGCCAGTCATGAATAGGTTCGCGGACCTGGCTCAACTCCCCCTGGGGCACAACCCCGAGCAGGCGCTGCTCCAGCTCGCGCTCAAAGCCGTTCATCGCCGACAGCACCAGAATAAGCACGGCAACCCCGAGGGCGATACCTGCGGTGGAAGCAAAAGAGATAAAACTGATAAAACTGCTGCTCTGGCGGGCACGGTAAAAGCGCCAGCCGATGACCAGGGGCAGCAAGGCAGGATGCGCCGTCATTGGCCCGCCTCCGGCGCCGACAAACGACCATCGACCATCTGCAGCTGCCTATCCATCCTGGTCGCCAGTTGATGATCATGGGTTACCACCACAAAAGCCGTGCCCAGTTGTGAGGCCAGCTCGCGGATAAGCTCATAGACAGCCTCGCCGCTGTGGGCATCCAGGTTACCCGTAGGTTCATCGGCAAGTACCACTTTGGGGCTGTTGATCAAGGCCCTGGCAATGGCCACCCGCTGGCGCTCACCACCGGAAAGCTCCGCCGGGGTGTGAGCCAATCTATGTCCCAGCCCCACTCTTTCGAGCAAGGCCCTGGCCTGCGCTCGCACTTCCGCCTTGGGTCGACCGGCAATCAGCCCCGGCATGGCCACGTTTTCCAGGGCATTGAATTCGGGTAACAGATGATGGAACTGATAGATAAAGCCCATCGCCTGATTGCGCAGCTGTGCCTGGCGGGAAGCCGAGGCCTTGTATAAATCCTCGCCTTCGAGCAACACCTGACCGGCAGAAGGCCTATCCAAGGTGCCAAGAATATGCAGCAAGGTACTCTTGCCCGAGCCCGAACTGCCGACAATCGCCAACTGCTCCCCCGGATACACCTTGAGGTCGACCTGCTCCAGCACCTTGGTGCTGAGCTTACCTTCTTGATAACTCTTGCTGACGGCTTTGGCTTCAAGGAGCGCGGCTTGTTGCATGGTATTGATTCTCTTATTCATATCTAAGTGCAGTCGCAGGTTCTACCCGGGCGGCCCGAATAGCCGGGTATAAGGTGGCGGCCAGGGTCATCAGCAGAGTGCCGATGGCGATAAGCACCAGTTGCTGCGGTTCCAGCTGCACGGGTAACCTCTGCCCGGCGCCCAATACGGCGATCCCCAGGGTCGACAGCAGCGGATTAATGTTGAGGGTGGCCACTATGCCAACACCCAAACCCAGCGCCAGGCCTATCAGGGCATTGAGGGAGCCCTGGGAGATAAAAATCGTCATGATATCCAGCCTGCCCAGCCCCTGGGTCTTGAGCACGGCGACATCGGCAGTTTTATCCACCACCATCATCACCAGCGCAGAGACGATATTGAAGGCTGCCACCGCAACAATCAGGCTTAACATCAAAGACATCATGTTCTTTTCCATCTTCACCGCGGCGAAGAGATGGCCATAACTGTCACGCCAGTCGCTGACGCTCACCTCGACTCCCTTATCTTCGAACAAATGTTCAACCTTGGGCGCCAGCGCCGGGGCGCTGAAGGGGTCGCTCAGAAACAGCCTGAGATCCTGAATTTGCTTTGGCGACTGACGCATCAAGCGGCGGGCATCTTCATAGTGCAGAAAAGCCACCCCGGCATCTACCTGAGAACCCATCTCAAAAATACCCGCCACTTCAAAAATTCGCTGGCTGGGAACAGGCCCGAGCGGCGAGTACACCACACCATCACCGCTGAGCAGGCGCAGCTTGTCTCCGGTGGCAACATTAAGCCGCCGTGCCAGCTCTGAGCCCAACAACACCCGGTAGCTGCCGCTGCTGAGCGAATCGAAGGCATCCAGATAGGCGTGTTTGGCTACAACCGAGAGATTTTTTTCGGCCTCGGGGTAGATGCCATAGAGCTGCACCGCACTGATATTATCGGCCGACTGGGCCATCGCCTGGGTGGTCGCCGAAGGCGCCAGCCCAAGCACGCCGGGCAATTGTTGCAAATCGCCTTTAAAGCTTTGCCAGTCATCAAAAGAGTTGTCCGTATGTACTGTCAGTTGTGGAATGGCCCCCAGGATACGGGTCTTGAGCTGGCCTTCCAGGCCGTTCATCACAGAGCTGACAATAATCAATGCTGCCACCCCGAGAAAAATCCCGCTGACGGCGAAGAAGGTAATAAAGGAAGCAAAAGCGTTGGCCTTGCGGGCACGCCAGTAACGATAACCTATGTAAAATGAGAGTCCCGGATTCATGAGAGGGATAGCATGTCCTGTGCGCTGCGCTTGCTAAATCAATGAAGTGGGCACGATAATAGGTGGATTGACTGGGTAAATACAAGAGGCGGGACCTTGTTTCCTGAATCCAATCCATACTTCAGCGTGCCCCACGCCTTCGATGTCTATCTCAGCCTCTGGCCCAAGGACACTCCCTTGCCGACCGAGAGCCAACTGCTGGCGATGCAATCCACCGGCTTGAAACTGATGAGCGAGGTCAAGGCGCTGGAAGCCGGCTGTTTGTTGCAGCTGAGGCAACTCGGCGATGAGGGCCGGGCAATAGTCGACTACCTCAAACTCCAGTCCCGTAAGATAGATCTAGTGTTACAGCACGTATTGGAGCAGGAGAGCCGCGAAGGCCAACACTGCCCCGGGGTGCAATTTGGCGGCAGCGGCGTGCGGGTGCAGTTACCCCAGGCACTGGACGCCGGTACATTTTGCAAGCTGACCCTGTTTATTCGCGATGAAATCCTGTCCTTGCAGTGCATCGCCTCGGTGCGGGAATGCCGCGACGACCCAGACCATGAAGGCCAGTTTCTGGCCGATCTCGACTATCGGGTGATCCAGGATGCCGATATCGAACTCTTGGTCAAGGCCAGTCTCAGCGTGCAACAAAAGCAGCTCAAGCGGCGTAAGGCCAGTCAGGATCCCAACTGGCATGAGCCATCCTAAATCTCTACAATGGTGCGCAATCCATTCAGAATGAATCTGTTATCACATCTTCAATGAATAAGTTTTCTGTACTGGCGCCTGAGGGTGCCCCAAAGGCCGGCGAGATCCGCCATCTCGGCCTCGGCGAAGGCGTGGAGCGCGCGCTGACCTTGGCCAACCTCGCCCGCCAACATCAAGGTGTCAGCCTGTTGGTAACAGCGGATACGCCAACCGCCCTGACACTGGAAGCCGAACTTAAATACCTTTTGGGTGATGCCCTGCCCGTGTGGTTGTTTCCCGATCGGGAAACCCTGCCCTACGACAGCTTTTCGCCGCATCAGGATCTGATCTCCCAGCGGCTGGAAACCCTTTCAAGGTTGCCAAGTGCCAAGCGCGCCCTGGTAATAGTGCCTATCAACACCCTGATGGTACGACTGCCGCCCAAGTCTTTCCTGTCGGCCAATGTGATGTTGCTGAACAAGGGTGACAACTACAGCCTGCAACAGATGCGCGAGCACTTGGTCAGCGCCGGTTACCATCTGGTCGGCCAGGTTTATGAACATGGTGAATTTGCCATTCGCGGCTCGATTCTGGATATCTTTCCCATGGGCTCATCCGAGCCGCTGCGAATTGAACTGTTCGATGATGAAGTGGAATCGATTCGCCATTTCGATCCTGAAACCCAGCTATCCAAGGAACCCCTGTCGCAGGTACGAATGCTGCCGGCCAAGGAGTTCCCCACAGATGAACGGGCCATTGAAGGCTTCCGCCAGCGTTATCGGCGCTATTTTGAAGTATTGGTTAAAGAGCCCGAGTCCATCTATCAGCAGGTGAGCCGCCATTTGATGCCCGCCGGTATCGAAAACTACCTGCCCTTGTTCTTTGATGAAACCGCGACACTATTTGACTATTTTGCCGGCGATGTGCAACTGCTGACGCTGGGCGACCTGCAGCAAGCCGCCGACACCCACCTGACTCAGGTGCGCAATCGCTATGAAGACAGGCGGGTCGATCCGCTGCGGCCCCTGCTGGCCCCGGCAGACCTATATCTGTTGACCGAGCAGCTGTTTGCCGCCTTCAAGCGCTGGCCAAGACTGCAACTGAGCCAGGTGGATGCCCAAAAACAGCAGCAATTGGCTGCAGTAAGCGCGCTGCCGGATATCTCGGTCAACCATAAGCTGAAGCAGCCCTTGCAGGCATTGGCCGATTATATCGCCTCGGCGGGCAGAGTCCTGTTGAGCGCCGAATCCGAAGGCCGCCGCGAGGCGCTGATGGAGCTTCTGGCCAAGATAGAGTTGCGCCCGGTACTGTTCCCGCATCTCAAGGCGTTTATCGACTCGGATGCGCCGCTGGGGTTAATCGTCTCGCCCCTTGCCAAGGGCTGCGTACTCCATGAGCCCAAGCTGAGCATTATTTGCGAGACCGAGCTCTTCGGTCAGCGGATCTCCCAGCAGAGGCGGCGGGAAAAACAGCGCCAGATCAGCAGCGATGCCCTGATTAAAAACCTCGCCGAGCTCAAGGTCGGCCAACCCATAGTGCATCTGGAGCACGGCGTCGCCCTCTATCAGGGGCTGGAAACCCTGGATACCGGCGGCGTGGTGGCCGAATACCTCAAGCTGGAATACGCCGGTGGCGACAAACTCTATGTGCCTGTGTCGTCACTGCACCTCATCAGCCGCTACGCCGTGGCACCGGATGAATCCCCCAACCTCAACAAGTTGGGCAACGAGAGCTGGGCCAAGGCCAAGAAGAAGGCGATAGAGCGCATTCGCGATGTGGCCGCCGAGCTGCTGGATGTTTACGCTCGCCGTCAGGCCCGCCCCGGCGAGGCCTGTGAACTGGATGAGGCCGAATACGCCCTGTTCGCCCAGGGTTTCCCGTTCGAAGAGACAGTGGATCAGGAAACCTCCATCGCCGCCGTTCTCGCCGATATGCAGTCACCGGTGGCTATGGACCGTCTGATCTGTGGTGACGTGGGCTTTGGCAAGACAGAAGTGGCCATGCGCGCCGCCTTTGTTGCCGTCAACGCCGGCAAGCAGGTGGTGGTGTTGGTGCCCACGACTCTGCTGGCTCAGCAGCACTATGAAAACTTCAAGGACAGGTTCGCCGACTGGCCGGTGCAAATTGAAGTCATGTCCCGTTTTCGCACCGCCAAAGAGCAGCAACAGGTGATTGCCGACCTGGCAAACGGCAAGGTGGATATTGTTATCGGCACCCATAAACTGCTCAACAGCGAGGTGAAATTTGACTCCCTCGGCCTGCTTATCATAGATGAGGAACACAGGTTCGGGGTACGGCAGAAAGAGAAGATCAAGGCGCTCAGGGCCAATGTGGACATTCTCACCCTGACGGCGACCCCTATTCCCCGCACCCTGAATATGGCCATGTCCGGCATGCGGGATCTGTCGATTATCGCCACCCCGCCGGCCAAACGCCTGGCGGTGAAAACTTTCGTGCGCGAATACGACAAGGCCAGTGTCCGTGAGGCCATAGAGCGGGAGATCCTCCGTGGCGGCCAGGTCTATTACCTGCACAACAATGTGGAGAGCATAGAGAAACGCGCCGAAGAGCTGCGCGAGCTGTTGCCCGATGCCAGAGTGGTCGTAGCCCACGGCCAGATGCGTGAGCGCGAGCTGGAGCGGGTAATGTCCGATTTCTACCACAGACGCTACAACGTGTTGGTGTGTACCACCATTATTGAAACCGGTATCGATGTGCCGAGCGCCAACACCATCATCATAGAGCGGGCCGACACCTTCGGGTTGGCGCAGCTGCATCAGCTCAGGGGCCGGGTTGGCCGCTCCCATCACCAGGCTTATGCCTATCTGATGACCCCGCATCCGAAACGCATGACCTCAGATGCCCGCAAGCGTTTGGAAGCGATTGATGCCCTGGAAGATCTTGGCGCCGGCTTTATGCTGGCGACTCAGGATCTGGAGATCCGCGGCGCCGGTGAATTGCTGGGGGATGAGCAGAGCGGCCATATCTCCAAGATAGGCTTCAGCCTCTATATGGAGATGCTGGAGTCGGCGGTCAAGGCGCTGAAACAGGGCAAGGAGCCATCCCTGGCGCAGATGCTCAACCAGCAGTGCGAAATCGAGCTGAGGATCCCGGCGCTGTTGCCGGAAGACTATGTGGGCGATGTCAATATTCGTCTGTCGCTCTACAAACGGATAGCCAACTGCACTACGGAAGCGGCGCTGGATGAGCTCAAGGTAGAACTGATTGACCGTTTCGGTTTGTTGCCTGAAGCCACCCGTAACCTGATGCAACTGACACTGTACAAGCATCAGGCCACCGCGCTCGGGCTGAAGAAACTGGATTTTCACGCCCGCGGCGGCAGTGTAGAGTTCGGTGACGATCATATTATCGATCCCGGCTTTATCATTGGCCTGTTGCAATCCCAGCCACAAATCTATCGAATGGATGGACCGAATAAGTTAAAGTTCACCCTGGCGGCCGAAAGCAGTAAAGAACGCCTGGAGATAGTGGGTCTACTGCTGCAACAACTGGCACAACACACTGTGGGAGAAAAATAGTGTATCGAAATATGCTGGCAACCCTGGCTCTGGGGCTGACACTTTCGCCTGTATTGCAGGCGGCACAATACCCTTGGTACGAAGTCGAGGTATACCTGTTTGAACGCCCCGGGCCAAGCACGGAAAAGTGGCCGGATACGCCGCTGGAGCTCAAGCTGAACAAGACCATAGACTTGATCACTCCCCAGGTCGCCACCGAAATCAGCTCAAGCAGCATGGCTGTGGGAGACTGTGATCCGCAATGGCAATCTCAATCCGCAGACAGCGCAGCAGATAAGGCTCTCAATAAAGATACCTTTGACTCACAGCGCGGCCGTCCCCTTCAGGCAGGCCAAGTGATATCTCTGGCCCAGACCGATAACACGACTCAAGCGGATGCCGCCGGTTTGCCTTGCCAACAGCAGCAAGCGGAAATCCGTATGCCCAAGCAGTTGCCTGTGAATATCAGTCCCAGAGACAGCAGCACAGCCAGCCAACCCGGCGCCTTGCTGCTCAGTGAGAACCAGGCCCAATTTGGCGGTGTTATCAATGCCCTCAAGCGGCAGAGCGGTTTGAAAGGGCTTTTGCACCTCACCTGGCAGCAACAGATGAAACCTCGCCATAGAGCAGAGGCGATGCATCTCTTTGGTGGCCGTAACTTTGGCTCGCAGTTCAGGCAGTCAGGTTTACCCCAGAGCCAGTTGGACACGACTTCAAGCTCCTCTTTGAATGGCTTGTCGGAAGACAAACTGCCTGGGCAGGCAATAGGCAATGGCCTAAGTGAACCAAATCAAATGGGCAGTGAGGAATACGCAGCGCTTGGGAGCTTGATGGTCCCCAAAACACCCAAGGCGGTGTGGGAGTTCGATGGGCTTTTGAATATCTATCTCAGCCATTATCTCTATGTGGAAACCCGCTTTAACTTGAGGGAGGCCGGCTATAAATCTCTGGCCACCCAGGAAGGCGAACCTGAGCTGCAAACCCCCTTTCTTTACAGCATTCCCATGGAACAGAATCGCCGTATTCGCAGCGGGGAAATACACTACTTCGATCATCCCAGAATGGGGATGATCCTACAGGTAAGGCGTATGGCCCAGCCGGGCAGCCAAACTCAAGCCGATGGTGGCGAAGAACTCTGATCAATCACTGATAGAGAAGTCGAGGTAGATCTCATCTGCCTCGTCTTCCTCTACATACACTCCATCGACCCGAGCCTGAGGTGGCCCTTGCTCGCACCAGGCAATCAAGTGGTCGACCGCCGGGAAGGCGCCCTGCGCCAACACCTCGACCGAACCATCTTCTTTGTTGCGCACATAGCCTGTCACCCCAAGTGACTGAGCCTTTTGCTGGGTAAAGCGTCTGAAACAGACTCCCTGCACCTTGCCTTTCACAGTCAGCAGCACCCGCTTCATGGGCGTCTCCTTGTAGACTTGTCTTGGTGGCCTTGTGTTGCCATGCTTATAAATCAAGCAGTTGATTAACAAAAAAGCAAAAAAAACAGCTAACAAAAGAGTGTTAGCTGCATCGGGCGACATACGCAAAAGGTCTGGCACTGTATGAATAACCGAATGTAACATTCTGTATCAAACTCGCCATGGTTGGTAACTTTACACAGTCAATGGCCCGATGCAACCAGCGAAACAAACTGAAAAACAACCCGGAGGCACTCTCGTGACTTGGATCACAAAAAGCACTCAATTTACCGTATGAGTGGATATTTATCCTACCCGTTCAACCCCCTCTGTTTGCTTGAAGGCTTTTATCTGAGTCAAATGGCTCGCCAGCGAAGCAAACTTATGACTCTGTTGTTTGTCCCAAATCACTTCATAATAGCGGCTGAGCAAGGCATGACTGCGGGTGCTATCCAAGACCTCATCCTCGGTCGACAGCAGGCACAGGGCACGGTTACGGTTCTTACTGCGAAAATCGGTCACGCATTTGCTGGCAATATCGGCATACTCTTCCGGCCTGTCTATCTTGCCGGGCATATTTTCCTCCGGCCACAGATTGGGGTTGACCAATACCGCCTTGAGCCCGGACAGAAAAGCGATTCGCTCGGCCCAATAGGCACCCAGCCCCACACCTATGATCAGTGGATGGGGGTCATCGGTGAGTTTAAGCTGCTTACTGACCTCATTCAGCAGATGCTGCATGTCGTGTCTGGGATGCTGGGTGCTGTAGCTGATGAGACGCACATCATCATCAATAAACTGTAACTGTCTGACTTTTTCATGATTACCCGGGCTGGTGGCATCAAATCCGTGAAAATACAAAATCATTTTGTTTCCTCAAGTCTCATTTCCAGTCATGGTTATACAGGTTTCAAACTAACCAAGTTAGTTTGCGCCTATATTGTGCCAAATCAATTTTTTGTGGATGAAATCCTTGCCGCCAGCTCGCGGGCCCGCTCCCAGCGTACTTCATCCTGTAATGCACGCATCACCTTTACGGGGTCGGCCCTTAATGTTGCAGCCGGGAAAGGATTGCTCTCTGGCCAAGGGAAGTCCCCCAGAAGACTTCTGGCACCCTCAGGGTCATTGCATACCAATACCATGTTACAACCGGCATCCAGCGCCGCTCTGGCCCTTGCCTGATAATCTCCGGCTACCGCCGCCCCTTTCATGCCGAGATCGTCCGAAAAAATCACCCCGTTAAAGGCCAGTTTGCCACGCAGCTCATGTTGGAGCCAAAAAGATGAAAAACCGGCTGGGTTAGGGTCTACTTCGGGATAAATGACATGAGCCGGCATAATGCCTTGGAGTATCTCTCTGGCGATCAGCTGTGAAAAAGGCTGCATGTCACACTCGGCAATCTCTTGGTAACTGCGCGGGTCGACCGGCTGGGCAATATGGGAATCGGCCTCGACGCTGCCGTGGCCGGGAAAATGTTTGCCCACCGCGGCCATACCGACCTCAGTCATGCCTTCAATAAAGTCCGCTGCCAGAGCCGTGACCTGCTCGGGCTTTGAGGCGAAACTGCGAGTGCCTATCACCTGACTGATACCATTGAGATCGAGCACAGGGGCAAAGCTTAAATCTATGTCACAAGCCAAGAGCTCAACGGCCATCAGGAAGCCCAGCTCTTTGGCCCAGGTTGTCGCCAGTTCCAGCGAGCCTGCGGCGGCCGGCAATATATCGCCCATGGCTGGGATTTCGGTAAACCCTTTTCGAAAACGCTGTACCCTGCCCCCTTCATGGTCGACGGCGATCAGCAGTTCGGGACGCACACTGCGAACCGCACGGATCAGGGCTATCAGTTGCTCTCTGTCTTGGTAATTACGGCTGAAAAGGATTAGGCCGCCAACGGCCGGGTGCTGCAGGACAGAGGCCTCCTCTGGCGTCAACTCGACAGAGGCAAGATCCAGCATTAAGTGACTCATAAACATCTCCAACAGGGTACCGCGCATGAAAGCGACTGAAAAAGGTACGAAATGGTGTTAGCCCCGATACAGGTATGGCTGCCAGGATAGCGCGACTAGGGTCAATCCCATTGTTAGCAAGGCTAATCCGACCATAGCTTGATAAAAATAACTAATGATATTCCAGGCCAAAAGTATGGGATACTTGCCCTATGGGCAGAGTAACTCTGGGTCAAGGTTACTCCGAAACCCGCGTATGCGCGAGCAATGCGCCTCCCAATGACTAAAATAACAACGAAACAGCAACAGGGTTAACCAAATGATTAGCGTATTCGATATGTTCAAGATAGGTATAGGGCCCTCCAGTTCCCATACCGTGGGTCCGATGAAAGCGGGCAAAATCTTTATCGAACAACTGGCTGCAGATGACTTACTTGGACAGGTCGACGAACTGCAGGCCGAGCTTTTTGGCTCTCTTGGACAAACGGGCAAGGGCCACGGTACGGGCAAGGCGGTGATCCTGGGATTGATGGGGGAAGATCCGGAAACCGTCGATACCGACAGCATAGAGACGATTCTGGCAGAGGTGGCCGACAGCCAGACACTGACACTCAGCGATGGCCGTAAGGTTAAGTTTACCCGCGAAGATGGCATCACCTACCACAGACGCAAGACACTGCCTGCACACGCCAACGCCATGACACTCTACGCCCTCAAGGGCGGAGAGTGTTTGTATCAACGCACTTACTATTCGGTCGGCGGCGGTTTTATTCTCGATGAGGATGAAATTCAGCAGCGTAACGCCTCTCCTGCGACCCCCATTGCCCAGGCTCCTTACGATTTCAATACCGCCAGCGAACTCTTGGAGCTGTGCTGCGACAATGGCCTGAGCATCTCTTCGCTGATGATGGCCAATGAGCTCAGCATAGCCCCAGAGAGTGAAGTCAAAGCCAAACTGTGGCATATCTGGCAAACCATGAAGGCCTGCGTGGAGAAAGGCTATCAGAAAGAAGGTATTTTGCCCGGCGGTCTCAAGCTGCGCCGCCGCGCCCCGGCGCTGTATCGCCGTCTCAAGGCTGAGGGCCGCAACAACATAGATCCCCTCAATGCCATGGATTGGGTGGACTTGTTTGCCCTGTCGGTGAATGAGCAAAATGCTGCCGGCGATCGGGTGGTAACGGCCCCGACCAATGGCGCCGCCGGTATCATCCCCGCCGTGCTCTGCTACTACGACACCTTTGTTCAGGAAGTGGATGAAGATGTCTGTAGCCGCTTTCTGTTGACGGCCGCGGCCATAGGTATTCTGTACAAGAAAAACGCCTCCATTTCCGGAGCCGAGGTTGGTTGTCAGGGCGAAGTCGGCGTGGCTTGTTCCATGGCAGCAGCCGCTCTGACCGAGATCATGGGTGGTACGGTCGAGCATGTCGAAAACGCGGCGGAAATCGGGATGGAACACAATCTGGGGTTAACCTGCGATCCTGTCGGCGGCCTGGTACAGGTTCCCTGTATCGAACGTAATGCCATGGGCGCCGTCAAGGCGATCAACGCTTCACGCATGGCGCTGCGCGGCGACGGTAATCATAAGGTTTCCCTGGATAAGGTGATCAAGACCATGATGGATACCGGCAAAGATATGCGCAGCAAGTACAAGGAAACCGCCAAAGGCGGCTTGGCGGTTAATATCGTCGAATGTTGATTGGTGCCGCCCTGCGCTGACTCAGGGGATAGCAAGAGTAGATTCGTTCACCAAAGCTCATATGAGGCGTTGCTCAGGCAACGCCTCAATACTGCCCCCCCTGTTTACAAGATTTCCGATGCCTGTAACCCTCTTTTTCTGATAGCTTGCAGACCTTAAGCACAATTTTCCCGCTCTTGTGGAACAGATGGATATTCCGCCGGCGGGTTGCGCTCAAGGTATTCAAACAAGCCCGACTGCATACTGACATTCCAAAAACGCCCCGCCATAGACAACTCCAAGGCCGTTTGACTGAGCTCGGCCAAACCATGGCTTTGCCAACGTAAAAACAGCGGCATCAAGTGACCGACCAGACTGTCAGGCAGGAGAGAAAATGCCAGGGAGCCTGAGTCCAGAGCGCCCTTAATCGTGCCGGCAAATCCTTTGGGCACAGGCGCTGTAATATGGGCCGGTGGCCGGATCCCTAGCTTCAGCGCCTGCTGCCAGGCCGAAAGCTCACGGCCATACATGATGCCATACCCGAGAATGTTACCGCCGGCACCGGCACCAAAGGGAATGATCTCGGCGCCGGCTTTGGCCATATGGTTATAGCGGCTGCGTTCTCTGACATCTCTGCGCCAATGGTTACAGGACAAAGCTTGCCAGGCGCCAGCCTCAAGAGTCTTGGCACCATAAGCGTACATCCGCGCGCGAGTAGCACTGTCAGCACGCGGCGCTTCAGCCTCACTCTGCTGCTGGCGCTGAATACGGCTGCCACTCAAGGTTATCAGCTGATACAGATCCACTCCGTGAATGCCGCTTTCAATCACATCGGCAATATCCTGCTGCCACACCCGCTCATCTTGCCAGGGCAAGCCAAAGATAAGATCGGCAATAACAGGTGCATCATTTCGGCGGCTGAGTTGCTGTAGACGCTCTATGACCTTTTCCCTTGAGTCCAGACGCCCCGCGGCAAGGCGCACCTGGGTATCAAAGCTCTGCACCCCGAATGAAAAGCGATTAACCCCACCATTGAGTGCCGCCTGCCATTTATCGTCGCCAAAACCGTTGAGACGCCCCTCCAGGGTGATTTCCGCATCATCACTCAAGGGGAAATCAGTCAGTGAACGCAGCAGAAGTGCGATTTGGCTGGCCGTCATGTCGCTCGGCGTGCCGCCACCTATGTAGACGGCCTGGAAAGGCCTGCTTTGCACCAGTGGATTTTGGCCGGCGCGGCGTAGCTCAGCGCTCAAGGCTTCAACATAATCGGCTATTCGTTGCGGCTTGGCGCCATTTTCAAAAAAGTTACAGAAACTACAGCGTTTTCGGCAAAAAGGGATGTGCAGATAAAGAGCACGCTGGCTGCTGGTCGAGGTTTGTTGCCAAAGCTCGTGCCATTGGCCGGCATCGAGCTGAGCTTCAACTCTGACTCCGCCATGGGAATGGGGCGCACGTTTTGGGCTAAAAGCAAACTGCAAGGGGGATGGGCTGGCGATCCCCGTCATGGAAGGAGTGAAAATCATCGGAAAGTCCGTTGAACGACAGATTTAAATGATAATAAATATCATTACAATTATTTTGATTCAGATCAACAGACTGTGAAGCGGCTCCTGAAATTTACCCAAGAGCTTAGTGATAACGTCAAAAAATCCCCAAGGTGCAATGATCGCAGTTACTTCTCCAGCCTTGTAACAGCATAAAAAACCGCCCAACTTGTGGACGGTTCTGTTAAGCAGTGGTCTCAGCGCAGCGGCAGTTCGACATCGGCGAACATCTGCTCTATCAACTGCGCATCACGCAATGCAACCGCCTTTTCCACCACATCCCTTGTCAGGTGCGGCGCAAATCGTTCAATAAAGTCATACATATAACTACGCAGGAAGCTGCCCTTTCTAAAGCCTATCTTAGTGGTACTGTGAGCAAACAGATGACTGGCGTCTATAGCCACCAGATCCTTGTCGATCACAGGATCAATCGCCATGGAAGCTATCACACCAACCCCGAGACCCAATCTGACATAAGTCTTGAGCACATCGGCACTGGTGGCGCTGAAGACGACTCTGGGCTCAAGCCCGGCACCATGGAAACCACGCTCAATTTCCGAGGCTTTATCAAAACCGAACACATAAGTGACCAAGGGGAAGCGCGCCAGCTCTTCAATGCTGATCTGACTGCGGCTGGCCAGAGGGTGATCTCTGGATACCACCACAGAACGATTCCAGTGGTAACAAGGCAACATAATCAGGTCGGAATAGAGATGCATCGCCTCGGTGGCAATGGCAAAATCGGCGTCCCCGCGAGCAGCCGCTTCGCTTATCTGCGATGGCGTGCCCTGATGCATATGCAGATTTACCTTGGGATAACGTTCAATAAACTGGCGGATAATCTGCGGCAAAGCATAGCGGGCCTGAGTATCTGTGGTAGCGATATTCAGCTCCCCCTGATCCGGCTTGGTGTACTCTTCGGCCACTTTCTTGATACTTTCGACTTTACCGAGAATATCATTGGCAATTTTGATGACCTGTTCGCCGGCCGGTGTCACATGGGTCAAGTGTTTACCGCTGCGACCGAAGATCTGGATCCCCAGTTCATCTTCCAGCATGCGTACCTGCTTACTGATCCCTGGCTGAGAGGTATAAAGGTTTTCGGCGGTAGCGGAAACATTGAGGTTGTGATTGACCACTTCTGCAATATATCTGAGCTGTTGCAGTTTCATCTTTAGATCCTTGAATTTCTGCTCCATTCAGGAGCAGAATTTGAATGTTGTAATGCCGGACATCTATAATCAATGGTTATAGTATAAAGCAATAACTAAATCAAACAGGAATATAGCCACGAATGCGAACTATCTTCAGGACAGATACCTCATGCTGGACTAAGATAACTAGGCTAGTTTATTGATTTATTGTAGCATTAACAGAATTATAAAATTTACGGAAAGGCTATGGCATTTACTCTTGTACTGGTGCTGATTGGCGCGCTTCTTCTGCTGGTGATCGGCATCAATGTTATTCAGCAACAAAAAGAGCGAGCCGAGGCCGAACGTCGTACCGAGCTGGCTCGCCAACGGGCTATTTTGGACGAAACCGAAGAAGTCCTCTCCAATACCGGCATGTTCCCTTGCTCTTCACAAATGGTTTTGGTGCTCTACAAGCGTATTCAGGATGCGGCAAGAATCGCCGTTACCCTGAGCAAAGCCAATCAGAAAGGGGATTATGAGCGGCGGCTGACTGATCTTGAGGCGCTGATCAACAATCTGCAAAGCAGCGGCCCTCAAACACCGGCCATTGAAAACTTTCGCCTGCCTGACAACGATCGTCAGGTATTGGTGCTGGTACAGACCTTGAAAAAGCTCAAGGCGATTTTGCGCGCCGAGCATAACAAGGGCAAAGTCGATCCCACAGTATTTGCCGCTGAAGAAGGACGCATTGACAGCCTGCAACTCAGGATCAATGTGGAGAGCATGCTGTCACGCGCCCGCGCCGCCAGTTACATGAAACAATACGGCTCATCGAGGCAGATGGTCACCAAGGCACTCAGTACCCTGCATACCATCAAGGCACAAACTCCGAATGATCCCTTTATTGCCCGAAAAGTGGATGAAGCCAAGCAACTGCTCGATGAAATCATGGGCGCGCAAAAGATGGCTCAGCCCAGCGCCCCCAAACAGAAAAATGATGAAGATGATATCGATGTGTTGTTCCAGCCTAAGAAGAAGTGGTAAGCCGTCAACTTGAGCTTAAGCTACTACCGGTAAACTCCAACAAAAAGCACCTCTTGGGTGCTTTTTGTTGCTGCTGTCGGTTTTGCCTAGCCAAGTGAACTCTGCCAGCCAAGTAACTCATCCCCAAAGTTCTCTCAGCCAATTCTATCTCGATTAATTTATTCCGAATAATCCAGGCTGCCGATACAGCCCGTTTAGGGTCAACTTACACTTTCACAAACAATAACGCCCTGCAATTGCAGGGCGTTATTGGCTCAAGTATTCAGTTGAGCTTAGCTCTTGGCTTTCTTTTTCTTGCTGTTTTCAGCAAACCACTTGCCATCGCGATAGTGGGCGACCCAGCCGGTTGCCTTACCATCAACTTCGCTGGCCACGTACTGCTCTTTAGTCTTGCGGCTGAACTTCACCAGAGTCGGATTACCTTCATCATCTTTCACCGGCGCATCGGCCAGGAACTGATATTTGGGCCACAGCAACTCACGGTATTCCACCAGCTCGGAGACCAACGGCGCGCGGGTTTCGCGGGATCTCGGGAAGGTACTGGCGGCCAGAAAGATACCCGAGGCACCATCACGCAAAACAAAATGAGCGTCAGACTTGCTGCACTTGAGTTCGGGCAATGGAATAGGATCTTCCTTGGGTGGCGCCACTTCGCCATTCTTGAGCAGTTTACGGGTGTTCTTGCACTCGTTGTTGGTGCAACCAAAATACTTGCCGAAACGGCCGTTCTTCAGCTCCATATCACTGCCGCAGCGGTCACATTCAATGACCGGGCCTTCGTAACCCTTGAGTTTGAACTGTCCCTTCTCGACTTCATAACCCGGGCAGGCAGGATTGTTACCGCAAACATGCAACTTGCGGGTTTCATCCAACAGGTAGCTGTCCATGGCGGTGCCACAGATGCCACAGCGATGCTTGGCCCTGAGCGCCTCGGTTTCGGCATCTTCGCTCTCGCTGATCGCTTCTTCACCCGGAGTCAGGTTCAGCGTGGTCTTACAACGCTCTTTCGGGGGCAATTCGTAGCCGGAACATCCCAAGAACACACCCGTAGTGCCTGTACGGATCCCCATGGGGCGCCCACAAGTAGGACAGGCTATGTCTGTCAGCACCATCTGGTTGGGGCGCATACCGCCCTCTTCCGGTGGCAGCTCGGCATGTTGCAACTGCTTGGTGAAATCTTTGTAGAAGCCATCAAGCACCTGTTTCCAGTCGAGTTGCCCCTGAGCAACGTTATCCAGGGTCTGCTCCATTCCGGCGGTAAAGTCATAGTTCATCAGGTTGGCAAAGTTTTCCACCAGACGTTCACTGACAATTTCACCCATCTTCTCGGCGTAGAAACGGCGGTTTTCCACTTTCACATAACCACGGTCCTGGATGGTGGAAATAATAGTGGCGTAAGTAGAGGGACGACCTATGCCGCGCTTTTCCAATTCTTTAACCAGAGAGGCTTCGCTGTAACGCGCCGGTGGCTTGGTAAAGTGTTGTTTGGGATCCAGTTGTTTCAGATCCAGTTTATCGCCCTTGGCCAGATATGGCAGAGTGACTTCTTCTTCATTCTTGCGTTTTACCGCAGATTGTACCCGGGTCCAACCATCGAATTTCAGGGTGCGACCACTGGCCTTCAGCTCAAACTCACCGGCCTTGACCGTGAGTCGGGTGGCATCATATTGAGCCGGAGTCATCTGACAGGCAACAAACTGGCGCCAGATAAGCTCATAGAGCCGCTGAGCGTCACGCTCCATGTCGGTCAGTGACGCAGCGTGTACAGAGACATCTGAAGGTCGAATCGCTTCGTGAGCCTCTTGCGCGCCCTCTTTGCTGCCATAACGAATAGGCGCATCCGGCAGGTACTTGTCGCCGAACTCTTTGGCAATCATGGCTCTGACGTTATCCAGCGCTTCCTGGCTCAGATTGGTAGAGTCGGTACGCATATAAGTGATATGACCCGCCTCATAGAGACGCTGGGCCATCATCATGGTCTTCTTCACCCCAAAACCGAGACGGGTACTGGCGGCCTGCTGCAGTGTCGAGGTAATAAAGGGAGCGCTGGGCTTGCTTTGAGTGGCCTTGTCTTCGCGGCCGATCACCTCATAACTGGCCGATTGCAGCGCTGCCACAGCGGCCAGCGCCTGGGCTTGGTTGACCGGCTCAAATGCCTTGCCGTTTTGCTTGACCACTTGCATGGTCAGAGCATCATCGGTAGCGGTCGCCAACTGAGCGTGCAGATCCCAGAATTCTTCAGGCACGAAGGCTTTAATTTCGGCTTCCCGCTCAACCACCAAACGCACTGCTACCGACTGAACCCGTCCGGCAGAGAGGCCTCTGGCAACCTTTTTCCACAGCAGCGGCGAAACCATAAAGCCCACTACCCGATCGAGGAAACGTCGAGCCTGCTGAGCGTTGACCATATTGTTGTCGAGATCGCTGGGTTTGCTGAAGGCATCCTGGATGGCACTCTTGGTGATCTCGTTGAACACCACCCGCTTATAACGGGAATTGTCGCCGCCTATCACCTGCTGCAGATGCCAGGCAATCGCTTCCCCTTCTCTATCCAAATCCGTCGCGAGATAGATTTCATCGGCGGAATCGGCCAGCGCTTGCAGCTCTTTTACCACCTTCTCCTTACCAGGCAGAATTTGGTAGTTGGCTTTCCAGCCATGCTCAGGATCAACCCCCATACGGGCAACCAGAGCCTTTTTCTCTTTCACCTTCTTGTACTTGGCCTTTTCTTCAGGCGACATTTTACGCACTTCGGCTGCGCTTTTTGCCTTGCCGTTGGCGTCGGCGGAGGAGGAAGTCGGCAAGTCACGTATGTGACCCACACTCGACTTAACGATGAATTCTTTACCAAGATATTTGTTGATAGTCTTGGCTTTGGCCGGCGATTCGACAATAACTAGCGATTTACCCATAGTGTGATTTGCGCCAAACGATCTCAGAACGGTGAAAATTGGCACCATATATAGAGGGTTGTCCTCGGACTTTCAAGTTAATCCCTCTTTTATGTGTACCGGCGACTCAATTTTTAAGCAGGGTTAAAAATTTGTACAAAATAATATTGCGTAATTAAAAACTAATATTTCATTATTTCACTGCAAGCAAGTAATAGTTATGCATTTGTGATGAAAAAGCACTTTTGCCACCCTGTGGGGCGACTTGTTAAGCCTAGGAGCTCAAGTATACTGGGGCCAGTCCAGGGCCTGGATTGGGCCCCTATAACAACCTCAAATACCCCAAAAGGACAAGCAATGAAGCATTTTGAAGCGAATTTTGACGGATTGGTGGGACCCACCCACAACTATGCTGGCCTGTCGTTCGGCAATGTCGCCTCCCTGAACAATGCTGCCCAGGCAGCCAACCCCAAGGCTGCGGCCAAGCAGGGATTACAAAAAGCCAAGGCGCTGGCCGACATGGGGATGATCCAGGGCATGCTGGCACCGCAAGAACGCCCCGATCTGCATACGCTGCGAAGGATAGGTTTTAGCGGTACCGATAAAGAAGTACTGCAGAAGGCCGCCGAGCAGGCACCGGCGGTTCTCAGAGCCTGTTGCAGCGCCTCCAGCATGTGGACCGCCAATGCAGCAACCGTATCCCCAAGTGCCGATACCCATGATGGCCGTGTGCACTTTACCCCGGCCAACCTGGTGGATAAATTGCATCGCTCAATCGAGCCGCAAACCACAGGCAACATTCTCAAGGCCATTTTCAGTGACAGTCGCTATTTTGTACACCACCAGCACCTGCCGGAACACAGCAGTTTTGGTGATGAAGGCGCTGCCAACCACACCCGCCTGTGTCAGGAATATGGTCATGCCGGAGTCGAAGTCTTTGTTTACGGTCAGGAAGCTACCAATCCTCAGGCCATAAAACCGAAGAAGTTTCCCGCCAGACAAACGCTGGAAGCCTCACAGGCTATCGCCCGCTTACATCGTCTTGATGAAGACAATACTGTCTTTATTCAACAAAATCCTGAGGTGATAGATCAAGGCGTATTCCACAATGATGTGATTGCTGTCGGTAACCGCAATGTGCTTTTTCATCACGAGCAAGCCTTTGTTGATACCAAGGCCAAGCTGGCAGAGATCCGGGCCAAGCTGGAAGGTGATATCCATTTCATTGAAGTACCGACCGCCAAAGTCAGTATTCAGGATGCGGTCAAATCTTACCTGTTCAACACACAACTTTTGAGTATGAGTGACGGCAAAATGGTCATCATAGCGCCAACCGATTGTGCCGAGAACCCTGCGGTAAAGGCCTACCTCGATGAACTGCTGACTCTGGATACTCCGATTCAGAAAGTTGAATACTTTGATGTTAAACAAAGCATGCAAAACGGTGGTGGCCCGGCTTGCCTTCGTCTGAGGGTCGCCATGAATGATGCCGAGTTGGCAGCCATCAATCAGCATGTACTGCTCGACGATAACCTGTTTACTCGCCTCAACGCCTGGGTGGACAAACACTACCGCGACCGCTTGTTACCCGCAGACTTGGCCGACCCACAATTGATAGTCGAGTCTCGCACCGCGCTGGATGAGCTGACCCAGATAATGAAGCTCGGTAGTGTCTATCAGTTTCAGAGATAGGCAACTTCTTAATGAAAAGACCACTCAAATGAGTGGTCTTTTTGTAGATAGCGCGTATTTCAAGTCGTTATAGACCAATCGACATGTACAAACACTCTTGTAAAAAATCCACCTGCATAGCAGGTGGCTTTGAACAGCCCCCTAGAAGGGGGCTAAAAGAATCACCCATCCAAACCAAGCTTGATCTGACCGTTTGATTCCTCTGCCTCTACTTTCTGTTGATACCTTACATATCGACGAATGATCTCTTCGTTTGCTCCCACTGAAAACACTCAAGCTTGGCGGAAGTCTCACCAGTAAGTGAACATGGTCTATCTGGACATTTAGTTCTACTATCCGACACTTCTTCATGCCGCTATAGCTATAAATACTTCGACAAACCTCCTGCCCAACTCGGCCCTTCAAGATCCTGTGTCTATACTTTGGCGTCCATACAGTGTGATACTGACAGCGATAGAAGACGTGCGATGCACTTTCATATCGGCTCATACTGCTTACTCCTTGATTTGCTGGTAACAAACCGAGTCAGTATGCAGTATGGGCACTCTTCGGGCTGAGCCCCGACTTGACGATCACCACCTCCATAGGAGGTGGTTTTGGGGTGACAATAAAAAAGGCGCCGATGGCGCCTTTTGGGTCACTTGATTTTATCAATAAATATTGACCTTCAAGTTAACGACTTCGGTTTCTGCACCACCAGGAGTTTTGACCTTAACAATGAAGGAACCTGAATCTGGTTCATCTGCCCCCTTCAAGGTTACGCTGAATTGACGGCCACCGTTGTGATTGGAGCTGGGCCAAGTATAGCTTCCTGAGCTGGCTACCGAACCGGCAGATGTCGTAAAGGTCACCACGCTTCCGGATGGCATTTGCTGATTATGCAAGTCAGAAATAGTGAACTGCACTGTCGCACTCGATTTACCGTTGATATCAATGTCACCTCCCAGATTATCGCCGTCACGATCAATGATGCGGATGTCGGCTGGGTCGGTGGCATAAGCCGTGCTGCCAGACATTACCATCACCAAGCTGGAACGTACGTTGATGGATTGAGAATGACTAATGCCATCGGCACAAGCGTCATGGGCGGGGATAGAGCACAATACACCATTGTATTTGCCATCGGCCGAGTCAAATACGCCATCGCTGTCGAAGTCGATCAGTTCCTCATTCTCACCGCCAATTTCACCACCGGCTTGCTGAGGATTGAACAATCCATCTTCATTGTGATCAACAAAGGCCTCTGCCAGATCATAAGGTTGGCCACTGACATCAGTACCTTGGAATGCAGCGACTTCAGATGCGTCAAAACGGCCGTTACCATTGGTATCCGGGAAAGACTCCTCACCGTTGGCTGTAGCTGTGATGGTTGCGCGGCCACCATACTTTTGGCCATAGAAGTTGCCACCGGTTGCAGAAAGCTCCGCAATGGGGTTACGGGAGCCGCTGTTATCGACCAGTAATTGGCCTTCAGGGCGAGCGTTCTGGCTGGTCCAAGTCACTGAGCAAACACCACCTGTGGTGGTACACGAAGGAGTAATTGCGCCCCCCTCTGTTGTAAAGTAAACCGCCGTGCCGTCCGGAACCGGGTTATTGAAAGCATCGGCCAGACGAGCAGTTACTTTCACTGCCGTGCCATCTACATCCCATCCCTCGGCATTGAGGGTTTCAGCCGAAAGCGAGAAGGAGTCCTGATCCGGTTTACCGGTAGAGATAACCAAGACACTGGACTGACTGGAGATCAGCGGAGAGGTCCCATCTATGTCAGCCGTCACCCGAACGGTAGTTGCTACCGTGCCCGAATTTACAACTGTCTGTACTATCCCTTCGTTATTGGTTGTCGCCGTTGCCGGGTTGAGACTCAAACCACCTACATCGGTATTAAGGCTGAAACTGACGGCCTTGTTGGCAACAGCATTACCATTGGTATCCAACACCTTAAAGCGAATAATAGAGGACTCATCCGAACCTGTACCCTTGATACCGATATTCTCAGGGGAAGCATCAACAAACACTATGCTTCCGGCGTCGGCTGCCAATATTTTCACAACCCCGGTAGCAGACAGGTTTTTGCCACCAACATCGGCAGAAACCGTGATGTTATCGTCACCGACACATCCTTTGGCCAGATAAGTACTGGTCGCCAGGCCATTAATGGCCGTTACAGGGCTACTAATTACGGCTTCAGGAGAGGTCTTTTTGGAACAGGTTGATGAAAAACTCACATCGACAGGTTCAGTAAACGGCTTACCTTGGCTATCTTGCAACATTACCGAAATCGTAGCGGTCCCCCCCGCCGATAGAGTCGCTGCACTCACTGCTGCTTTTCCGGAAACAAAAGGATCACCACTCCCCATCTGTACATCTGAAGCACCGATCACAAAGACATGCTCAGCCTTTTCACCGGTTGCCAACGAGGCGGTGGCAGAACTGGCGCCTGGAGTACTTCCTGCATAAATACTGACGCTGGCCTTACCGTTGGCATCCGTAATCGCAGTTTTTATCGGGAGATCGCCCAAAGAGGCATCGAATGTCACTATGGCCGGTTTTGACAGGCCGGTTACTGTGGCAACAAGAATACCGGGAGATGTGCTGGTAATGCTGTCTGTCGTATTACCATCAACGTCAGTAAGAGTTAAGGTGACTTGCGCGCCACCTCCGGCTTGACCGCCATCACCTTTCATAGTGAAACCGACCGAGGCAGACTCTCCTGAGCTGATTGCAGCGCTAACAGTACCGGCACCGGCAATGTTGGACGTTGCCAGCGAAATCACGGCTTTGCCATCTGCATCAGTCAGGGCTGTGCCTATGGCTGGGTTGAAGGTGCCCAGGTTTTCGTTACTTAGGGTAAAAGTCACCAGTTGCCCCGCCAACGCTCCCGTTAAGCTATTGCTGACAGTCGCAGTCAAGGTCGCAGGGTTTTCTGCGGAAATATTGGGATCTGAAATATTCAGAGTGACGGTTGTTGTTCCCGTTGGCGGCGTCGAGCCATCCCCGGTATCTGAAATACTGCCCCCACCGCCACAGGCAAATAAAAGAAAACTACATAATAAAGTGAAGCAAAACTTAAACGCTGACCTCATTGTCAGACTCCCTGTTACTCAATAAATACGAACAATCTGCTTGTGTATTACTTATAGAGCAACATTACACAATTTTCCTTAAACATTTCCAGCACAAATGCGCTATACGACTCATTATTTGCCAAAAACTTTAACTCACGTATCATTTCCTCGAGAGAGCTTTCTTGCTAGGCTTTAGTGCGCCAAATAACAAAAGTACAAGAATTAAACAGGAAGATTTATGGCATTCACTCCAACCAAGAAAATAGGCCTGACCGGCAAGATCCTTATCGGGATGGCGGCCGGTATTTTATTCGGCCTTCTTCTGAGACATTTTTTCCCCGATGGTGACCTGAACTCAGAACAAGTTCGGCAAGACCCCTACTTCATCTTTGTTGAGGATTACATCACCGAAGGTTTTCTCAACGTTGTCGGTACCATCTTTATCTCCAGCTTGAAAATGCTGGTGGTGCCATTGGTATTTATCTCTCTCGTCTGCGGTACCAGCTCACTCAGTGAGCCTTCAAAACTGGGACGCCTTGGGGGTAAAACCTTGGCTTTCTATCTGTTTACCACAGCCGTTGCCCTGACACTGTCGATTATGGCGGCGGTATTGCTGCATCCTGGACATAGCAGTATGCCTACCGCAGGTAACAGTTTTGAGGCCAAAGATGCCCCCAGCCTGGCAGAAGTGTTAATCAACATAGTGCCCACCAATCCGATGCAGGCAATGAGTGAAGGCAATATGCTGCAGATCATCATCTTTGCCGTGATCTTTGGTTTCGCCATCTCTCATGTGGGTGACAAGGGCAAGCGGGTTGCCGCCCTGTTTGAGGACCTCAATGAGGTAATCATGAAGGTGGTAACCCTGATCATGCATCTGGCCCCCTATGGCGTATTTGCCCTTATGGGTAAACTGGCATTGACGCTCGGTATGGAGACCTTCAGCAGCGTAGTCGCTTACTTCTTTGTGGTACTGGGCGTACTGCTGGTGCATGCCTTTGTCACCTACCCAGTGCTGCTCAATCTGCTTTCAGGGCTGAATCCCCTCACCTTTATCCGTAAAATGCGCGACGTGCAGCTATTTGCCTTCAGTACCGCCAGTTCCAACGCTACCCTGCCGGTCACTATCGAAACGGCCGAGCATCGCCTGGGCGTAGATAATAAGATAGCCTCGTTCACCTTACCCTTGGGCGCGACCATCAACATGGACGGCACCGCCATCATGCAGGGTGTGGCGACTGTGTTTATTGCTCAGGTTTACGGTATCGACCTGACGATTACCGACTATATCACTGTGGTTGTCACGGCCACCTTGGCCTCAATCGGCACAGCCGGGGTACCGGGAGTGGGTCTGGTGATGCTGGCCATGGTGCTCAATCAAGTGGGCCTGCCGGTAGATGGTATAGCACTGATTATCGGCGTAGACAGATTGTTGGATATGGTGCGCACTGCGGTTAACGTCACAGGTGATACAGTCGCAACCGTGGTGATTGCCAAGTCGGAAAATGAGTTCAATGAAGAGACCTTCAATGACCCTAAAGCCGGCAAAAACAATGTCAGCTTTCACAAGGAACACCACACTCCCATGTAAGGGATAATCCGGATTTGGGTATCAAAGCCAAGTTAGCCCTTGCTGCTTGGCTTTCAGATATCAAAAACAAAAAGAGTGGAAATACAAAGAGGGCGCTCATTTGAGCGCCCTCTTCTTTTAATCTATTTGTCTTTTAATCTACTTGTGGAAACGAGCTTAACGCTCCCAGTAGGCTTCTTCCAGGCTATCTTCCCGCTCAGGCAAACCTCTGGAGAGGCGTGGGCTATGCTGCGCCAGCACTTCATAAGCCACCCGGTTGGCGTACTTACAGATTTGCGAGAATGAGGAGTAACACAAACCATCGCGTTTATGCTTGCTGGAGCCCGGCACGTTGGTCTTATGGAAAGTATTGGCCGCCAAGTCATGCAAGAGAGCAGACAGAGCGCCATCACCGGCGCCATTGGTATTGTGAATCTTCTCCGGCCCGCCCATGTAAGGCGAAATATGGGCATACACCTTGATGGGCTTGTCACAGTCTTTTTTCAGTTTCGGGCGGGAGAACTCATAACGGTTGAACTCAGGAATAGCACCGGGAAGCAGAGTATGAGCCGTCTCGCGTTTCTCGGCATCGTTGGTATAACCGGCGGTGTAAAGTCCCGAAGCACCCGCTGTGGTCAGTACCATGTCACACCATTCAAGTGCCGCTTCACTGGCCAGCAAAGGATCGGCAAATCCGGTCAGCGCCTCACCTTCATCTTCATTCATCGCCAGCACAGTAACGTGCTGGCGAATAAACTCCTGCCACCACTTGGGATCTTCGGCAATCAGGAAGCGGGTTCCCAAGGTCAGTACTACCGGCACTTCGGCTTCCTGGGCGTAGCGAATGGCGGTCAACGCCGCTTCACCAATCTGATCGCCATCGCTGGCTCGCATCAGGTAGGCAGTCAACACCAAAGCAGAACTGCCCTGAATCACTTCTTTATCGATAAACTCAGGGCTTAACTTGTCCATTGAGCCTTTGCTGATGGCAAAAGTGCGCTCACCGCCATCGGAGATCAGGGTAAAACAGCGACCTATAGGGCCTTCAACCGGTTGCAGGTAGTTAAGATCTACCTTGGACGAGGTGTTGCAGAGATAGCGGTAGGCATAACTGCCTACTTCAATATTCTTGCTCATCACGCCAAAGAGCACAGATCTGTCATCGGCGAGAATTGAGTAATTATGAATGGTATTGCCGATAGTACCGCCGGCAAACTCATCGCTGACCAACTCACGGCTTTTGAGCTCATGATACAACTGGTGGGCACTGGCATCATCAATCAGAGTCGAGTTGCCTTTGGGTAAGCCGTAACGCTGCAGCAGTTCATCTTCGACCTTGGCTTCGATATCCACCAGAGTTTGATCTATACCTGAAATCCAGGTACTGAAAGGTTGCGGCTGTTGAGTCAACTGCGCCAGCAGAGGATCACGGGTTTTGACCGGGAAATAGTGTTTGGATTTACGCTGACCGGGAAATTTCATATTGGGCTCTCGTTGTCTTCGTCCCTGAGTAGCTGCACTGCTTGAGTACAAACTTTCCTGATAATGATCTTAGGCCAGGCTGACTGGGCTGCCAGCGACCACACCGAATGGCGGCAGATTCTATCACAAATCCACCGCCGCACCAGTGCGCGCTCGCCGGCTTAATGCCAGTTTTCAGTGTGAAACTTCACCAAATCGGCAAGAAAACGCATATGAGCCGATTGTGCATTGAGACAAGGGATAAATTGATATTGTTTCCCACCGGCTTCAAGGAAGCTTTCACGGCCCCCTTGGGCTATCTCCTCCAGTGTTTCCAGACAGTCGGCGGCGAAGGCGGGACTCATGATATCGACCGCTGTGATTCCCTGTCCCGGCAAAGATTCGAGCAGCTCATCGGTATAAGGGGTTAACCAAGGCTCTTTGCCGAAACGGGATTGAAAGCACAGCTGCCATTCGCCTTCACCCAGGCCAAGTTCGGCGGCCAGCAACTTGGCCGTGGTTTCGCAATGACTGCGATAAGGATCGCCCTCCTTGATGTAGCGCTCAGGCACCCCATGAAACGACATAAGCAGCCTTTGTCCCCGCCCTTCTCGCTGCCAATGGCTACGGACGCTGCCTGCCAGGGCCTGAATATAACCTGGCTTGTCGTGGTAATCCCGCACAAACCTCAGCTCAGGCAGATTACGCTCCAGTTTCAGTGCAGCGGCAACACCATCAAACACACTGGCCACAGTGGAGCAGGAATATTGAGGATAGAGAGGCAACACCAGCACCCTGTCCACACCGGCATTTTTCAGCGCCGTCAGGCCATCATTCAAGGACGGGCTGCCATAGCTCATACCCAGCTCCACAGGAATATGGCAGCCAGTTTGCTCCCGAAGCAATTCCGCCAGCGCTTGTCTCTGCTGTTTACTGACCACCATTAATGGCGAGCCTTCTGCTTGCCAGATAGACTGATACAACTTGGCGACTTTGCCCGGTCGGGTATTGAGAATAATCCCTTGCAACAGGGGTTGCCACAGCCAGGGAGACAGATCCACCACACGTTGATCACTGAGGAACTGCTTCAAAAAAGCACGCACCGCCGCTTTGGTTGGCGCAGAGGGAGTTCCCAGGTTAACTAAAAGCACACCGAATGGAGGACGGGTATCCTGCACTGTATTATTCCTGTTCCGAGAAAGATGGCGCCAAGTTAACATCGCTAAAACCATAAAAAAAGCCCGCAGCTGCGGGCTTTTTTCGATTATGAGAACCGGTTCTGATAATTAATCAGCCCAGTGCCTTCACAATGGCTTCGCTGACGGAAGCAACGCTCTGGGTACCATCGAACTTGCTGTACTTGGTATCACCCTTGGCAGCCATGGCACCATAGTAATCCACCAAAGGTTTGGTTTGTTCGTGGTAGATGCCAAGGCGCTTACGTACTGTGCTCTCTTCATCATCGGGACGGATAACCAGCTCTTCACCAGTGACGTCATCCTTGCCTTCTTCTTTAGGCGGATTGAAGACTACATGGTAAACCCGGCCAGAACCAGGGTGCACCCGACGACCGCTCATACGCTTGACGATTTCTTCGTCCGGCACATCGATCTCAATCACATGATCGACATGGATACCGTTGGCCACCATGGCATCAGCCTGTGGAATGGTGCGCGGGAAACCGTCCAGCAGGAAACCCTTGGCGCAATCGTCCTGAGTAATGCGCTCTTTGACCAGACCTATGATCAGCTCATCTGAAACCAATTGTCCGGCGTCCATCACCTTCTTGGCTTCCAGTCCCAAAGGCGTACCGGCCTTGACGGCAGCACGCAGCATATCGCCGGTTGAGATCTGTGGAATGCCATACTTTTCCATGATGAACTGAGCCTGGGTACCTTTACCGGCACCAGGGGCGCCCAATAGGATAATGCGCATATCAAGAGTCCTCTTTTCGCATTGATATTCTTGTTAGGGCGGCGATCTTCGCACATCTGACCGCCCATGAGAAGGCTTTTGGCTTCGACTTTAGCCACAGAAACGCCAAAAAAACCTGACAGCTCTGACCTGTTGAAAATGGTCAAAACCGCTCAGGCAGAGGCTTGGGCTGTCAAGCTTGACTCTATCAGTAGAGTAAACTGTAGAGCTTGCGACGATAGCCGCTCGCCAGTGCATTCCCCTGGCCAAGGGCTGAAAGTATCGTCAGAAACTGTTGTTTCAACTCACCATTGCCGGCGTTGAGATCTTGCTGCAGTTGCGCAAAAAGCAGCTCAAGAGCCTCTTCATCCCGGTGCGCCTGATGCAGTGCTGTTGCCAGCTTGCCAAGTAAACTCAGGTCACCCGGAGCCGCTTCAAGCGCTTGTTGCAAAGAGCGGATTTCCGGCGTATCGGCAGCCTCTTCCGCCAATTTGAGTTTGGCTTGTAAACTGGCGTAGTATGCATCCTGATCTTCAAGCTTGATGCCGGCAAGCAAGCTCTTGGCACCGGCAATATCACCGCTTAACAGGCATGCATCGGCATAGGGCAAGGCCACCTCGGCGCCGTTGTGCTCGCCATAGGCCTCCTTCAGCAGCACCAGGGCTGCCGCGGCATCGCCTCCTGCGAGTAATTCTCTGGCGTCAGCAAGTTGCAACTCCCAGGCGGCGGGCAGATGTTTATCCAGCATGGCCTGAATTTGCGACTCGTCCTGCACCCCGGCAAATCCGTCAACCGGCTGGCCCTGACTGAGGAACAAAGTGGTCGGCAGGCTCTGGATCTGGAAATAGGAGGCAATTTCCATCTCGGTTTCACAGTTAACGGCCGCCAGCAGCAGTTGCCCCTGATAACGGCTTGCCAATGCTTCCATGGTGCCGAGCAGCCCCAGACTCTCCGGGCTCTGCTGTGCCCAGAAGACCAACGCGACCAACTGTTGTTTCGAGGCTTCCACCACCTGTTGAATATTGTCGCGGGTCAGTTCGATACGTGTTTCCATAGCAATCCTTGTTGGATGGTCGGGCTATTCCCGAGTAAAAAAGGGCCATAAAGGCCCTTTTTTGATTAGCTTACTTAAGATTGGCAAGCAGCATCTGGTTCATCAAGCGGATAAACTCAGATGGGTCGGCCAGGCTGCCCTTTTCTGACAACATTGCCTGTTGCAACAACAGGTTACTCCAGTCATTAAAGCGGCTTTCGTCTGCCTCTTCATTGAGCCTGGCCACCAGCGGGTGCGTCGGGTTCAGCTCAAATGTCGGTTTGACTTCCGGCACCTGTTGGCCGGCGGCCTGCATCAGCTTGATCATCTGGCTCGACATCTCACCTTCACCGGCCACCACACAGGCTGGGGTATCGGTCAAACGCGTGGTCACCCGCACATCCTTCACCTTATCACCCAGTGCTTCTTTGATACGCTTGAGCAAAGACTCGGACTCAGCCGCCAGTTTTTCCTGTTCGGCCTTTTCATTCTCATCTTCCAGCTCACCGAGATCCAACTCGCCGCGGGTGACAGAGTGCAGCGCCTTTTCCTTGTACTCGGTCAGATGGTTGATGAGCCACTCGTCGATGCGATCAGACATCAACAGCACTTCGATGCCCTTCTTACGCAGCAGTTCAAGGTGCGGACTGTGGGCCGCCGCCTCATAGCTGTCGGCAACAATATAGTAAATCTTGCTCTGACCTTCTTTCATCCGGCCAATGTAGTCGTCCAGCGATACCGTTTGCGCCGCGCTGTCATTGTGGGTCGAGGCAAAACGCAGCAAGCCGGCCACACGCTCGCGGTTGCTCCAATCCTCTGCCGGGCCCTCTTTCAGTACCTGGCCGAACTCGGCCCAGAACTGCTGGTACTTGTCACTGTCGTCTTTTGCCAGTTTCTCCAGCATGCCCAGCACCCGCTTGGTGATGGCCGTGCGCATGGCTTGGGTCACCTTGTTGTCCTGCAGTATCTCACGGGAGACGTTCAACGGCAGGTCGTTTGAGTCGATAAGGCCTTTGACGAAACGCAGGTAAGAGGGCATAAACTGCTCGGCGTCATCCATGATAAATACACGCTGAACAAAGAGTTGCAGACCCTGCTTGCGATCCCGGTTCCAAAGGTCCCAAGGCGCCTTGGAAGGAATGTAAAGCAAGCTGGTGTATTCCTGCTTACCTTCGACCCGGTTGTGACTCCACAGCAGAGGATCGCTGAAGTCATGGGAGATATGCTTGTAAAACTCCTGATATTCCTCATCGGAAATCTCAGACTTGTTGCGGGTCCAAAGCGCGGTGGCCTTGTTCATCACTTGCCATTGACCTTCGGTCGCAGGTACTTTTTCACCATCCGGGCCTTCAGACTCGGGCGAACCTTCCTGCCACATCTCTACCGGAATGGAGATATGATCTGAGTACTTGGTGATGATAGAGCGCAAACGCCAGTCGTCGGCAAACTCTTTTTCCTCTTCGCGCAGATGCAGAGTAATCTCGGTACCGCGGCTCTCTTTGACTATGTTCTCAACGGTAAAGTCGCCTTCACCTGCAGACTGCCATTGCACGCCTTCATCGGCCTTGTGGCCGGCAGCGCGGGTTCTCACCGTTACCTTGTCGGCCACAATAAAGGCCGAGTAGAAACCCACACCGAACTGACCAATCAGCTGCGAGTCTTTAGCGGCATCGCCGGAGAGGTTTTTGAAGAATTCTGAAGTGCCTGACTTGGCAATGGTACCCAGATGCTCGATAACGCCGTCACGGGTCATACCAATACCATTGTCTTCAATGGTAATAGTGCCCTTTTCCTTATCGGTACTGATACGTACCCTGAGCTCGCCATCACCTTCATAAAGCGCATCGTTGGTAAGCGCCAGATAACGCAGTTTGTCGGCGGCATCGGCAGCATTGGATACCAATTCACGCAAGAAAATCTCTTTGTTGGAGTACAAAGAGTGGATCATCAAATGCAAAAGTTGTTTGACTTCAGTTTGAAAACCATGAGTTTCTTGATGTGACATGAATAGCTTCCCTTGTTTATCGCAATAGGTTAAACCAACTTGAGTTGCTTAACTAAATGGGGATGCGATTTTTAAATTCAAGGGCGGAAGGACACAGACCGATAACAGCCGTCGAAAAAATAGCCCTCACATGGCCCAAAATATCGCCTGGATGCCGATTGACGATTTCCATCCATGTCGGAAATATCCAATCTTTGCGCTCTTTGCCCGGTTATCGTCTGAGACCCTATCTCAGGAGATATCATGATGAAACGACTCGATTACGCGAACGCCGCACCACAGGCAATGAAGATTCTTTACCAACAGGAAAGCTACTTCCACCAACAATTCAATGCATCGGAAACCATGTCAGTGACTATCTGGGAGCTGGTCAAACTCAGAGTTTCACAGATCAATCAGTGCGCCTTTTGTATTGATATGCACAGTAAAGACGCACTGAAGTACGGCGAAAAGGCCGAACGAATTTTTGGCCTCAATGCCTGGCGGGACATGCCCATCTATAGCTACGAAGAAGGTGTCGCCCTCGGTTGGGCCGAGAAACTGACCGCCGGTTTAAGCATCAGCGATGAAGAGTACCAACAGGTGCTGGATTGTTTCGGCCCTCAGGCGATGACAGATTTGACCATAGCTATCAATGCCATCAATAGTTGGAACCGTATAGTGAAAGTGTTTAAACCCGAGGTAGGCAGCTACCAGCCCCAATGACTCGGGTTACCCATGGACGGCAAACTATTCTCCCAAAGGCAGGCACACCTGAAACAGTAAAAAAATAGCCCCGCATAGGCGGGGCCGGTATTCACAGAAGGCACATTAAATCAAACGTCAGAGCGGCAATCGTCCATTAAACGACAATGCCAAGGTTGTGCTGTCGACATATTCCAGCTCACCGCCTACCGGAACCCCATGAGCGATTCGGCTCACCTTAACTTGGTAGCGATGGGCGATATCGGCAATAAAATGCGCCGTGGCATCACCTTCCACCGTCGGGTTAGTGGCCAGGATAAGCTCGGCAATCTCGCCTTTGGCCAGATGCTCTTCCAGCAGCGCCAGTCCCAACTCCTCGGGTCCGACACCATCGAGCGGCGACAGATGCCCCAGCAACACAAAATAACGGCCACTGAAATGCCCACCGGCTTCGATAGCCAACACATCGGCCGGCGTTTCAACCACGCAGATGGTATCGGCGTTGCCGCGCCGAGGACTGGCGCAGATGGGACACAGCGTTTCCTCGGTGAAGGTGCGGCAGGACTGACAATGCCCCACCTCCTTCATGGCTCGCTCCAACGCTTCAGCCAACTTGAGCCCGGCTTTACGCTCGCGCTCAAGCAGTTGAAACGCCATCCGCTGTGCCGATTTAGGGCCGACACCTGGCAGACAACGCAGCGACTGGATCAATTCATCCACCAGTGGGCTGAATTTCATCTGTTATTCCGACTCAGAATGGCATCTTCATGCCAGGAGGCAGTTGCATGCCACCTGTCACTTCGGCCATCTTGGACTTTTGGTTCTCTTCAACACGGCGAGCCGCATCGTTGCATGCCGCGGCGATCAGATCTTCCAGCATCTCTTTGTCGTCTTCCAGCAAGCTGGGATCTATCTCGACTTTGCGAACATTATGGCTGCCGGTCATGGTGACTTTCACCAATCCTGCGCCTGACTCACCAGTGACTTCCATGCGGGCAATCTCTTCCTGCATTTTGGCCATTTTTTCTTGCATCATCTGGGCTTGCTTCATCAGGTTGCCCATACCGCCTTTTCCAAACATAGCTTTATCTCTTCAATTCAAGTTGTGAGTAACAGGTCAAAGTTGGCTAATCTTACTGAAATAAACCCGCTTGGCAATCCAAGAGTCGCTTTGAGCGGCAATCTTATGAAGCGGGTAACATCCACAGTGCCCTAGGGCGCCTTGTCTGCAATCAAATTAGCCCGTTGACTGAGCAGCTCAGGGGGATATCCGAGAGTATCCTGATCCAGTTCGGCCCCCATATGACTGACAAGCCATTGAATGTTTTCATCATTCATCAATGAAGCATGAGCCCCGCTCAGGAGCTCCTGATGAAAACGATAACGAATTTCCAACGGCGTTTCCCTTTGGTCATCTACTCCTACGACAATCTCTGTGCGGCAAGGTTTCCCAAACAGTTTGGAAAGCGCCTCTTCGAGCTGTTTGATAGCCGAATCTGCCGCCAAGTGCTTTTGATCCGGCTTGAGCAGCAAGGGCAGCGGTTCAGCTATCCGCTCACAGACTGAGTTTACCGCCAGTTGCCGAACCCGGCCGCCTATTTCGAGCGAGGACATCAATTTATACCAATAGAGATCCTGTGGATGACCGCTGGGCGGAGCATGGGCGAAGGCCTCGGCGGACTCCGGGCCTGGTGCTTGGCGCGGCTCGGATGCAGGCCGAGCTCCTGTGTTTACAGTATTTACTGTAGCGCTTTGGCCAGATCCCAGCTCAAGCTCATTTTTCAGCTCATGTCCCGGCTCGTCTACCGCCTGTGGTGCAGCTTCCTGTGCTGTCTGCTGCGCGGTATGTTGTGGTTGTGGTTGTGGCTCAGGCACAGACTCTGGTTCGGCTTGTAGGAAAGCCACGTTTTGAACCGTTTCACTGTCTTGCATTGCCTCGCGACCAGCTTCAACCGCACCCTCTGGGGCATCTTCCCATGGTGGCCTGTCCTCCTTGAGCGCCGCAACATGATTTGGGCCAGATTTGGAGGGCACTTCCCCGGCAACAGGAGTTTGTGTTTCTGCTTGGGAGGGCTCAGGGCTATTGCTTGGTTCAGGGCTGTCTACCCGCTCAGGGCTTTTGCTCAGCTCAGGGCTGTTTCCTGGCTCTGCTGCCGCTTCTGACTGAGTGGCAGCTACAGCATCGGACTCAGGTGCTGCAGCCGCGCTGCGGCGCTCCAGCAAGGGCTTTTTTTCTTCACCGTCCTTGGGGCTGGCGGCCTCTATATCACTGAGCAGCAAATCCCGGGTGGCAAGCACCTGATCGAGCAGATCATCACCCAAGATGTCATCGCTGCCCGAGTCTATGTTGGCATCGGCAGGCACTGGCTCGCTTGATGGCTTATTTGATAGCGATGCCTCGGAGGTACTCTTGTCAGCAGCGGATGGCATTTGGCCGTCCATCGACATCTGCTGCTGATAAAAATCCAGGCTGCTATCCTGCCCTTCACCTTGCAGTGAATAGCCCATGGCAGTATAGAAGTCATCCTGAGATTGCTGCTCATCACTAATAGCCGAGGTTTCAGCTTGTGACACAGGCTTGTGAGGTTGAGCTGCAGCCGGTTGCCGTGCCGGCAGAGACTCGGCCACTTTAGCAGGCTCAGAGGCCTCATTCCGGAACCCCATGCTACCGGCCTGGGATAACAGCAGCGCTTGTTCGGCCAATAAGGCCTGTTCGTCTGCATCTTCGCCCTCATCGGCAGCCATCTGTGAGTCAATATTGCTCGCCTGCGTCTCAGCCGCCGGGCTTACCTGTGTTGGCATCTTGGCAGCTTGCGTCTTTTCGGCTTGCGCTTCAACAACCTGGCTTGTAACAGATTGAGCAGAGGCGGCTTGAGGTTTTATCTCATCGGCGTTATTGCTTGCCAGGGGTTGATTCAGCGCCCCGACCGTCGCAGGCGCAGCGGCACTGCTGCTGTCATCCAAGGCAGACAGATCGGCGACTTCACCCCTTTGCCAGCGTTTGGGCGGCGTTTCCGGCACAAAGGCAACGGCTCTGAGTAACGCCATCTCCAGCCCTGACTTGGGATCCGGTGCATAAGGCAGCTCCTTGCGACCGCTGAGCAGCAACTGGTAATAGAGCTGCACCTGCTCGGGGGTGAGGTTTTCACCATAGTGGTTAATTCTGGGACCAAACAGCGACAGATTGGCCGCCGCCGGCGCAAACTGACTCAGGGTTATCTGATGCAAGAGCTCCAGCAAGCTACGCAGCACTTCGGCAGCATCGGCGCCAAATGCCAGCACCTTGGCCACTTCCTGCATCATTTTGGCGATGTCGCCTGTGAGGAGCGCATCAAACAGCGCCAGCACCTGGCGCTCATCTATGGCGCCGAGCATGGTTTGTACCTGCTCCAGCATCACTTGCCCGGCTCCAAAGGCGATAGCCTGATCTGTCAGGCTCAGGGCATCTCGCATACTGCCGTTGGCGGCTCGCGCCAGAAGCGTCAGCGCAGAAGTTTCAAACTTAAGACCTTCGCTTTGCAAAATATGCTGCAACTGGCCGGCCATCTCCGTCTGATCCAGACTCTTTAGGTTAAATTGCAGGCAGCGGGACAGTACAGTCACCGGCAGCTTTTGCGGATCTGTGGTGGCCAGCAGGAATTTGACGTGCTCAGGGGGTTCTTCCAGTGTCTTGAGCAGCGCATTGAAACTGCTGCGGGACAGCATGTGAACTTCGTCTATCAGGTAAACCTTGAAACGCCCCCGGGTTGGGCGATACTGAACATTATCCAGCAGTTCGCGGGTATCATCTACCTTGGTACGGGAAGCCGCATCGACTTCGATAAGGTCGACAAAACGCCCCTGGGCAATTTCCTGACAGGCACTGCATTGGCCACATGGCTTAGCGGTGATCCCTGTTTCGCAGTTGAGCCCTTTGGCAAACAGGCGCGCCAAACTGGTCTTGCCGACGCCGCGGGTACCGGTAAACAGATAGGCATGGTGCAGTCGTTGCTGACTCAGGGCATTGGTCAATGCATGCAAGACATGAGATTGGCCGACTACCTGATCAAAACTGGCAGGTCGCCATTTTCTGGCTAGTACCTGATAGGACATGAAACTCCCCAAAATCCATAAAAGTATCTTTGCGGGAGCAAGCTCCGCGGATCGTAAAACAATAACATGAGGTATGACTTCACGCTACCGAGACGACCCGCAAAGCAGCAGGGCTGAGCTTTTATTCGCCGTCAAACTCGCACAGCTTAACCAGTTCGAGCCCTTGCTCGGTCAGGCGCTGTTCACCGCCCAGGTCCGGCAGGGAGATCACAAATGCGGCGTCCTTCACCTCGCCGCCTAAGCGACGGATAAGCTTAACTGTGGCTTCAATGGTGCCACCGGTTGCCAGCAAGTCATCGATAACCAGTACCTTGTCACCCGGCACTATGGCATCAACATGCATTTCCAGGGTGTCGTGGCCATATTCCAGCTCATAGCTTTCGGCTATGGTTTCTCTTGGCAACTTGCCGGGCTTACGCACGGGAATAAAGCCCACACCCAACTCCAGCGCCAGAGGGGCACCAAAGAGGAAACCACGGGCTTCGGTACCGACAACCTTGGTAAAACCATGATCTTTATAATGATCCACCAGCAACCGAATGCTTAACTGGTAGGCAACTGGGTCTTCAAGCAGACTGGTTACGTCGCGGAACAGGATCCCGGCTTTAGGATAATCCGGAATGGTTTTAATGCTTTGCTTAATCAGGCTTAAGCTGTCGGAGTTCATTGCCATAGTCTCAATACTTCATTTCCAGACACTGGGCCTGGCTCTTTACAACAAAAAAGTCCACACTGAGGTGGACTGCATTTCAAAAATCCGGCTAAAGCTTAAGCCGCTTTAATCCGCCATGCAACAATCTCTGTCGATAAGTGATCCAGGAGTTGTTGCTTTGTGTCACAGTTCAATGGTTTTCTCCAAAAGCCATTAACCTGGGACATATCCATACTGGCGGCCACTTCCTCTTGGCTGTGAGTACTTAGCACCACGACAGGCAGGTTGGCATAACCGTCGAGTTGCCTGAGTAGCGGGATGAAGTGCGGCCCGTCGAGCAAAGGCATGAAAAAGCCACTAATCACGGCATCGAAGTTTTGCCGCTCGGCGCACGCCAGCCCCTGCATGCCATTGGTGGCCAACGTACAGTGCCAACCTTGGCTCTGGAACAGTTCGGCCAAAGCCTGTTGGCTGATGTTATTATCATCAACAAGCAAAATGTTGAAACTCATTAAATTTCCCTGGTGGTTTCAAGGCGCGCCAAGGCTACCCCAACTGAATGACAAAATCACGACAAGTCGACGTTTTTGTCTACAGGATCACTCACTATCTTCCAGCTCGGGGATCTGCCACAGGAACAACAACAGACAGACACAGCAAACGGCAAGTAAGAGTTTCACCCACCAAAGTGGCACCAAGGCAATGCTGAGGGCAAAACTGGCACCACTGACCAAAAAAGCCCTTCGCTTTAATCCTTTACGCATCGCTTTACGGGAATGCCAATCGGCAAGAGGCTGGGCAAACCAAGGATGACTGTGCAGCCAATCGTGTAGCCTTTCGCTGGAGCGGGCAAAACAAAAAGCGGCCAACAAAATAAAGGGAACCGTGGGCAGCACAGGCAAGACGATGCCGAGTAATCCCATAGCCAGGCTCAAGATACCCGAGATTAAAAAGAAGCCTCTTTTGATAACCATCCAATTTCCTCTGGAAAACCGGTCGCGCCTAAACAAAAGCCACCGCTGAGGGTGGCCATTGTAGCAAAAGCTGGATCTTGCTGCTTCAGATCAATCCCGCGTGTTTCAGCCAAGACAGACTGGCAGGCAGTGTAGGTAACAGCATTACCAGAATAAAACCAAGAAAATACAAAATATTGAATGGGTCTTTAAACGGCTGACTCATGACAGCTCCTCTACTTCTAGGGCCAGTGTGGGAGTGATCTCAATCACAAAACCGCGCTATTCTAGCCCTTTCTCATGCCGATAAAAACCATGTTTTTTCAATGGGATTAGCCACTCCCTTGCATTCAGGCCGTACTCAGGCATCAATGTCAGCCAAAGGGTCAGCCAAAGGCAAGTACAGCTAAAAATAAACTCATGCCTGACAAGGTGTTGTGGCTTGGATGGCGGTTGTGGGTTGCTTACGAATAATGCCCAAGACCGCCAGCTCCGCCAAAGTAGTGAGCGCACCCTGACAAAGCTGCGGCTCTGGAAACTGGGGAAATGTCTCTGCCAGCCAAGCAAGTAACCGGGTAAAACTCAGCGGCGTTTGCTGCAGTTTGGCCAACAGCTGCGCCGTCATGGGATTGAGCCTTAAAAAGCGCACCTCCTCTTCCCGGTCACGATAGACACAGAAAAATACTGGGGTGGCCGCCACCGAATCCGGGCGGAAATCTGGGCTAATTCGGTCAACTTCGAACTGATATTGCGCCACTCTGGCGGTGACGGCCAATTGCAGTTTTGCTGCCAGTTGCTCCAGTGCCTGGAGCTCGGTCGGCTCCAGCCAAGGCGCCGAACTGTCCACTGCCACAGATACCTGCAGTTCCAAGAGTTCATAATGTGCCAGCTCCAGCATAAAAGGCATGGCATCCAAAGCGCTTGCCTGTTCCCGACACAGATAGTCGAGAAACTCGGCGGCAATATCGATAAACAACGGGCTTTGACAATCATGGCGGGCAAAGAAATCCTTTACCAACGCCAACCACTGCGCCTCTGTATGCAACGACTTAAGAACCGGATAGGCATTGGAAACAAAGCCATTGACATTATTGAAAAAAAGCTCGCGATATACCCGCATGTGCCGTTCATCGGTGCCGGCCGGCAAAGGCATATCATCCCGCCGCAAATAGGCAACAAAAGCCTGTTGTAATTGGGCCAAGGCCATCAAGCTCTCCTCTCTTGTGCAAATGCACCCAAGGCCCGGTGTTGCAGCGTGTCTATCTGCTTCAACTCCTGACACAAGACTTGGGTTTCGGGAATATTAAAGTCCCGCTCCAGCAAGGTGGGATGCACCCCGTGCAACCTATAGCACTCTGCCAGCAGTTGCCAGACAGGGTCGATAATATCGGCGCCATGGGTATCGATAATCAGATCTTCATCCTGCTGATAGTGACCGGCAATATGCAGGTAAGCGATGCGCTCACTGGGCATGGCAGCCAGAAAAGTCTTGGGGTCATAACCGTGATTAACTGAGTTGACATAGATGTTGTTGACATCCAGCAGCAGACGACAGTCAGCCTCTTCCAGCACGGCGCAGACAAACTCTTGCTCTGTCATCTCGGCACCCGGCGCGGCATAAAAGGACACATTTTCCAGAATCAATGGCCGCTCCAGAATCGCTTCAACCTGTTTGACCCTGGCACTGACATGCCGTACAGCCTCATAAGTAAAAGGGATAGGCATAAGATCGTACATATGCCCATCGGCGGAGCAATAGCTTAAGTGTTCTGAATAGACATCTATCTGGTGCAAATCGAGAAAGCGCTTAATCTCTTTGATAAACGCCAGATCCAGCGGAGCTGGGCTACCAATAGAAAGACTGAGCCCATGGCAGTAAAATGAATGCTTCTCGGTCAGTTGTCGAAACTGCTTGCAAAACTTACCCCCCAGGCGCATCCAATTTTCCGGCGCAACCTCGAAAAAATCGGCCTCCTTGGGTGCTGCCTGACAAAACTCGGCCAGCATCTCCCGCCTAAGCCCCAAACCGACACAGTTATTCATAAATAATTACCGCCTTTGTGGTTTCAGACAGGGCGCAATGCGCCCTGCACTATTCAGCTTCAGTGGTTACTACCGCACTTGGCTTCACCACACTTGCCTTCCTTGACCTTATTGGCTTCGGCTTTGGCTTTACCCTCGGCGGAATGCTTCATTCCTTCGCCACACTTGCCTTCACCGCACTTTCCTTCTGCGGCTTTTTTCATGCCTTCACCACACTTACCCTCGGCGGCCTTATTCATGCCCTCACCACATTTGCCTTCGGCAGCTTTCTTCATCCCTTCGCCACACTTGCCTTCGCCGCATTTACCCTCACGGCCCTTGTGCTCGGCTTCTTTGGCTTTCTTATCACCACATTTACCTTCGCCGCACTTGCCTTCATTACCAACCAATTGATAACCGGCTTCCATTGCCTGAAAACCGAAAGCACTGGCCTGGGCCTCTGCCGCGACGGTGGAACCTGCGATAACCATACCCAAAGCGGCTGCTACTGTAGTTGTCTTGACTGTCTTCATTGTCTTTCCTGCCTGTTGCTCATAGAGTTGTTACGAGTGACCGGCCTCGATTGCCGGCTTGCAATATCAGACCCGGGGACAGCAGAATCTATTTCACATTTTCAACCACGGATCACAGTTTTTACCTAAAACCCCATATAGGGATACATGAGTAAAATAGCAAATGCCGATAAGATCAAGCTGTTAACAGTTAGATCTCTCGAATAAGCCTGTGCCTTTTAAGCTGTCGATTGGTGCCGGATGGGATTTAAGGTAGAATGCGCCACTTTCTATTTCAGCCAGGCCTTAAACACGTGCGTATTATTCTCGCCCCTATGGAGGGGGTTGTTGACAATCTGATGCGGGAACTGCTTTCTGCAATTAATCCTTATGATCTGATGGTCACAGAGTTTGTACGTGTGGTGGATCAACTTTTGCCTGAAAAAGTCTTCCATCGCCTCTGCCCCGAACTGCTGCAGGGCGGCATGACTCTCAGTGGTACGCCGGTCAGGGTACAACTTTTAGGACAGGAACCTGGTTGGATGGCTGAAAACGCCTTGAGGGCAATAGAACTCGGCTCCCAAGGGGTAGATGCCAACTTTGGTTGTCCGGCCAAGATGGTCAACCGCAGCAAGGGCGGTGCCGTGTTACTCCAGTATCCGGAGCAGATCCATAAGATAGTCAAAGCCATGCGGCAGGCGGTTCCTGTACCTCATGCGGTGACCGCCAAAATTCGCCTGGGGTTCGAAGACAAGAGCCTGTTTATGGAAAACGCGCTGGCAATTTATGAAGCCGGCGCCACTGAGTTGGCTGTCCATGCCCGCAGTAAAAAAGACGGTTACCGTCCACCCGCCTATTGGGAATATATCACTGAGATCCGTGAAAAACTGGCCATTCCCGTGATCGCCAACGGCGAGATTTGGAACCGGGAAGATGCCCTGCGCTGCATGGAAGTAACGGGTTGCGACAGTATCATGGTGGGCCGCGGCGCCATCTCTCTGCCCAATTTGGCGGATCACATTAAAAACGGCGCCATGCAATACAGCTGGCAACAGACCCTGGCACTGCTGATGAGTTACAGCCAGAAAGAGCTCAGCGGCCGCAAGAGTTGCTACTACCCGGCACGGATCAAACAGTGGTTCAGCTACCTCAATCGCCAGTATCCACAGGCCGATACCCTGTTCAGAGAGCTCAGGGTACACAAGCAAACCGACGACATAGTGGCCACTCTCAGCCGAGCTCATCGCGAAATAGATGACAAGATGTGAGCAATTCTGACAAATTAGCGCCTTAACGACAGAAAATGTCACCCAGATTTGATCTTTATCATAGTGACATTGACCCGGCTGTTTAGACTAAATGACCGTAGACTCAATCTTTACAGGCAATTATCAGTGAGCAGCTCCCATATCAGACAAGCATTGTCGGCGTTAGAAATCGATCTCAGGAAAGAGATAATGGTGCTCGGACCCCACTGGGATCCCCAGATGTCACTCAGTGATCTGATTGAAACCATGACTCAGGCCGATCTTTGCAAACATCCTCTCTACCACAGACTATTGAGGCTGGATGCCGCCCTCTGCCAACTGGATTTAGGGCTTTATGGTCTTTGTGCAGACTGTGAGGCTGAAATCGAAGCATATCGGCTCGACAGAGATCCGACCGAGCAGCGTTGTGAACGTTGCCATGAGCAATATAAACACGAACACAGACAAGAATTGCGATTGAATCACTGATTGATCAATCAAGAGCGATGAAGGCAACCTCAAGGGTTGCTTTTTTTTATGACTATCGTAAAACTCCGCTCTTTTTTTGCGCGTATGTCCTCGGCTCCTGACAGACAAGCTTTTATTCGGATAAACGGAACCCCCAACCTAGTTGGGGGCTCTATACAAAAAAGCCCCGCCAAAATGGCGGGGCTGAGCCGTAAGGGAGAATCGGCGTTTTATCAGAACTTCTGATTAATGGTTACAAACCAGGTGCGACCCAGTACGTCGTACAGACCTGTGTTGACATCACGATAGTCAGCATAGTTGTACCAGGTTGGTGCTTCCTCATCGAAGGCGTTATTCACACCCAAGGTGATGGAACCATTCCAGTCGTGGGCGTAGCTTACCTGGACGTTGTGCTTGAAGTAGCTTGGTACGTTGATTAGGTATTCGTTGTTGTATTCAACAGCTCCTGAATCCTGGCCACCTATATAGTAGGTAGTCCAAGCTGCACTCCAGTTATCACGACTCCAGTTGATTGACGCACTGCCACGCCATTCGGGCTTGTCCTGCAGACCTGCTTCATCGAAGAAGTCAGACTCGGCATCGGCCTTGGTCTTATATTCCAGTACATGAGTCATTTCCAACTTCAGACGGAAATCACCGAAATCAGTTGCCTGGTTGTAGCTGGTGACAAAGTCAATCCCGGAAGTTTCCAGCGCACTCAAGTTACGATACTGGCTGTGAATGGTCTCAATCTTGCCATCGCTGCCACGAATGATATAAGGCGAACCACCATTGGCTTCTTCTTCACGGATCAGATCCGCAACATCGACCACTTCAATCTTGCTGTCGTAGCTGATGTCATAGTAAGAGGTTTCAATACTCCAATCGTCAGTCACGTTCCAGACGAAGCCCAGGGTCAAGGACTCACCCTCTTCCGCTTTCAGATCCGGGTTACCGCCATAGAAGGTCTTATATTGGTTACTTGGGCTACAGTAGTTTTCATCGGCCCCGGGGTTGGCACTACACCAGACAGTATCCAGGGTACGTTCAAAACTCAGCGCTTCACCGGAGAACATCTCACCCATATTAGGGGCACGGAAAGACTCACCCCAGCTGGCACGCAGCAACAGAGAGTCAACCGGACGCCAGCTCGCAGAGAACTTGGGCACAACTGAATCGAAGGTTGAAGAGGCAAAGCCGGAAGCTATGTTACCTTCCTGCTCATAGCGCTCATAACGAACTGCAGCGGACAGATCCACATTGTATGGCAGCGAAGATTGCAGTTCCAAATAGCCAGAACTGCGATCCCGGGTTGCATCAACATCGTCGCCACCCGAACCACCGGAGATAATACCGGCAGCAGATTGCGGGTCACTCAGCTGCACAAACTCAATCATCTCATACTCGGCACCGACAACAGCGGCCAAAGTAATACCGTTGCCTTCATACAGCATGCCGGACAACAGACCATCAAATTGGGTGCTGTTAAATTGCGCCTGATACACACCGGTATGGGCCGCTTGACCATAGAGATCAGCCATCTGCGCATCCCAATCTTCATAGCTCATCCCTATGGTGTTGAAGACATCATAGTTGCCTGTGTTGATCAGGTCCTGAACGATATTGTCGTTGATCAGGTTGTAGTTGAATGAGTCAGTGGTTGAACGTGTATGCTGGGCATTGATTTCCCAATCGATACCGTTACCCACATCCCAATAACCTACCAACCCGGCCAGGAAGTCGATTGAGTTGGTTTCAGTGGTAGTGTCACGCTCACCAATCTGTACCGAACGCATACGGATCTCAGTGATATCTGTGCCCAATGGGTTCATTGGGTTGTCCGCAGCCATGGTTGGGGCGTTGGTTGATACCGGGGTGCCCGCGTAACGGGTATTGGTTTCACTCAGACTGGCAGAAGCGCGGCCACGGAACTGTATGTCGTCAGTCAGCTGGTAATTGAAGTTAGACAGAATACTGTTGCGGTTCACATTACCAAACAGCTTGGTCACCTTACCAAAGTCGTAGTAACAGGTTCCGGCATTGGCGCCGTCGGTACCATCAATAACATTCGGTGCCTGGGAGCAAAGCTCGCTATTGGTATAATTGGCCGATTTACCATCGGCGCCAATATAGGTAGCTCTTGGGATCACACTATAGGAGCTGATGCCGTTCCAGCTAGGATCATCAAAGCGCCAAACATCTTTATCGTACACAGAGGTAGTATCGTAATGCTCGAACGTCAGGGTGATATTGCCCTTATCTGTGCTAAAACCGGCCGCTACAGAGAAACGTGAAGAATCGCCGCCTTCCACATCAGGTGATTCACCGGTGTAGTTCAGCTCAACACCTTCAAAGTCTTTCTTGGTAATGATGTTAATTACCCCGGCAACCGCATCCGAGCCGTAAACTGCAGAGGCGCCGTCACGCAGAATTTCGATTCGCTCAACAATCGCCATTGGGATGCTGGAAGTATCGGCAACGGTTCCTGAGCTTGAGCTGGTACCCGGCATACGGCGACCATCGAGCAGGATCAAGGTTGCCTGAGAACCCAGACCACGTAAATCCACATCACTGGTGGCACTGGCCCCGGCACCATAGCCGGACATGCCACGCCAGGAACCAAAGCTGTTGATACTGGAGTTATTCAATACATCGGCAACCGAGGTTTCCCCGGTAACCTTAAGATCGGCTGCTGTGATAACAGTAACAGGTGAAGCGGTTTCCATATCCACTTGTTTGATACGTGAACCAGTTACTTCAATACGCTCGACTTTGCCTTCTTTTGCTTCTTCAGCGGTTGCATATCCGCTGAAAGCTATTCCCGTAACTGCCGCAGCAAGTAAACCGCGACGAACTGCCTTTGCAGTTAAACTGATGGAACTCATACTTGTCTCCCTGATGTTTCTTTCTGCAAGAAATATCTGATTATTTTTGTTTTAAACATTGCAAACAAATTGCAACACTCACAAAGATACTCCACAAATAAAACAATGCGGTCAACAAACAAAACACAAAAACAACCAATTGGCAACCAATTGATACAAACAAATAGAGCGAAACTGCCAATGAAACTTAAAAACACCTATAAATCAAAATTTTAAAACAAAAACACACAAGCGATACATATTGAAAAATATGTTTTTATTAAGTTAAAATGTTCCATAAATTTAATATTTAAGAAACAACTATCTCGTGGCAAAAAAAATCACACCGAACCAGAATAAACATTTAGCAAACACCTGAATCAATATGTATCTAACATCATTTTCCCTTTGTTTATTTTAGGCATAAAAAAACCGGCTTATTAAGCCGGTTTTCAAGGTTTGAATACTCTTAGAAAGTAAACTCTACCCCTGCATAATATTCACGTCCAATAACGTTATAGTAGGCTCGTGGGTAATGAGGCCAGCTGGACTGGGTGTAATCGATCTCCGGTCCTGAATCAAACAGGTTGTTGATACCGGCAGAAACCTTCAGATTGTCGTAGATGAAGTAACTGGCAGCCAGGTTAACCTCGACATGGCTATCGATTTTCACCGGATAAGTGCTGTCCAGACCTTCGCTGACAAAGTAATCCATCCGCTCACCATTCATGCTGTCGATATACTTGAACAGAATGTTGGTGGAGAAGTCGTTGTAAGACCATCCCAGGTTCAGGTTGGCACGCAGCTGAGGCGCAGATCCCTCACCATCGATAAGGTCCAGCTCCTCTGAATCCGGAGTCAGCTTTTCCTTCCAACGGGTCAGGTAAGTCCCTTCCAGGCGGCTGCTGAATTCACCATAGCTCTCGGTTTCATAGCGATAGCCCAGAGAGAAATCAATACCGGCAGTCTCACGAGAAGACATATTCATCGCCTGAGTGTTCACTTTCAGCAACTTGCCATTGCTGTCACGTTCAATCTTGTCGGCAAAGGCATCGGCGTGATCCAGAATATACTGCGCACTCGGGTCATTCACCAGATTGTCGATTTCAACCATCCAGTAGTCCACCGTCAGGTTGATACCTTCATAGTCCCAGACCAGACCCAGGTTGTAGTTTTTACCCTCTTCGGCTTCCAACTCTGGGTTGGCACCGATGGCAATCGGCAAAGACTCAATCTTGTCACATTCACCATAGGCTTCACAGCGCGGAGTGTCGATAACTGTGCTGTAGCCAGTGGTAGGATCGCCAAACAAACGCTGCATATCCGGTGCGCGGAAAGTCTCGGCATACAAAGCACGCAGCATCAGGCTGTCGATTGGACGATATTCCAGTGACACTTGCGGAGTAAACTGGCCACCAACATCAGACTCATCATCATAGTAGTCATAACGTCCGGCCAGTGTCATGGTCAACTGATCCAGCAATGGCAAGGCCAGCTCGGCATAGGCAGCATACTGCTCACGTTCACCTTCGGCGCTGCTGCCCCCCTTGCCTATGACGCCACCGTTGGAGGTGAAGCTGTCAGACTTATCGTAGAACCACTCCTTGCTGTATTCGATACCCACAGCGTAGGCAGCAGTGCCTCCGGTAAGTTCGAACGCATCACCATTGATACCGGCACTAAAGCTGGACAGAGTAGATTGTCCCTTCTTGTTACCTTCGTAGTTCAGCAGTGCCGCATCTTCAGGAGAGATCACATCCAGCAGAGACTTGCCGCTGTCGCCAGAGGTCAGGTAGTCGAAGGTGCTCTGGTAAGTTGGAGAACCGTTGCTGCGGGATTCCACTGTCTGACGCGCAATAGACCAGGAAGTATCATACTCGATACTGTCGGTCAGGAACCCCTTGGAACCTATGATGAAAGAGAAGTTATTGGTTTCAAAGTCAGAGGTACGTGGCCCCAGCTCACTCATTCTGCGGGTGTAGTAGTAGTCGCCGTCTGCAGCATTGGCAAAGTCACCACCGAATGCAACATCTTTGTTGTCGAAAGTCTGGGAAAAACCTTTGTCTTCATTAAAAATAGTGACCGCATTACCCGCCACTTTGAACTTGAAATCAGTGCCCACTGTCGCAGACTCAATCTCGGTAAAGGTCGAGGAATGAGTGTAATCGATACGGGAATACAACTGATGATCCGCATTCAGCTCCTTGGTGAGGTTGATCATGGTCGAGTAGCGCTTCTGCTCCGGCATGAAATCACGCTGCTTGGAGCGGTCAAAACCACAGCGACCATTTTCCATCACCACATAACCACGGGCCTCACATTCTGCCGGTGACAAGGTCTTGGTCAGCGAAGTTTTGTTATTGCCGAGGTCCTGTACCAGGTTGGCACCGTAGGAGCTGTAACCTGAGTAATACGCTCCATCGACAATATCTGTGCCCCATTCTGAGCGATCTGTCCCTTTCAGTGCCGTTCTGTCTTCATATTCGGCAAAGAAAGTCAGGTTAGCCGTATCACTGCTGACACCTGTCATGAAAGAGAACTGATTGTTGCGCAGACCACCTTCATCCGTGTCGGAGAAACGGTACTTGAAAGTTGTCTGTTCGACATCTTTCTTGAGAATGATGTTGATAACACCGCCCATGGCGTCAGAGCCGTAAATAGCCGAGGCACCTGTAGTCAGGATCTCGATACGCTCGATCGCACCCAAAGGAATATTGGCAGTATCCACGAAGCTGTCGGTACCACCGGCACCAAAGGGATACTTGGGCACCCGCTTACCATTGATCAGGGTCAGTACCCGACCGGCGCCCACGCCACGAAGGTTGACAGAGGAAGCGGCAGGGGTAAAACCGTGCACCTCTTGTTGAGACATGGAGCCACCTGAGTTCTGCGACAGGTTACCCAGTACATCCTGAACCGAGTTAAAGCCACCTTTCTCAATATCGGCAGCACTCATCACAACAACAGGAGAAGCATTCTCCATATCTGTGCGTTTGATACGGGAGCCAGTAACTTCAATACGTTCTACTTGTTCTGTAGCCTGAGCATCATCGGCGGCATAAACCATTGTAGGGATTGATGTGGAAACAAAAGCAAACAGACTAAAGCGGATGGCCTTAGCGACTGCAGTCTGCGTTGACATATTCTCATTCCTTTTTCAAGCACGGTGGCAGGGAGGGAACACCGTGTTCTTATTCTATGTAATACTCAGCCCCCCAAACGAGAAACATACCAATAACAGCAACATTATCAATCACTTAAATGATAACGAATTGTTGACACACGGTTTAATTTGTAAAACTCAAGCACCTTATCAATCAAAAACTAATGATATTTTTACAGAACAAATGCCGGCTACAGCCAAGATGTATCATTAGGTATCAAAACATTTTATTTACAACGCTTACTTTTCAACCCACTGTTAATGCAACGCTTTTGATGAAAAATGTGATGTAGGTAGAATTTCTACTGCACACAAAAATCAAACAAAAAAGGAGCCATTCGGCTCCTTTTTGTCTATTTGCTGTTAATTAACGAGTGCGAGGGCACAGCTCATCAGCAGCAAAGAAGTATGCGATTTCGCGCTCGGCTGATGCCAGAGCATCAGAGCCGTGAACAGCGTTCTCATCGATGCTGTCAGCAAAGTCAGCACGCAGAGTTCCACGGGCAGCTTCAGCAGGATTGGTCGCACCCATGATTTCACGGTTGGCCAGAACGGCGTTTTCACCTTCCAGAACCTGAACCATGATAGGACCAGAAGTCATGAAAGAAACCAGAGCACCAAAGAAAGGACGCTCGCTGTGCTCAGCGTAGAAACCTTCGGCTTGTTCTTTGGTCAAGTGAACCATTTTGGCGGCAACAATTTTCAGGCCGGCAGTTTCAAAACGGTTGTAGATAGCACCAATGTGGTTCTTGGCTACCGCATCAGGCTTAATGATAGAAAAAGTACGTTCGATCGCCATGACTAGCTTCCTTAATCAGCGAGTTTTTAAATTTCGCGCGGATTATACGAAATAAATGCGCCAGATCCTAATCCTATCTCGCAAAGCGCCTGGCAAAATCTACCGGGAGGAGGTACACAAAGACTCAATGCCGACGCTTGAGCCAAAGGTAACCGCCGCAGAGACAAACCAAAAGTAATAACAAAGGCATAAACTGAGGAAAATGATGAAACAAGCCAACACCACCATGCCCCGAATGTGCCAGCACGGCCGGAGCAAATAATCCAAAACTACAGGCGAAGAAACGTGACATGACAAACCTCCGAAACCGGCACAACAATTTATTAACTAAGCTAATATAGTTGACTCGTGATGGTGATAATTTGACCGGGATCAGTTTTCTGCCAGAGGGGGGTTACTTTTCCTCGATCCAGCATTGCTGCACGGCTTCGAGAATTTTCTCGCTGCAGCGTTTAGGGTCATCATCGAAGGCTTCCAACGCCAATATCCACTCGTAAAGCTCAGGGAAATGCAGTTGCTCTGGATCCACATCAGGATGTGCCTCCAGCAACTCCAAAGCCAAGTCTAATGAATCTATCCACTTGAGTCCCATGGTTACTCCTGCTTCAGATAAGTACTGACTTTGAGTATAGCGCCGCAGTTGAAGCCTTAATAGCCTTGATTGAGACCAAGATCAGGCTTCGCTTGGTGTCTTGCCCTTACGCCTCTGCTTGGCAATAAACTCTATGATGGCGCCGGCAACATCTTTGCCGGTAGCGGCTTCAATCCCTTCGAGTCCGGGTGATGAATTGACCTCCATCACCACGGGTCCATGGTTGGAGCGTAAAATATCCACGCCGGCAACATTCAACCCCATGGTTTTGGCGGCGCGCACCGCGATTGAACGCTCTTCCGGAGACAACTTCACCAAGGTTGCCGTGCCGCCCCGATGCAGATTGGAGCGAAACTCTCCCGGCAGAGCCTGGCGTTTCATGGCGGCAATGACCTTGTCGCCGAGCACAAAACAGCGGATATCGGCCCCTTGGGCCTCCTTGATATATTCCTGTACCATAATGTTAGCCTTGAGGCCCATAAAGGCCTCAATCACACTCTCGGCCGCCTTACGGGTTTCAGCCAGCACCACACCTATCCCCTGAGTGCCCTCCAAGAGTTTAATCACCAAGGGAGCACCACCGACCATGTCGATAAGATCCGGAATATCGCTGGGCTTATTGGCAAAACCTGTCACTGGCAGTCCTATGCCTTTGCGGGACAGTAACTGCATGGAGCGCAGCTTATCCCTTGAGCGGGAGATCCCCATGGAGCTATTGAGTGTATAGGTAGCCATCATCTCAAACTGACGCACCACAGCCGTGCCGTAGAAGGTAATGCCGGCACCTATTCTCGGGATCACCGCATCGAAGGACGGCAACTCGACGCCCCCGATATGAATACTGGACTGCTGCATACTGATATTCATATAGCATTCCAGCGGATTGATCACCTGCACCTGATAACCCCGTTCCTGGGCGGCCTCCACCAAACGGCGTGTGGAATATAAGGTTTTGTTCTGTGACAAAATTGCAATCTGCATCCAGGTCAGTGTCCCTAAGAGTGAAAAAGACAGCGCATCATACGCCTGCCGTGTTGGAAATCAATCTCTGCACGCCAAGCATAGCAATAAAAAACCGGCCACTTGGGGCCGGTTTTCAAAAGATGTCAGCACTTAACCTTCACTGACCATGTTGACTGTGTATTTAGGGATTTCAACAACCATATCACCTTCAACCACCTTGGCCTGACAGGACAGACGACTTTCAGGCTCCAGGCCCCAAGCTTTGTCCAGCATGTCGTCTTCCAGATCATCGCTGGGTTCAAGCTCATCGAAGCCTTCACGCACTATCACATGGCAGGTGGTACAGGCACAGGATTTCTCGCAGGCATGCTCTATGTTGATGCCGTTTTTCAGCGCGACATCCAAAATGGATTCACCCACCTCTGCCTCCACCACGGCGCCTTCAGGACACAGTTCTTCATGGGGCAAAAATACTATCTGTGGCATAGTCTCACCTATATGTTATCGACCGACTGACCCTTCAGTGCGGCCCGAATCGAATTGTCCATGCGTCTGGCGGCAAACTCCTGGGTCTGCGCATCCACCGCTTCTATCGCCGCCTTGATGGCATCAACATCGCCATTGGCAGCGGTTTCACTCAAGTCAGCCATGGCGCGGTCAACCAGAGCGCGCTCCTCCTGGCTGAGCAGCTCGCCATCTTTCGCCAGCGCCGAGTGCAGCGATTCCAGTACCCTGGCCGCTTCCACTCGCTGCTCGGTGAGCATTCTCAGCTCAATATCCTCTTTGGCGTTCTGCATCGAATCCTTGAGCATTCCGGCAATTTCAGTATCACTCAGACCGAAGGAAGGTTTAACCTGGATGCTGGATTGCACCCCGGTCGACTTCTCCATGGCGGTGACGCTGAGCAAACCATCGGCATCGACCTGGAAGGTCACCCGAATATGCGCTGCACCAGCGGCCAATGGTGGAATGCCCTTGAGGGTAAAGCGTGCCAGAGAGCGGCAATCGGCCACCAGTTCACGTTCACCTTGCACCACATGAAACGCCATGGCGCTCTGACCGTCTTTGAAGGTGGTAAATTCCTGGGCTCTGGCAACCGGAATGGTGGTGTTACGCGGAATCACCTTCTCCACCAAACCGCCCATGGTTTCAATACCGAGCGACAACGGGATCACATCCAGCAGCAGCAGATCCGAGTCAGGCTTGTTACCCACCAGAATATCGGCCTGTACCGCAGCGCCTATAGCGACCACGCGATCAGGGTCGATTGACGTCAGCGGCGCCTTGCCAAAGAAGTCACCGACCATTTCCCGCACCAGAGGCACCCGGGTGGAGCCGCCAACCATCACGGTTTCCAGCACCTCGTCAGTATCCACTCCGGCATCACGTAGGGCCTTGCGGCAACCCTGAATGGTTTTCTTCACCAGCGTGCTTATCAACTGGTCAAACTCACTGCGACTCACCTCGGCTTCACACTCACTGCCATCTTTCAGTGTCAGCTTAGCAATAGTGCTGTCGCTATCGGTCAACGCTTCTTTTACCCGCCGGGCTTCCATCAGCAACTGCCGCGCTTCCTGGCTTGAAAGCGACTCCAGCGCCATGCGTTCACGCAGTAAGCCTTGCAGCAGCTCATCAAAGTCATCACCACCCAGGCGGGAATCGCCACCGGTTGCAAGTACCTCAAACACGCCGCGGTTGAGGCGCAAAATAGAGATATCAAAGGTACCGCCGCCCAAGTCATAGACGGCAATGACGCCTTCCTGTCCCGAGTCCAGGCCATAGGCGATGGCGGCCGCAGTTGGCTCGTTGAGCAGGCGTAAGACATTGATACCGAGCAAAGCTGCCGCATCTTTGGTTCCCTGACGCTGGGCATCATCAAAATAAGCAGGCACTGTGATAACCACGCCTTCCAAAGGCCCGCCCAGGGTAGACTCGGCGCGGGCAATCAGGGGGCGCAATACCTCTGCAGACACCTGAACCGGATTCATCTTACCGGCGCGGGTCACAAACAGAGGCAGACCGTTTTCACTGGCTTCAAACTGATAAGGGAAAGCTTGCTCACCGATTTGCACATCGGCCAAAGAGCGGCCCATGAAACGCTTCACCGACACTATGGTGTTTTCAGGATCCTTGGCCGAATCGGCCAGGGCATCGTGACCCACACGAACACCCTGCTCGCCATAGTGCACCACAGATGGTAATGAATGCCGACCTTGCTCGTCGGCCAGCGTGCTCGCCTCGCCGCTGCGAACCGCAGCAACCAGGGAGTTGGTAGTACCCAAGTCTATCCCTGCGGCCAATCTGTGTTGGTGAGGAGCGGCCATTTGGCCGGGTTCAGCAATCTGCAAAAGTGCCATAGTCTTCCATCTTGTGTTTAAAAAGTTGGCCCAATCAAAAATTGAGCCAACCGTAGGAATATGCTTGAAGGCCGAAGGCGACGTCAGTCGAACAGCGCATCCTGGGCCCGCTGCAGTTCATCCTGCAATTTTGCCATAAACTTCAACTTGCGGACTTGATCTGCCGCGGCTATTGCGTCAGCCTCTTTGGAACTGTGAAGTTGGTTACGCAGCAGCTCTGTCACCTGCTTACGGTAAGCCGCAAATGAAACATCGAGCTCATCGATATCGCTCTGGGCATCGCCGCTCTGGCCTATCTCTTCCAGCGCTTCACGCCATTCCATCTGCTGCATCAAAAAGGCGGTGTCTTTAACCGTGGTGGTCTCGTGACTGATATCCACACCTTTGAGCGCCAACATATGTTCGGCCCGACGGATAGGATCTTTCAGGGTCTGAAAGGCGTCGTTTATCTGGGCAGTGCGGGAAATGGCCAGCAGTTTTTGCTGTTCACTGGCGTTGGCAAACTTGTCGGGATGCACCGCCCGCTGCAGATCGCGATAGCGACTGGCCAGCTCGGCGGTGTCCACATCAAAGGAGGGAGTTAAATCAAACAGCTCGAAATAATTCATATACTCTCAGGCAGCGGTGAAACTCAAACCGTGAAGCTCTCACCGCAACCACACTCACCTTTGGCGTTAGGGTTATTGAATTTAAAGCCTTCGTTGAGTCCTTCCTTGACAAAGTCCAGCTCGATCCCCTGAAGATAGATGAAGCTCTTGGCATCTATGATGATGTTGACACCATCTATGTTGTAAACCTCATCATCTTCATTGAGTTCGTCGACAAATTCCAGAACGTAAGCCATCCCGCTGCAGCCTGAAGTCTTGAGCCCCAAGCGCAAACCTATGCCTTTTCCTCTGTTGCTCAGAAAGGCACGGACACGCTCGGCGGCGGCAGGCGTCATAGTAATAGCCATCTTAACTCCTGGCGTTATTTAGCTTGCTTGGACTTGTACTCTTCCAGAGCCGCCTTGATGGCGTCTTCGGCCAGAATAGAACAGTGGATCTTCACAGGTGGCAGAGCCAGCTCTTCTGCAATATCCGTGTTCTTGATGGCAGCCGCTTCCTCGATGGACTTGCCTTTAACCCATTCGGTCACCAAAGAGCTTGATGCGATGGCGCTGCCACAGCCATAAGTCTTGAAGCGAGCGTCTTCAATGATGCCCTGGTCGTCAATCTTGAGCTGCAATTTCATCACGTCACCACAGGCAGGCGCACCCACCATGCCGGTCACTACGGATGGGTCGTTCTTGTCGAAAGAACCTACGTTACGCGGGTTCTCGTAATGATCTATCACTTTTTCACTGTAAGCCATGATACTGCTCCAAATTCATCTATCCGCGGGGATCAGTGGTGTGCCCACTGCACCTGGTTGAGGTCCACACCATCTTTGAACATTTCCCAAAGTGGTGACATTTCTCTCAGTTTGCCAATAGAGTTTTTAATGGTTTCGATTGCATAGTCGATATCTTCCTCGGAAGTGAAACGACCGATGGAGAAACGAATTGAGCTGTGCGCCATCTCGTCGTTCAGCCCCAGGGCACGCAGCACATAGCTGGGCTCCAGACTGGCAGAAGTACAGGCCGAGCCGGAAGATACGGCCAAGTCCTTGAGCGCCATCATCAGCGACTCGCCTTCCACATAGTTAAAGCTGACGTTCAAGCTGCCGCAGGCACGTTGCTCCATATCGCCATTGAGATAGGTTTCTTCGATATCTTTGATACCGTTCCACAGCTTGTCGCGCAGATAGCGAATACGTTCGTTATCTTTTTCCATATCGGCTTTGGCAATGGCTGCCGCTTCGCCCATACCTACAATTTGGTGAGTCGCCAGGGTGCCGCTGCGCATACCACGCTCATGACCACCACCGTGCATCTGGGCTTCCAGACGAATACGAGGCTTACGGCGCACATACAGGGCACCTATGCCTTTAGGGCCATACATCTTGTGACCCGAGATAGACATGAGGTCTACTTTGGTCTTTTGGATATCGATAGGCAGTTTACCGGCACTCTGGGCAGCATCCACATGGAAGATGATGCCTTTGCTACGGCACAGTTCGCCGATGGCATCAATATCGTGGATCACGCCAATCTCGTTGTTGACATGCATGATGCTGACAAGAATAGTGTCGTCGCGCATGGCCGCTTCCAGGCGCTCCATGGGAATAATACCGTTGGCCGCAGGTTCCAGGTAAGTGACCTCGAAACCTTCACGTTCCAGCTGACGGCAGGTATCCAGTACGGCCTTATGCTCTGTCTTGCTGGTGATGATGTGCTTACCCTTCTTCTGGTAGAAGTGGGCAACACCTTTGATAGCCAGGTTGTCAGATTCAGTGGCGCCGGAGGTGAACACGATTTCACGGGGATCGGCATTGATCAGCTCCGCGACCTGGTTGCGGGCAATATCCACTGCTTCTTCGGCCTGCCAGCCGTAGCGGTGTGAACGGGATGCGGGGTTACCGAATACACCGTCCATTGTCATGTACTGTACCATTTTGTCTGCAACCCGGGGGTCTACAGGCGTTGTTGCGGCATAATCCAAATAGATAGGAAGCTTCATTACACACTCCGTACTTCGCAGTCTCGGCCGAGGCTACATACAACGTACATTATTCGTTTTTATATCCACCAGAGGATCAGCTCAAGCGCTGACTCTCTGCTCCTGCTGCATCTTATCTTGCTTTACCGAGATGAACTGTACATCCCGTTTCTGCATCAGTGCAGCAAGGCTGATGCCATTTAAAAAGTCAGAAATCTGTTTGCTCAGGTCACCCCAGAGCGAATGCGTCAGACAGCGGGTGCCACTCTGGCAATTCCCCTGTCCCTGACAACGGGTGGCATCGACAGATTCATCTACCGCATGTACCACCATGCCCACCGAGATATCATTGGCTTCCAGTCCGAGGCGGTAACCACCACCGGGACCGCGCACACTGGCGACCAAGCCTTGTTTTCTAAGTTTGGCAAAGAGTTGTTCTAGGTAAGAAAGGGAAATCCCCTGGCGCTCGGAAATATCTGCCAGCGGTACCGGCCCCTGAGCCGAATGTATGGCCACGTCCAGCATGGCTGTCACTGCGTAGCGACCCTTAGATGTAAGTTTCATAAAACGACCACGGCTCCCAAACAGGTATGTGGGAATTTCAACATACCCGAGCAATTTAGTCAAGTATAAATCCTACTTGTTTACTCGGGTATTAGTGGTTCATAAATCAGGTTGAATACCCTGTCTGCTTGGTGGGGTATTTAACCTTTTTCGCCGCGATTATTCAATGGCAAAAGCCCACAAAATAGCCATTAAGTATCAGATTATGGGATCAAACTCATCCATTGCCTGCTGGCGCTTTTCCGCCGCAGCGGTTTCGGCCTCGCTGAACTCGCCCACATCCAACTCAGGCAGACGCTCGGTGCAAACACTGCCGCCCATTTTCTGAACCGCCTGACAGACTTCCTGTACTTTGGAGTCCATCAGATGCATATGGTCCAGCATCTGGCCTATGGCATTGGCAACAGGGTCGGGGTTGTCGGGTGACACGGCGTAGGCGTCAAAACCATATTTCTTGGCCATGGCGCTGCGACGCTCGCTGGTTTCCTTGGACTGAGCCGACGCCACTGTGACAGCCCGGCCAGGAATACCCACAACAGTAGTGTCCTTGGGCACGTCTTTGACCACCACAGAGTTGGAACCAACCCGGGCACCATCATGCATGGTAATGGGGCCCAGCACCTTGGCCCCCGCTCCTATGACCACGTTATTGCCAAGGGTTGGATGACGTTTACCGGCTTGCCAGGTGGTGCCTCCCAAGGTCACTCCGTGATAAAGGGTACAATCATCGCCAATCTCGGCGGTTTCCCCTATAACAACTCCCATGCCGTGGTCGATGAAGAAGCGCCGACCTATGGTTGCGCCCGGGTGTATTTCCACCCCGGTAAGCCAACGGGAAAAGGTGGACAAACAGCGCGCCAGAAAACACCAATTGGCCTTCCACAGCTTATGACTGATACGGTGCAGCCAAATGGCCTGCATACCCGGGTAATTGAGCAATATTTCCAGCGCACCGCGCGCCGCAGGATCCCTATGGTAAATGGACCCTATGTCCTCTTTCAGTCTGGCTATCACACCCATCTTGATTCCTCGGATTACTCTTCTTTGCTGTCGACCTTTTTCTCTACCGATGTCAGGATCCCGCGCAGTATGTTCATCTCCTGCGTTTCGATTCTGGCACGGGTGAACAGGCGCCGCAGCTTGATCATTACCTGTCCCGGATGATTCTTGATAATAAAGCCGGTTTTTTGCAGTGTCCGTTCCAGATGTTCAAAGAAACGCTCATGATCTTCACTGCTGGGATACTCAACCAGCTCCTGCTCGGCTTGTTGATGCTTCTCCAGCCAGGCCACCCGGGTTTCATAACAGATAAGCTGCACCGCCTGAGCCAGGTTGAGTGAGCTGTATTCCGGGTTGGCGGGGATACACACATGATAGTGGCATTTCTGCAACTCTTCGTTGCTCAGACCATGGCTTTCACGGCCAAAGACAATGGCAACCGGGCCCTGACTGCTCTCAAGCGCCAATTTACTGCCCGCTTCACGGGGTTCGAGCACGGGCCAGTCGAGAGTGCGGCTGCGGGCACTGGTGGCAATCACCAAGCTGCAGTCTTTAATCGCCTCTTCCAGGCTATCGACCTTGACCAGATGTTTGAGAATATCGGAGGCACCGGCGGCAAGCGCAATGGACTGGCCATCTGGCTCAACTTTGGGCTCCGCCAGATAAAGGTTGGATAATCCCATTGTTTTCATGGCCCTGGCCACAGAACCTATATTTCCGGGATGCGTGGTACCTACCAGGACGACACGAATATTGGAGAGCATGGAACAACTTCAAAAATAAAAAAATCAGGAGGCGGATGGTACCACAGGCACATTTTTTTGCTTATAGAAAAATCGCCATTTGATATAACTGACAACTAGGGTATAATCTGCGCCGAATTTTTGTCCGTTCTTTAACATCCAGGGGATTGCAATGCATCCGATGCTGACTATTGCCGTGCGCGCTGCTCGCGCTGCGGGCCAAACTATTATGCGTGCCTACACCGAACTCGACCGTATTGAAGTCGATGCCAAAGGTGTCAACGATTTTGTGACCAGTGTAGACAAGGAAGCAGAAGCAGCAATTATCTATCAGATCCGCAAGTCCTATCCTGACCACAGCATAGTGGGTGAGGAAAATGGCGAAAACCGCGGCACCAACCAAGATTATCTGTGGATTGTTGATCCTCTGGACGGCACCAATAACTTTGTTAATGGTGTACCTCACTTCGCCGTTTCCATCGCCATGCAGTACAAAGGCAAGACTGAAGTTGCCGTTGTTTATGATCCTGTTCGCGATGAACTGTTCAGCGCCGTCCGTGGTAAAGGGGCCAAGCTGAATGATTTCCGTATCCGTGTAAACAATGTCAGCGATCTGGGCGGTAGTCTGGTTGCCACTGGCTTCCCTTTCAAGGCCCGTCAGCATACTGAAACTTATATGAAGCTGTTTGGCGAGACTTTCTCTCTGTGTGCCGACTTGCGCCGCGCCGGCTCAGCTGCGCTGGATCTGGCCTATGTGGCCGCCGGTCGTGTAGACGCCTTCTTCGAACTGGGCCTCAAGCCTTGGGATATCGCTGCCGGCGATCTGATTGTTCGTGAAGCCGGTGGTACAGTTACCGACTTCAGTGGTGGTCACAACTATTTGCTCTCTGGCAATATCGTTGCCGGTGCGCCTAAAGCCACCAGCCTGCTGGTCAAACGCTTCCGTCCCCTGTTGAGCGATGCTCTGAAGTAAGTTATCAGACAAGTGCTTAAGCAAACATTGCAATAGGCTGCTAAGTGCTGAAGTCTGTTGGTAAAAACCGCCTCATGGCGGTTTTTTTACGCCTGAACGCCAAGAAGATAGAGCGGACTTCAATCCGTTCGAGTAAATCAGATTGAATCAAACAGGATTAAATCAATAAGGCTCTGGCCGAGCCAAGCCGGAATAACCAAGGATGGGGATCGTCCCTCAGTCTCTCATACAGATAACTCTTTGGATATATTTACATGTATTTATATTGCACCTTAAAATGCCCGAGTACTTTGTTTGGGTATTTAAGGCAAGACTATGAGCAAATCCGGCACTCGCAACACCCGGGGCGGCATCCTCAACATCGATGAACCGGCCAACAAGCAGTTTCCGCTGGCGCTCTTCCGTTTGGGCTTCAGACCTTTTTTTCTCGGCGCCAGCCTGTTCGGCTTGTTATCACTCTTACTTTGGGGAGCGTTACTCAGTGGTCAAGTACCACTGACGCCCCACGCCAACCCTCTGTGGTGGCATGGTCACGAAATGCTGTTCGGTTTCACAGGCGCTGTTATCGCGGGCTTTTTGTTAACAGCAGTTCAAAACTGGACAGGGGTTCCAGGTATAAGAGGCTGGCCATTGCTGCTGCTCTGGTGTCTATGGCTGGCTCCCAGACTACTCTTGCTCGATGCCGGCATAGCCCCTTTTACTTTGGTCATGCTGCTGGATTTGGCCTTCTTCCCAGTCACGGCGCTACTACTCGGTTTAGCCGTTATTCGGGTCAAACAGTGGCGCAACCTGGTGTTTGTGCCTCTGCTGCTATTGCTCTTCGGTGCCAACCTCCTCTCTTATCTCGGCCTTGAACAGCCCGGATTGGCACAAAAAGCACTGCAAGCCGCGGCGCTGCTGGTCGTTCTCCTGGTGGCCCTGCTGGGTGGCAGGGTGATCCCCTTCTTTACCGAGCGCGCCACCGACTTTAACCGCAAGGCGCCAAACCCTTTACTCGAAGCGCTCAGCTTCGCCTCCTTACCCCTGATGCTTATCAGTCTATTTTTACCCTACCCTTGGCTAACACAAGCATTGGCCTTGCTGGCAGGTGTCTCATTGCTACTGCGCTGGGCGCGTTGGGGCTGGCGCGCCAGTCTCAAGGTACCACTGCTGTGGTCACTGCATTTAAGTTATTTGTTTATTCCGCTCGGACTGTTGATTATCGGTGTCAGTGGCCAGATGATGTTGGGGTTTCATGCCCTGACCGTTGGCGGTATGGGCGGAATGATCCTGGCTATGATGGCGAGGGTATCTTTGGGGCATTCCGGCAGACCGCTGCAGATTGCCTGGCCCATGATACCCGCCTTTAGCTTGATATTACTGGCTGCAATATTGCGGGTTACGGCAGCTATTGTGCCCCAGGTAAGCCAAATCTTGCTGATGGGCGCGATTATCTGCTGGCTGATGGCATTTGCCACTTTTGTTTTGCTTTACGCACCAATCCTTTGCCGAGCGAGGCTGGATGGCCGCCCCGGTTAAAGGTTCTGTGAAAGCTATCACACAGATTTCGCGGCAGGCAGAAAATTTGCTGATACTATTTAGGAAATGATTTCAGGGAGTTTTCATGGAACTGTATCGCAAATACGGCTCTAAGAGCCTTAAAGCCGTCGAACATCTGGTGTTGATTGTTATTGCCATTGCCACAGTCGTCGCCATTGGCCAGGAGATAGTGCATATCTTCAAAATGGGGGCTGTGGCCCTTGCCGATCTGCTGTTGCTGTTTATCTATCTGGAAGTGTTGGCAATGGTGGCCAATTATGCCGAGTCCGGCAAGTTGCCTGTACGTATGCCACTCTATATCGCGATTGTAGCTTTGGCCCGTTACTTAATTTTGGATATGAAGTCGATGGAGGATTGGCGCATAGTCGCCATTTCAATCTCGACCCTGGTACTGGCGGCAACCGTGATAGTGATCCGCTGGGGGCAGTTGAAGATGCCCTACCCCAAGAATCAAGAGTATGACAACTGAATTCGATGAGCCCGGCAAACGCCGGGTTCTTTTTTATCGGCTAGAGATAACCGGCCGCAGTTACCGACAAATCTATGCTATTTTTAAAACACTTATACCATTGCACATGAGAGTTGACTCACTCAGCAAGAATAAAAGCTGTGGTGGCAAATAGGGCAAGAAAGGTTTATCAGGGTAGTTCGACCTTGGCCTTGGATGCATACACGGCAACGAGTGACTCTAACTTAGATAATGCATGGGAAACTGCCGACTATCCATTGAATTAAAGGGGACCGACATGGATGAAAATCTGGATGACTTTATCGAAAGACGCAGGTCACTGCGGGTCGATCTGGAGGCGGAGCGGATCAGGCTTCATTGGTTGGATAAAGCGGGCAATGAGCACAATGACGATGGTGTCTGTATCGATCTGTCCAGACGGGGAATTTTGTTTGAATACAGTCAGCCTTTTGCCTTGGGAGAACTGGTATCCGTGACCTTCCATGCCGGAACCGATGCCCAAAACACTGTAAAAGGACAGGTGTGCCGTTGCAGCGAGAGTCACCCAAAGAGTTTTCACATCGCTATGCAACTTATCTAGACTCCGACGCAGTATCCGGGGTGTTCTATACTTTAATTCAACATAAGTACCGAGGACACGGGGAGAAAATTCATGATACTGCTCGTAGGTGGGGAGAAAGGTGGTAGTGGCAAGAGCTGCCTGGCCCAGAATTTGGCTGTACACATTACCCAGAAATATCAGGCCAATGTACTGATGGTCGACTGTGACCCACAGCGCACCACATCCGACTGGATCCAGGCCCGTAACAATGACCCTTCCCTGCCGGCCATCAACTGTATTCAGCTCTACGGCAAGATCCGCAACGATCTCCTGAGTCTCGATGAACGTTTCGACTATGTGATAGTCGACTGTGGCGGTCAGGACAACCTGGCAATGCGCGCCGCCATGTCGGTTGCCAGTTATGTGGTAATCCCCTTGAGGCCCAAGCGGCGCGATTTGAAAACCTTGCCGCATATGGAAGATATGCTCAGCACCTGTAAGATGGTCAACCCCAAGATGGTGGCGACAATTGTACTGACCCAATGCCCGGCCCTGCCCTCACAGTTCAAACGCATTCTTGAAGCCAAGGATGTGGTCAACTCATTCGGTCTCAGGGTGCTGGATTCAGTGACCTTTAGCCGTAACATTTATGATGACAGCGAAGAAAAAGGCTCCTCCGTCATCGAAATTGAGCCCGATGGAAAAGCCGCCGAGGAAATTCGCAATATCGCCGACGAGCTGTTAGCCATTCCGCCGGAAAACTCTTATGAGCTTAACTGATCTCAAACGCCAAAAGATCAAACCCAAGGCAAAGAAGGTCTCTGTCGAGGATTTTATCGAAGATGCCAACAACTATGCCCATGGGAAACCCAGCCGCTTAACCGGGATAGCGGCCGCCAAATCCCAAACGGGTCTGGATAAAAAATCCACCCGTCTCTATCGCCATGCCACTTTTACCTTGACCGAAGCCAGCATCAGCCAGCTGGACAGCATCGCCCGTAAGACAGGTATTGCCAAATCCAGGCTACTGCGGATCTTCATTCGCGACTTTCATAACCTGAGCGATAAAGCCCAGGCCGAAATGATCGCCCGAGATGAGGCAGGCGAAACTCAGTGACGGCAAATTTTGCTCTCAAGGGTGCGCAGCCCCTGAGGTGATTCGATAAATTTGCCCTTGGCGGCCAGGAAGTTGAGCAAGGCGTCGGCATCCATTCCCTCTGCGCTGCAGGTATGATAACGGGCGTCTTTACCGAAACGCTCCTGCATCAGTGCCTTGAGATTGTTCCTCTGAATGGGAGCGGTTTGTTCCAGCAACAACTGCAGCACCTGATGGCCATGTACCGAAGAATTCATGTATCCTCCACAAAATAATGAGTCGCTGCCGATTTTTAACGGATTTTGCTGCAGCATTCCCTGATTTTGCGCAACTTGTTTGTCATTATGGCGGCGGTTTGCTTGCGCAAGAGGAGTTTTCATGTCCCTTATTCTATTGCTGACACAACAGATGAGCCTGTATTTGGTGATTGTTTATCTGGTCAGCAAGACCCCTTTGTTCAAGCTGTTTACCGAGGCATCGACCCGGCTGCCCCATAAGATCTTTCTCTATCTGGTATTTTCCGGCTTTTGCATCATGGCCACTTACTTTGGTGAGCAGACCCATGGTGCCATCGCAAATACCCGCGCCATGGGCGCCGTACTCGGTGGCCTGCTCGGCGGCCCGACAACAGGTTTGCTGGTCGGCCTGACAGGAGGTTTACACAGGTATAGCTTGGGTGGTTTTACCGATCTGGCCTGCGCGGTTTCCACCACCCTGGAAGGTTTATCCGCCGGGATGATCAGCTATTATCTGCGCCGTCAGGGCAAGGCCGAGTTGGTATTCAATCCCATTCTGGTGTGTCTTATCACCTTTTATGCCGAGATGATGCAGATGAGCATTATCCTGCTACTGGCAGAGCCTTTTGATGAAGCCTGGGATTTGGTGCGTCAAATAGCCCCGCCCATGTTGCTGGTCAACTCCATAGGCGCAGCCCTGTTTATGAGCATGGTGCGGGACCAAAAAACCATGTTCGATAAACTCTCGTCCAGTTTCTCTACCAAGGCGCTGAAAATCGCCGAGCGCAGTGTGGGCCTCTTGAGCTCCGGCTTCAACGAGGAAACCAGCACCCAGGTTGCCAAGATAGTCATAGAGGAAACCAGTGTCGGCGCCGTGGCCATCACAGACAGGGAAAAACTCTTGGCCTTTATCGGCATAGGAGCCGATCACCACTTGCCCGGCACTCTGATATCGTCCCAAATAACCCTGGATGCCATACAGCAGAATAAGGTGATGTTTGCCGACGGAGTAGAGGTTCCCTATGCCTGCTCCATCTCCCCCGGTTGTAAATTAGGCTCCAGTTTGGTGATCCCGCTTCGCAGCGACAACGAGGTCATAGGGACCATTAAACTGTATGAACCCAAGAACAAGCTGTTTCTCAATATCAACCGTACTCTGGGGGAAGGTATCGCCCGCCTGCTGTCGAATCAGATTCTCTACGGCCGTTTCGAGCAGCAGCAAAACCTGCTGACCCAGGCCGAGCTCAAACTGTTGCAAGCTCAGGTCAACCCGCATTTCCTGTTCAACGCGCTCAATACCATAGGGGCTATCATTCGTCGCGATCCGCCCATGGCCAGAACCTTGCTGCAACAGCTGAGTCAGTTTTTACGGATTAACCTCAAGCGTACTGCCGGCCTGGTGACCCTGGGAGATGAGCTTGAGCATATCGAAGCCTATCTCACCATAGAAAAAGCCCGTTTCATTGACAAGCTTGAGGTAGATATTGCCATTCCCGAATCTCTACTGGCGATCAGAGTGCCGGCCTTTACCCTGCAACCCATCATAGAAAACGCGGTCAAACACGGCACTTCGCATCTGATAGACACTGGCCGTATTCAGGTAGAAGGCCGCCGCACCGATGACAGACTCATACTGGAAGTCACGGATAATGCAGGGCTCTATCAACCCGCCGAAGAATCTGACGGCCTGGGGATGAACCTGGTGCACAAAAGAATACAGAATCTCTTCGGCACAGATTACGGTGTCAGTGTCGAATGCCGGCGCGACAGTTACACTAGAGTCAGCATACATTTACCCATAACGGAAACAGCCCTGTGATCACTTGTCTTATTGTCGATGACGAACCTTTTGCCCGAGAAGAGTTGGCAGAGCTGCTGCTTCAGGCCGGCGACATTGAAATTCTCGGCCAATGTGGCAACGCCATAGAGGCCATGCAAGCGATAGCCAAGCTCAAGCCTCAATTGCTGTTCCTGGATATTCAAATGCCAAGGATCAGCGGCATGGAGCTTATCGCCATGCTGGATCCCGACATTATGCCCAGAGTAGTGTTTGTTACCGCCTACGATGAATTTGCCGTCAAGGCCTTCGATAACCATGCCTTCGACTATCTGCTCAAACCCCTGGATGAGAAGCGCCTCAGCCAGACCCTGGATAAGCTTCGCCGGGATCTCAGGCCTCAGTCGCTGTCGGCCATAGCGCCACAACAACTGCAACACCTGCCCTGCTTCAGCGGCAACCGTCTCAAGGTGGTCCCTGTCACCGAGGTGGAGTTTGTCTTCAGCGATCTCGGTGGGGTGCATGTGGCGACCGCCAGGGAGAAGGTTCATACCCAGTTGACACTGAAGCTACTGGAAGAAAAAACCCCGCTGCTCAGATGCCATCGCCAGTATCTGGTGGCGCCCACTGCCATTGCCGAGATAGAACTGCTGGAAACAGGCGCCGAGGTCACCACCCGCAGCGGCGCCAAGATCCCGGTATCGAGACGCTTTCTCAAGCCGCTGAAACAGCTGTTTGGTTACCAGTAAAGCACAAGCTAACAACCGCTCGGCGCCCTAGATAACCGCTCACCCCCGACTTTTGACCGCTGACCCAGTTCCCGCTGGGCCTTGTAACCAAAGTGTTTACAATTGCGTCAACTCAAATCGGGGAGATAACAACTATGATGTGGTTTTTGCTGTGTGTCGGTCTGTTGATCGGCGGCTACTTCATCTACGGTACTTTTGTAGAAAAAATATTCGGGATTAACAATAAAAGACAAACACCCGCCTACGCCCAAACAGATGGTGTCGACTATGTGCCCATGTCCAAGGGCAAAGTCTACCTTATCCAACTGCTGAACATAGCCGGTGTGGGCCCTATTTTCGGCCCTATTCTGGGGGCCCTTTACGGCCCGGCGGCCATGTTGTGGATTGTTATCGGCTGTATCTTTGCCGGTGCCGTGCATGACTACTTCTCCGGCATGCTGTCGGTACGTAACGGCGGTCAGTCAGTGCCTAACCTGGCGGGTAAATACCTTGGCAAAGGTGCCAAGAATTTTATGAACATCTTCGCCATCATACTGCTGTTGTTGGTGGGTGTGGTGTTTATCTCAGCTCCGGCCGGCTTGCTCGGTAAACTCACCGGCGGCAGCGTCGGCCTGTTTGTCGGCATCATCTTTGTTTACTACCTGATTGCCACCATAGTGCCGGTAGACAAAATTATCGGTCGCCTTTATCCCTTCTTCGGCGCCTTGCTGCTGTTCATGTCTGTCGGTTTGACCATAGCCATAGTGCTGTCCAGTGAGCATACTCTGCTGCCGGGCTTTGAAGCCGGTGACTTCCTGCAGAACCTGAATCCGGACAATGCCCCGCTGTGGCCAGCGCTCTTCATCACCATCGCCTGTGGTGCCGTTTCAGGTTTCCATGCAACCCAGTCTCCCTTGATGGCCCGCTGCGTTGAAAATGAATCCAATGGCCGCTTCGTGTTCTACGGTGCCATGATAGGCGAAGGTATCATTGCCCTTATCTGGTGTGCCGTGGCCCTGTCTTTCTTCGACGGCGTCGAAGGGCTTAAAGCCGGTATGGACGGCAACCCTGCCAACGTGGTTTACGGTGCTTCAACCGGTCTTCTCGGTGCTGTCGGTGGTTTTATGGCGGTGCTTGGAGTCATCATTCTGCCTATCACTTCCGGCGATACTGCCTTCCGCTCCGCCAGGCTGATCTTGTCTGAGTACTTCAATATGCCTCAGACAGAGATGCCCAAGCGATTGATGCTGGCAATTCCGCTGTTCGTCATAGGGGCCATACTGACCCAGGTGGACTTCGGTGTAATTTGGCGCTACTTCGGGGTCGCCAACCAGGCAACAGCGGTAATGATGCTGTGGACAGCCTCGGCCTACCTGTTGCGCCACAACAAGCTGCACTGGATCTGTACCATTCCGGCAATGTTTATGACCACGGTAGTGATAAGCTTCCTACTCAACTCCAGTACCCTGGGTGCCGGTCTGCCAATGACAGTATCCACCATCAGCGGCATAGTGGTGACCCTGCTGGTAACCGCCCTGGTGATAATAAAGACCAAAGGCCGTAACGAGGTCGATGAGGTGATCCCTGAAGAGGGTTAAGCTCAGGAAACCTGCATAACCCAAGAGCCGCCCTTTTGAGGCGGCTCTTGTTATTTAAAACAACTCGCAGCAACCGAAACAATCACAGCGCCAAGGGCTTCAACACCTTAGGCTCCACCATCACACTGGCACTGTCGCTGCTCAGGTAAATAATCCCGTCGCTGATATTGCAGCCCAGTTTCATTGAGCGGCTGACCAATTGCGCCATCTCCTTCACCTGCTCTTCGGGTATCTCCCAAACCTTGAGGTTGGCATAACGGTTAAAGGCATGCTGATTCTGTTGCCACCATACAGGCACGCTGCGGCCACCATAGGTAAACAGCTGCACTTCATCGGCGCGGCCGCTGGCCTTGCGCAGCCATTTTTCATCGCTCTGGCCAAACTCGACCCACAAACGAATATCACCGTTTAGCTCGCGATCCCAAAGTTCAGGCTCATCATCGACACACAAGCCCTTGCTGAAGGCCAAACTGTCAGTGGCGTTGAGCGCAAAAGCCAGCAAGCGCACCATCATACGCTCGTCGGTTTCCGACGGATGCTGAGCAATGGTCAGCTGATGATCCTGATAATAATGCCTGTCCATGTCAGCAATACTGAGCTGAACTTTAAAAATACTCGCCTTCAAGGCCATGATAACTTCTCTGTGATAAAGAGGCTGATGCTGCCTCAATAAGGAAATAAAGGGGTTAAATAGCGCCGGGGCGCAAATGTTTGGCGAACGGAAACGCCGCCTTGAGCCTGGCGACTTCGTTTGCGTCGGCCAGACGCAACATCCGCATACCGGCTTGATAGGATGCCAACAGGCCACTGTCTGCCATAGGCGCAGTGCGTGACGCGTCCCGGCGGATAAGCTCCAGCAACTCAGCCGTAGGGGCAGCATCTGTTATCAGGCTGTCTATCCGCTGCAGCATAGGCATCGCGGCCAGCGGCAACAACTGCAGATGACAGTCATCTGCCAACAGCAGTAACTCCCCTTGGGCTTCACCTGAGGCAAAGCTCAACTCGAAATTCTCCCGGGTGCTGGCGTCAAACCTGTCACCATTGAGCTTAAAGAAATGCTCCCAGAAGCGCCGCCTGGCATCCACCGAAGGCAGGCGCTGCTGCACTTCCTCTCTGTGCTCGGCAATAAAATCCAGCAAAGGGCTAAGGCTTGGTGGCAGCAGAGTTTCAAGTTTGGCTCGCAAGTCTCTTGCAAAAACAGGCGCGGCGCCTGCTGTGCTGATAGCCATTACCAGTCGCCCTCTATCGACGATTGAGGGGGTGATAAAATCACACTCGGATGGGGTATCGACCACATTGACCCATACACCAAGCTCGCGCGCCTTGGACGCCAGTGTTTGGTTCAGATGACTGTCGGCTGTAGCCAGATAAACCAGCTCCCGCTCGGCAAGATCCCGCTCCTCCACGCCCCGGCGCGACAGCCAAATTCGGCCACTGGCCGCATAGGCTTCCACCTCGGCGCTCACCTTGGGCGCCACAACGTGAATTTCGGCTTCGGTTCTGGCCAAGAGATCCAGTTTGCGGCTGGCCACTTCACCGGCACCGACCAGCAGCACTCTTATCCGCGATGTATCAACAAAAAGGGGAAAATATTGCATTAATCCTGTACCAAAGGCAGTTAGTGGGCGCACCAGGCTCGATAACCACCGGCAAGCGAGGCCACATTTCGGTATCCCAGCTGTTGCAGGCTCAGTGCTGCCAATAAGGCGCGTTGCCCACCGGCACTATAGAGTAACAGTACGGCCGACTTGTCGGGAAATCGCTTGGCAATATCACGCTCCAGTATGCCTCGGGACAAGTGTTTGGCCAGCGGCAGACGATCTTTGAGCCACTCACGATCTTCACGTACATCGATGAGTTGCCAACCGTCGTCCTGCTGATACTCTTCAATGCTCAGCTCACGAACCTGGCCTCTTGCCTGTTCGACCAAGGCCATAAAATCAAGGCTGTTTGTCATTTGCCACTCTCCGGCTGTGCCAGCGATAACTTAATTATGGCACTCGCTGCGTTCGGCGCTGCACTGCCAACAGAGCTCAAAACTGGCGTCGTTGAATTCATGACATTGCAGACACTGCCACTGGGGTCTATCGGCATTGAGACTGGCCAACTGCGATTGAGCCTGCTCCCGCTGAGATTCCGGGACCCAAAGTTCAACGGTTTGCATATCAACCGGCAACTCTCCCACACCGCCCAGCAGAGCTTCACCACGCAGTTCGACCCTCAATCCTGAGGTCTCAAGCATTCCCTTCCAGGTATGAGCCTGCAGCAGATTACCACCGGCTACCATGACTTTTCGTTCTTCCATGTTTCTTCCTACAACTTTAGGCTCTGCCGCAGCAGAGAAATTAAGGAATGGATCCTGTGGAAGGAGCCGCTGCCCATGCTACTGATAAACGCCTGGACTGTCGAGTGACAGAATTAAGTGAATTTACTTTTTGATAACAAAACCGCAAATCTACACCAAAAACTGATTGGGGAGCCTGACTTCAAAATCGTTTCCAGCTATCCAGACACAAAAAAGCCACCCGCAGGTGGCTTTTTCAACTTGGGTTTATCAGGGCATCAGCGAGGGCTGATCGGCGCCTTCTTTCTCTACTTCCACCGGCATCATATGCTCACGATTGATCCCAAGCTTAATTGCCAGGAAGCTCGCCACATAGATGGAGGAGTAAGTACCCACCAAAATCCCCATCAGCAATGCCGTGGCAAAGCCGTGGATCAGAGTGCCGCCCTTGAGGAACAGCGCAACCACAGTAATAAGCGTGGTTCCGGTGGTGATAATGGTACGGCTCATGGTCTGGGTGATTGAGGTATTCACCACTTCCACAGGTGTTGCCTTACGCATCTTGAGGAAGTTCTCACGGATACGGTCAAACACTACGATAGTATCGTTGAGCGAGTAACCCACCACGGTCAGCAAGCCTGCCAGTACCGTCAGGTCAAACTCCAACTGCAGGAAGGAGAACAAGCCCAGTGTCACTATCACGTCGTGCGCCAGCGCGGCAACCGAGCCCATGGCCAGACGCCACTCGAACCGGAAAGAGACGTAGATAAGAATACAGATAAGCGCAACCAGTACCGCCAGGCCGCCCTGCTCTGCCAATTCCTTACCGACCTGAGGGCCAACAAACTCTACGCTCTTTTGCTGCACAGCCGGGTCTTGTTTGGCTGCAGCGGCGAAGACTTCCTTGACCTGAAGGTCGCTCTTGATGCCTTCTCGCACCTGCAGGCGCACTACCACATCGCGGCTGGAACCGAAGTTCTGTACCACGGCGCCCGAGGTCAGCTCAGTGTCCAAGGCAAGACGCAGCTCGTCCAGGTTAGCGGGTTTACTGAATTCCATGATGACAGAGGTGCCACCGGTGAAATCCAGTCCCCAGTTGATCCCCTTGGTTGCCAGGGAAGCCAGGGAAGCCACTACCAGCACTGCCGACATAATACTGATGGGCAGAGCGTGACGCAGGAAGTTGATAGAGCCTTTAAATGATAAAATCTGCAACATAATCAGCTTCCTCAGATCGACAGTTTCTTCACGCGCTTGCCGCCCCACATGGCGTTTACAATCGCCCGGGTGCCGACAATAGCGGTAAACATGGATGTCGCGATACCTATCATCAGGGTCACGGCGAAGCCTTTGATGGCGCCGCTGCCCACTGCAAACAGGATAAGTGCGGTGATGAAGGTGGTAATGTTGGCATCGGCAATGGTGGAGAACGCGTTGCCATAACCTTCATGAATAGCCTGCTGAACACTGCGACCTGCGCGAAGCTCCTCACGGATACGCTCATAGATAAGCACGTTGCCATCCACCGCCATACCCACGGTCAGCACCATACCGGCGATACCCGGCAGAGTCAGCACTGCGCCCGGGATCATCGACATCACACCAACAACCATGATCAGGTTGGCACACAGCGCCAGGTTGGCAATAACACCAAAGGCGCGGTAGTAGATCAGCATGAAGATCAATACCACTGCCATACCCCAGAGCATCGCCTGCATCCCATTTTCAATGTTTTCGGCACCCAGGCTTGGGCCTATGGTGCGTTCTTCCACTATGGATACAGGTGCAATCAGCGCGCCGGCACGCAGCAGCAGCGCCAGGTTCTGGGCTTCACCATGAGATAGACCCGTGATAACAAAGTTACGGCCGAGGCGAGCCTGAATGGTTGCGACAGAGATCACTTCCTCTATCTTATCCATCTTCACGCTGCCGTCAGGGTTACGCTTGCCGCTGTCCTTATACTCGATGAACAGGGTCGCCATCGGTTTGCCGATGTTGTCCTTGGTCACGTTGGAGAAGATACTGCCGCCCTTGGCGTCCAGGCTGATACTCACCTGAGGCCGGCTGTATTGGTCGAAGCTTGGCTGAGCGCCGGTAATATGATCACCGGTCAGCATCACCTCTTTCTTCAATACGGCAATACCGCCTTCACGACGAGGATACACCTCGGAACCGGGTGGTACCCGTCCCGATTGCGCCGCGTTCATGTCGGCTTTCTCGTCGACCATATGGAATTCAATGGAAGCGGTCGCCCCGAGGATCTCTTTGGCGCGAGCCGTATCCTGTACCCCAGGCAGTTCAACGATAATGCGCTCGGCGCCTTGACGTTGTACTACGGGTTCAGCAACCCCAAGTTCGTTCACCCGGTTACGAATAGTGGTGATGTTCTGCGACAGAGCGTCTTCTTTCACCTGCTTGAGGTAGACTTCGCTCATGGTGGCCATCAGGGCAAAGTTGCTGCCCTCGCTGGCATCGCTGAATACCATATCGTTGGAGCGACTTTTGAGGAAACTCTCGGCCTTGGCCAGGTTCTCGGCATCGCGGAACTTGATCTCAATACCTTTGGCCGTAGCCTTGACACCCGAGTAGCGGATCCCCTCTTCCCGCAGCTGACTGCGGAAATCGGCGATCTTGGCTTCTTCCATCTTGCGGATGGCTTCGCCCATGTCCACTTCCATCAGGAAGTGCACGCCACCACGAAGGTCAAGACCCAGTTTCATCGGTGAACCACCGAGAGACTCAAGCCAAGCCGGTGTCGCCGGTGCCAGGTTCAACGCCACGCTGAACTTGTCACCCAAGGCTTCGGCTATCGCTTCTTTGGCCAACAACTGCTGTTCGGCATTGTTGACTCTGACGAGTAACTGACCGTTTTCCAACTCGGAACGCTTGACACCTATCCCCTTGCTTTGCAGCAAGTCGTTAATCTGTGTCTGGGTAGTGACAGTCACATCCGCACCGCGGGTGCCCACCACTTGTACCGCGTGATCCTCACCAAAGAGGTTAGGTACGGCATAGAAAGCCCCGATGGCGATGATAATCACCACCATCAGGTTCTTCCATAAAGGATACTTATTTAACACGCCTCAGCCCCCTTGGCTTATAGCGACTGGATAGAGCCTTTTGGCAATACCGCCGCGATATAATCTTTTTTGATGGTGATCTGGGTGCTGTCGTTCAGGCTCAGCAGAACATAATCATTCTCGTCGCTGATCTTGGCAATTTTGCCTATGATGCCACCGCTGGTCAGGACTTCGTCGCCCTTACCCAGGGACGCCATCAGATTTTTGTGCTCTTTAACACGCTTGGACTGAGGACGGAAGATCATGAAATAGAAGATCAGACCGAAGATCACCAGCATGAACACCAATTCCATGGTACCGCCAGACTGAGGAGCACCGGCCGCACTAGCGTAAGCATTTGAAATAAACATATTTTTCTCTTCTTATCAGCAAATAAAATCAATCCACCAATTCAGGTACTTCACGGCCTTGACGACCATAGAAGTCCTTCACAAAGGCGTCTAATGTACCTGTCTCAATGGCGCCGCGCAAACCTTCCATTAACCTTTGGTAGTAACGCAGGTTATGTATGGTATTGAGACGGGCCCCGAGAATTTCATTACAGCGGTCCAGATGGTACAGATACGCCCGTGAGTAGTTCTTACAGGTGTAGCAGTCACATTCCGGATCCAGCGGTGATGTGTCGTCACGATGCCGCGCGTTGCGGATCTTGATAACACCTTCTGTGACAAACAGGTGGCCGTTGCGGGCATTACGGGTTGGCATCACACAGTCAAACATGTCGATACCGCGACGTACGCCTTCAACCAGATCCTCCGGTTTGCCTACCCCCATCAAATAACGGGGCTTGTCTGTTGGGATCTGCGGACAAACATGCTCCAGTACTCTGTGCATGTCCGCCTTGGGTTCCCCTACAGCCAAGCCGCCGACGGCATAGCCGTCAAAACCTATTTCCAACAAGCCCTTGAGGCTTTCATCACGCAGATCTTCATAGACACTGCCCTGAATAATCCCGAACAGTGAGTTGGGGTTTTCCAGGCGGTCGAACTCATCCCGTGAACGTTTTGCCCAGCGCAGTGACATCTGCATCGACTTGCGGGCTTCGTCATGAGTGGCCGGATACGGCGTGCACTCATCGAAAATCATCACCACATCCGAGCCGAGCGAATATTGGATCTGCATCGACTTCTCGGCATCCATGAAAATCTTTTCGCCGTTAATGGGCGAGCGGAAATGCACCCCTTCTTCGGTGATCTTGCGGATATCACCGAGACTGAAAACCTGGAAACCACCCGAGTCGGTAAGAATCGGCCGCTGCCAGTTCATGAAATCGTGCAGGTCACCATGCTTACGCATGATCTCTTCACCTGGGCGCAGCCAGAGGTGGAAAGTGTTCCCCAGCAGAATATCGGCTCCGGTGGCGCGCACTTCTTCCGGAGTCATCCCCTTCACAGTGCCGTAAGTTCCAACCGGCATAAAAGCCGGGGTTTCGACTGTGCCACGGTCAAAAATCAATCGGCCCCGGCGTGCGCGGCCATCAGTTGTATCCAATTCAAATTTCATGATTTACCTCGTCAGAGAAACAGTCTGACCTTAATTACGCGGACTTAGGCCGCAGCGTATAGACAACAGAGGGTCAAAAAGGCAAAAGGTTCACCCTTAAGACAAAATACCCGCTCATTGAGGCGGGTATTTTAAAACAAAAGTCGTAATCAGTGAGCTTTTTTAGTCACAAACATGGCATCACCGTAACTGAAAAAGCGGTATTTTTCGGCAATCGCGTGCCGATAGGCGTTCATCACCTCATCAAAGCCGGCAAAAGCACTGACCAACATGATTAGAGTCGACTCCGGCAGGTGGAAGTTGGTGACCATGGCATCCACTACCTGAAACTCATATCCGGGATAGATGAAAATATCTGTATCCCCTTTGAAGGCCTGCAATTCGCCTTCACTGGCGCGGGCTGCGCTCTCGAGCGAGCGCACCGAAGTGGTGCCAACCGCGATCACCCGTTTCCCGGCCGCCTTGGTGTTGTGGATTTTTGTCACCACCTCGGCCGGCACTTCGGCCCACTCAGAATGCATCTTGTGTTCCAGTACGTTATCGACCCTCACCGGCTGAAAAGTACCGGCGCCAACATGCAGGGTCACAAAGGCAATATCCACGCCTTTGGCTTTCAGCTCGGCCAACATACTGTCATCAAAGTGCAAACCGGCTGTCGGCGCCGCAACCGCGCCCGGGGTTTGGTTATAAACTGTCTGATAGCGCTCTTTGTCGGCATCTTCATCGGGACGGTCTATATAGGGTGGCAACGGCATATGGCCTACCTGCTCAAGCACTTCGAGCACACTCGGACCGGATACCAGTTCAAGTTCAAACAGCGCATCGTGACGCGCTCTCATCAGCATCTTGAAGCCGCCATCGAGTAAAATTTCACTGCCTTCTTTCGGCGACTTGGAGCTGCGCACATGGGCAAGCACCCGCTTATCATCCAGCATCCGCTCCACCAGGATTTCCAGCTTACCGCCGGTTGCCTTCTGCCCGAACAGGCGCGCCGGAATAACCCGGGTATTGTTGAATACCATGAGATCGCCTGGCTGAACCAGGTTCAACAATTCGGTGAAGCGGCAGTCGCTAAGGGCCCCGCTGTTACCATCCAGAGTCAATAATCTGGACGCACTGCGTTTCTCCATTGGGAACTTGGCAATCAGTTCCTCTGGAAGATCGAAAGAAAAGTCTGCTACACGCATGAATGGGCCTCGGCTTAGCTGGAAACGGCGGCTAGTCTAGGGATTTGAGGCGTTAAGATCAAGGCTCCAGCGGTTCGTTTGCCGTTTCGGCAATGGGCTTGTTGTCATCGAAGGGCTCGCGCCGATATTCGAGTTGCTCGAATGGAATGTCCACCTCGACCCTGCGTCTCTGGGGCCGGGGCGTTTTGTTGATAAGTTTATTGAACCAGTCCCACATCATCCTTGATCCTCTGCGTCACCGAACGCTAAGCGTAGCATCTTATTTCACTGAGCAAAAAGAGAACATTCATCGAGGCGCCAGAGACTGTTTTCATTTGCCGGCTTGTCATGGTAACTTGAGGGCGAATTCGACACCCAGTAGCCAATATGAACTTCCTTGCACACCTGCATCTGGCCGATATCAGCCAAACCTCTCTCGGCGCCAATCTCGCCGGCGACTTTGCCAAAGGCAATATCCAACAGTTTCCCAAACATTTGCAACAAGGGCTCTGGCTCCATAGACAGATAGACAAGTTGACCGATAGCCACGAGTTAACCCGCGAGTTAGTGCGTACTTTCCCCAAGCCGCTTGCCAGAGTGGCGCCTGTACTGATGGATTTGGCCTTTGACCATATGCTGGCCAAATACTGGGAGGAATATCATCATCAACCTTTAGCTGCCTTTTGCAACAAGGCCTACGAGAGCCTAAGGCAAACTCCCTCCCTACCCGAAGGCTTAACCAAACTGGCGCCTGTGATGGAACAGCAGAATTGGCTATTGAGTTATCAAAGCCGCCAGGGACTCAACAGTGCGGTGACAGGTGTGAGTCGCCGCCTTTCAAAACCTGAGCTGTTCAACGGCGCCCAACAGGCGCTGCAAAAACTCGATACCGAAATTGAAATCGCCTTTCGAACCTTTTACCCGCAATTGATGGCTTACAGCCGGATATGGGCCAGAAAGACCCCGGCAGAATTTCTCTGATTGAGGCAAAGTGCCAACTGCCACGTTCGGTGAACCCACAAAGCCACTTTTGCCGGGCCTATGGCTTTGTTAGAATTGCGCCTTCACGAAGGAGAGTTCATGCAAGTTTTTGAGTACCGCCCACCGGCCCTGCCCTGGCTCGATATCCGCTATCTGGATCGCGATATTATCATCATCAACAAGCCATCCGGGCTGTTGTCCAACCCTGGTCGCGCCGCCGTAACCCATGACTGCGCCCTCACCCGCTTGCAACGCCTGTATCCGGAAACCATATTGGTGCACAGGCTGGACTGCGCCACCTCAGGGATCATGGTTTTCGCCCGCAACAAGGCCGCCGAGTCCAGTCTCAAGACTCAGTTTCAAGAGCGGCAAAGCGATAAACTGTATGTGGCCGAGGTGGCAGGATATCTTGAACAGCCAGCCGGTGTTATCGACTTGCCACTGGCAGCGGATAAGGCCAATCCGCCTCTGCAGCAAGTCTCGGAGCAAGGCAAAAAAGCGATCACTCACTACAAGGTGCTTGAGCGCCGTGAAGATTCCAGCCTGGTGGCATTGCAACCGGAAACCGGCCGGACTCACCAGCTCAGAGTCCACATGCTCGCATTGGGGCATCCGATTTTAGGGGATGATTTCTATGGTGGCAGTGAGATTGAAAATGCCCGTCCGCGGCTCTGTCTGCATGCTGCCAGCCTGGCATTTTGCCACCCTTACTCGGGCGCCGAGATGCATTTTGTCAGCCTGTCACCTTTCTGACCCCTGCAAGGCTTGATAAAGAAAGCCTTAGAAAAAACAGCTAAAGAAAACGCCCGCTTAGCGGGCGTTTTCTTTTCAAGACTTAATCAGACTGCTATCAGGCACTCATCACAGATTTGGGTTCCAGACTGAAGCTATCGCCTCCTTCGGTGCAAAACTGCAGCTTGCCCTCTGCGGTTAAAATAAAGTACTCACCAAACAGGTTACCACCCATATCTTCCAGACATAAACCGGCATTGGTCTGTTTGGACCTCATCTCATCCACGCTGTGGCAACCATCGCTGAACCAGGTTTCCAAAAACAGCTTGCCACCTTCACGATACAGGGTCAGTTCTTCACCACTGCCGGGGCGACTATCCTGCCAACAACCAAGAAATTCTCGCTGTTGTTCGTTCTGTCGGTGCAGACGCTTGCGCTTTTCTACTCCAGACATATCCATACCCTTAAACCATGTCAGCCCAGCCTCTTTGGCTGACCCCAAATGCATGACATTAAGCATAGAACTCATAGTGCCCCTTTACCCGGCCAAAAGTAACAGAAAAGTGAAAAATTTGATTCCAAATCATTAAAAACCAATAAGTTAGAATGAAATCTCTCTAATGTGCGCAGTGTAGCCCAGTGAAAAAATAAAAGTGTGATCAAGATCACTTATTGCAGCTAATTTAAGCAATTTATGAAATGACTCACACAATGCCCTTCCCGTCGGCCGTTTAAACGGTCACACCATGGCAAATGGGGCCAAAAACAAAGGGCGGCCCCGAGGCCGCCCTTTATCTTCAACAATGTTTCTTAGGGAAGGTGCGAATAAGTCCTCGTGGCCTTCTCTTTTGTAGAGAGTGGCTTGCACAGCAATTGGCGTTCAAGGCATCTGACTGAAGGCATGCCGGGGCCTGTCGAAGTCGGATAACGCAGAGAGCCGGTTGCTGTGAAAGCCCCGAAGGGCGTGGCTTACAGGCCTGCCTGCTGTGTTGTGCTTCTTGCAAAGGACTAGGGCCATTTGCTGCGAACCACGCCTTGCATCCAGGCCTGTAAGTCGACGCAGAGCACACATGGGGCTTGTTCGCACCTTCCTTAGCTTAGCTTGCGCTCTTCGGCCTGGCAGACTGCCGCGGTAAACAACACATCGGTAGAAGAGTTCAGTGCAGTTTCGGCCGCATCCTGAATGACCCCGATAACAAAGCCAACAGCCACCACCTGAATGGCGATGCTGTCGCTGATGCCAAACAAGCTACAAGCCAGAGGGATCAGCAGCAGTGAACCACCGGCTACCCCGGAGGCACCACAAGCCGACACAGCGGCCACCAGGCTCAACAGCAAAGCGGTAGGCAGGTCGACACTGGTGCCTGTGGTATGCACAGCAGCCAGGGTCAGTACGGTAATGGTAATTGCCGCGCCGCCCATGTTGATAGTGGCCCCCAGAGGAATAGAAACCGAATAGGTGTCTTTATGCAGTTTGAGGCGCTCACACAAGGCCATGTTCACCGGAATATTGGCGGCGCTCGAACGGGTAAAGAAGGCGGTTACGCCGCTCTCTCTCAGACAAGCGAACACCAGCGGGTAAGGATTGCGTCTTGTCTTGTAGAACACCAAGAGCGGATTCACGACCAGGGCTATGATAGCCATGCTTCCCAGCAAGACGCCGAGCAGACGGCCATAATTGTACACTTCCTCAAAACCGCTCTCGGCAAAGGTCACGGCCACCAGACCGAAAATGCCTATCGGCGCCAAGCGGATAATAAAGCGCACCATCTGTGAGATCCCATGACTGACATCGGCAAATACCTGTTTGGTCGAATCACTGGAATGATGCAGTGCCAATCCAAGACCAATACCCCAAGCCAGAATACCGATATAGTTGGCATTCATCAGAGCATTGACTGGGTTGTCGACCAATTTGAACAACAGAGTATTGAGAACTTCCAGAATACCTTGCGGCGGCGACAATAACTGTTCAGGCGCCCTGAGCTTGAGTGTGGTGGGAAACATAAAGCTCATTACCACAGCTGTAAGTGCCGAGGCAAAAGTACCGAACAGGTACAAGGCGATAATTGGCCGCATATTGCTCTTGGTATTTTTCTTCTGATTGGCAATCGATGCCGCCACCAGCAGAAATACCAGGATCGGCGCTATCGCCTTAAGCGCGCCGACAAAAAGATCTCCAAGGAAAGAAACGCTCTTTGCCCATTCCGGAGCAAAGTGTGCGAGCCCCATGCCCGCGATGATCCCCAAAAGGATTTGCAGTACAAGACTGCTCTTGGCCAATCGGGCCAAAAGTAAAGAAGATTGGTTCATTGCCTGACCTGTCGTTATTATCTTTCTGGCACCAGTGCCACAGGAGTTACGTTTTTAGCGGATGAAACCGCTAATGTCTAGCTTTGAAGCCTATTTGTGTCGTCTGGATAACCCTGAGCACGCATTTTGGCAACAGTGATGTCATTTTTGACTATCTTGTGCAATTTGGGCGCCTCTGAGCATAGCTTCGATGAGTTCATGGGCATCGAACTTGGTGAGGGCTTCGTTGGCACCTACCTGGTGCGCCTGGCTGACACTGATCTCACTGGAAAGCGAGGTATGCAGAATAATATAAGCTCCGGCGAGTGCCGGTTTGTCTCTCACCTCAAAGGCGAGTTCATAACCATCCAGACCCGGCATTTCGATGTCGCTCACCAGGAGATCCACAGGGCGTTTTTCGGCCGCGGCCTTTTCCATGATGGCCAAAGCCTGAGCACCGTTTGAGGTGACTTCATAGGGGATATTTATGGAATCCAGCGCATCGGACAGTTGCTTTCTGGCCACCTTGGAGTCGTCCACCAGCAAGATCCGCAGCGGTTTCAACCTTTCCCTTTGCACATCGGTCAGCATGGCCACACTCTGGGCCGCAATCGGGAAAATCTTCGACAGCAGCAACTCAACATCCAGCAGTTGTACCAGCTTATTGTCGTAACGGGTCACTCCGGTCAGATAGGCATTGCGTCCCAGGTTATCCGGCGGTGATTCAATATCTCGCCAGTTACATTCGAGGATCTTGTCTATGCCGCGAACCAGAAAGCCTATCTCCATCCGCTGACAATCTGTGATGATGATAAAACAGCTCTTGCGCTCCTCTGCGGTGACCGGGCGATAACCAACGGCCGCCGCCATATCCACTACGGGAATAGTGTGTCCTCTGAAGTTTACCGCACCCATCACAGCTGAATGAGATTGGGGGATCTGGTTTAGTGGCATATAAGGTACCAACTCACGGATCTTCAAGGTGCCGATGGCAAACAGCTGGCTTGCCGACAGATGAAACAGCAGCAGTCCCTGAGATTGATTGGCCTTACTCTTCATAACAACACCATAACAGACAATAAGTTAAACGCTTCAGGATAACACAGGCTTGAACCTATGGTGGCCTACTGCAGTTCACAATTGCGACTCAATAGGCAAAAGGCTGAGGATATCGGCACTGAGACGGCGCCAGAAACCGGCGGCAGGCTCATTATAGAACACCTCTTGTTTGGCATCGTCGTGCCACACAAGCTCATCCTCCTCCAGCGCCAATCGGTAAGCATTGCGCAGTAAGGCGCCGCCCAGTTGCCGCTGCATGTGTTCGGCAAGCTTGGGCTGATGTAGCAGAATTCCCATTTCAGTATTGATCCAGGCAGAGCGGGGATCAAAATTGAACGAGCCGACGAACACATCTTTATCGTCCAGCACAAAAGTTTTGGCATGTAGACTGGTGCGTGAGCTGCCGCGCCATGAAGAAGGCTTATGGTCAGGGTCGGCCTTGACTTCATAGAGGCTGACACCGGCTTCCAGCAGTTGCCGACGATACTTCTTGTAGCCGGCATGCACGGCCACTACATCTGTGGCTGCCAGGCTATTGGTCACCACAGTAACCTCAATGCCATTGGCTACCGCCTGTGCCAGGGCATCGGCCCCTTTGGCGGTGGGCACAAAATAGGGCGAGATGATCAGTATGTTGTTTTCAACCTGGGACAGAAAACGACCAATATCGGCCAGCATCCAACTCTCGGGCTCGGCGCTGCGCAGCTTATCGGGCGGGTCAAACAACACCTTGGCTTCGCCCCAATACCAGTCGAGTTGCTGCTGCTCCATGTTGGTTATCAACTGGCTCTGCAACAGGCGCTGATAATAGGGGTGATCCTGCATCGCCTGCTGCTCCTGCCGCATCTTGGCATCGGCCTGCAGCAGTTTTTCCCGGGTCAGACGCTTGGGCAGCAGCTGCTCAAGTGGAATGGTCAGCGGCGCATTCCAGTAAAGATCAAACTGATCAGAGATAGCCGGGACGGCTTTTCCTATGGCGAGCAAGTCAAAGTCACCGAACTCAAGTTCATCGTTGGCAGAAAAGTACTCATTGCCTATGTTGCGCCCTCCCACCACAGAAACCATGTTGTCCACCGTCAGCGACTTATTGTGCATTCTGTGGTTCAAGCGGGCGAAACTGAACAGCCAAGACAAGCCTCTGAAGGTGCGGGAATATACCGGGTTATAGAGGCGAACCTGAATATTGGGATGATGATTCAAGGCCGCCAGTCCGGATTCGAGCGGCGCACTCGTGGTGTCATCCAGCAGCAGCCTTACCCGCACACCGCGCTCGGCAGCTTCCAACAGTTGCCACACCAGGGTTTTGCCGGTTTCATCGGCCCGATAAATGTAGTACTGCAGATCGATACTGCTCTGGGCACTGCGGATAAGCGCCAACCTGGCAATAAAGGCATCGACACCTTCGGCCAACGGCAGCACACCCGTCTGCGATGGGTGGATGGACAATTGAGGTTCCAGATAATCCAGCAAGACAGAACTCTCCGGCGTTGCCAGATAGCTGGAGTCGCTGTAAGCGGGATCCCGTGTCGGTGCCGAGCTACAGGCACTCAGCAAGGACAAGAGGATCAACAGTATTCCAAACTGTGGCAACATTTTGAATATTCTTCGAAATAGTGAAGAGTATTCAAGCATTAATTCGTTCCGGGATCCAGCATTCCCGCCTCCTGCTCTGGCTTGCTATTCCTGTAAAGCATAGAGCACATCGAACACAAACTGGTCCCAGCCATGGGATTCAAAGGCGGCATCGGCCACCGCTCGAACACGGGAAACCGCATGCAGCGGTGCCACACCATGTTCCATCAGATAGTAGGCCAGCAACAGACAAGTACGGTTTTGCCCAGACTCGCAATGAACCAGTACCCCTAGCCCGGCTGCACGCTGGCGCTTGATAAAGTCGAGCGCCTTGGGCAACTGTTCGACACAGAGCCGTAAATCGGCATCCAGCGGGGTTTCTCCACTCGGCAAAGGGATACAGGCAAACTCAAATGGCGACTGAGGCCAATCGGCCACCACATTTTCAGCCAGGGAAAGAATCGCGCCTATCCCGGAGCGCTGCAGCTCATCGAGATCCCAGTTCTGGCCTGCTGGGCCCCGGCTTCCTGCCAACTCTCCCTCTTCCAGCCAAAAGAGTGGTTGCATCTGTGTTTTCCTCAGTAATACGCGACTTCAGTCAGGCTTCAGAATACCTCAAATCGCCGGAGGATTTCGTTGATTTATGCCAAAAAGATTAACTTGGACGACCTGCTTCCAAGTCAAGCAGTTGTTGCTTCATGGCCAGGCCCCAGGCATAACCGGTCAACTTGCCATCCTTGCCTATGACTCTGTGACAAGGCACGATAATCGCTATCGGGTTGGCGCCATTGGCAGTGCCGACAGCGCGGACCGCTTTCGGGTTATCAATCTTTATGGCCAGCTCGCCGTAACTGGTGAAGCTGCCGTAGGACAACCCCACCAACGCCTGCCAAACGGTGCGTTGAAAGCGTGTCCCTTTGGGAGCCAAAGGCAACTCGAATACCTGTCTGGCGCCAGCAAAATACTCCGATAGCTGGCTCTTGGTCTGCGCCAATATCGCCTCAGCCCGCGCCTTTTGCGCCGCATTCGCGCTCGCCAGCGGGATCCGGCGCTCTCTGTCATCCCCCGTCAAAACCGACAGATGTGACAACCCATGGGGCCCCGCAGCAAGCCACAGCCTGCCCACAGCCGAATCCATGATAAGCTCCGCCACCGGCACCAATTCTGCTGCCGGCCACTCTTTACTCAGCGATACGGCCAAGCTCGGTTTATCTTGTGTATTCATAGGATTAATCCCTTGATTTTATGGCTTTTGAATAGGAGTTTGACCCTGATGCCTGTCACCTCTGCAACCCATCTCAGAGCTCTTCATTCATTGCTATTAATGGGTTCTATGCCGACTGCCAAAGTTGTAGAGTAAGATAACTGCCCCAGGGCGACGCCGCTTCAGTGACACCTTGCAGTAACGCTTGGTAATGGGCCGCACTTTTCTTGGCGCCACTCTTGTTGTCCATACTTTTCTTGCCTTTATGCTGACCAACTGCACCTTGTTTAGCCGAATCCGGGTTAAGTTGAGTCAAGTTCCCGTTAACCTCGGTCGAGATTGTCGTTTCACCAAGCAGCGTGAGCAGACGCTTACGGATTATCAAATCGCCGCCGAGCAACACATCAGGATCCGACAACCCGCGCATTCTGGCGTAGGCTATGGTCCAGGGGCCAATCCCTTTCAAACTGAGCCAAGCCTCGGGCTCGGCATCACCATGCTCAAGCTGAAAACGCGCCAACTCAGCCAATGCCGTCTTTCTGCTTGCGGGCATTTTCAACTCGTCAAAGTCCGCCGCCAACATGCTTTCTGGCTCGGGAAAGAAGCTGATTTCGCACCCGGCGATAACTCGCCTCTCACCTCTGGCTGCCACCAACTGCCCCAACAGTTTGGTGGCTTGGGTAACGCTGACCTGCTGGCCCAGAACAGCCCGCACACCGGCTTCAAACAGAGAGCCTGCTGCCGGCAGTCTCAGCCCCGGCTCCCAACCAAAGGTGGAGTCTGCCAGTGTGATAGGTTGCAACACTTGCTCAACCTGCTGCATATCAGCGTCGAGATCCAATATCCTTCTTATCCGATTGACCAATACCGGCAACAAGCTAAGCTCGGCGCCCTCTTCCAATGCCAGGGTAACTGCGACTCTATTTTGCGAGGCCTGCAACTCGGCAAAAAACCAAGCTTTGAACCCGCCTTTGTCGCTGTTGAGTAACAGGCTGCGACCATAGCCCTGGCGGCCATCAAGTTCAAACCACTCCATTCCTGTTACCGCCCGCAGGCGATAAAAATCAAGTAGCGCTTGCCAGGCATAAGGCGGCCGGTAACTCAAAAAAAGTTGCAGCCTGTTACTGTCGTCCATTTGCGTATCAGCGCTACGTCTGAGTGCCGACGGGGTTAGCTGCAGCTGACTCTGAAACACTTCGTTGAAACGGCGAATACTCGTGTATCCCGCAGCCAAGGCCACTTGCGTGATAGGGAGCCGGGTTTGGTGCAGCAACTGCTTGGCAAACATCAATTGCTGAAACGCAGCGTATTGCTTGGGAGACAGGCCCAGCGCTTCGACAAACAGCTTGCGCAGATAACGACTGCTGATCCCGAGGCGCTGTGCCAAGTGCTCGACACCTTTCGCCGACTCGCCGCTCAAGGCGCCCTGCTCTATCAGGGTTACCGCCCGCTCCAGCGTGGTTCTCGTGCCTTTCCAGGCACAGGAGCCGGGCGCGCTTTCCGGCCGGCAACGCAAACAGGGGCGCAAACCTTGATTTGCCGCGGCGGCGGCCGAGAAAAAGTAATCGACATTTTCCTCTTTCGGCGCCACCGCCGGGCAGATAGGCCGGCAATAGATCCCCGTCGTCTTCACCCCGATAAAGAAGCGGCCATCAAACCTGGGATCGCGACTAAGTCTCGCCCGGCGACAGGTGTCGGTGCTGAGCTCGGTAAAAATCGTCATCATCTGTTTCGCTATCGTCTATAACCTGGATGCAGATTACCCCGCGAACACGGGGGAAACCAGCGGAAAACGGAACTGAACCCCGAGACCAAACCCAAACTATTGATCCGGAATAATAGCTGCCCTACAGATAAAAATTGGGTATGCTGGAACGGCTTGAATAAAAATCACTCCAGATCCGCAAGGCCCGATGTCTGCCCGCATAACCGGGCAAGAATCATTCTTTGCCAAGAGATAAATCGCCCATAACAGTTTGCCAAGAGAAGGCCATGATAAAGACGTTGTTTTCCCGCTTTGAACACTGGACGGATCCACTGCCGGATATAGAACCATCTCCGCCGCCCAAAGGGCTCTATGCTTTTTGCCGCCACTACACCAAAGGTTTCGAGCGACCGCTGATATTGATGTCAATATTGACCGCAATTCTGGCCATGCTGGAAGTGTCGCTGTTTGGCTTTATGGGGCAGTTGGTTGATTGGCTGGTAGACAAGGATCCACAAACCCTGCTGCAGGATGAAGGACTCAAGTTACTCGGCATGACCTTGCTGGTACTCGTGCTCTTGCCTGTACTCATCTTGCTGCACGCCTTGATTGTCTACCAAAGTCTGCTGGGCAACTATCCGATGGCTATCCGCTGGCTGGCGCACAAATACCTGTTGAAACAGAGTGTTTCCTTCTATCAGGACGACTTTGCCGGCCGCATTGCCACCAAGGTGATGCAAACCTCTCTGGCGGTGCGGGAAACCGTGATGAAACTCTTGGACGTGCTGGTCTACATAATGGTGTATTTCACCTCCATGTTGGTGATGATAGCCAGTGCCGATATGCGCTTGATGCTGCCCATGTTGGCATGGCTTGCCATCTATATCGGCCTGCAGTGGTATTTCGTGCCCAAGCTGAAAGCCGTGTCTACCGAGCAGGCCGATGCCCGCTCAACCATGACGGGTCGAATCGTCGACAGCTACACCAATATTGCCACGGTCAAACTCTTCTCCCACACCCAGCAGGAAGCCGAATACGCTCAGTCGAGCATGAAAACCTTCTTGGATACCGTGCACAGGCAGATGCGTCTGGTCACCGGAATTAACGTCAGTGTGCAGCTGCTGAACTATTTCCTGGCCTTTAGCGTGGCAGCCGTATCCATCTGGCTCTGGAGCGACAGTGCCATCAGTGTCGGCGCCATAGCGATTGCCGTCAGCCTGGCTCTGCGGCTCAACGGCATGTCGCAATGGATAATGTGGGAAATCAGCTCACTGTTTGAAAATATAGGGACAGTGGCCGATGGTATGAGCACCCTGTCCAAACCCACCCGCATTCTGGATGCCGAAGACGCCAAAGCCATTTTAGTTGAGCAAGGGCAAATCGATTTCGATAAGGTCAGCTTTCACTATGGAGAACAGAGCGGCGTGCTGGAAGGGCTGGATTTACAGATCAAGCCAGGTGAAAAAGTCGGTCTGGTGGGTCGCTCGGGTGCCGGTAAGTCCACCTTGGTCAATCTGCTGATGCGTTTTCATGATGTGGAAAAGGGAAGAATTCTGATAGATGGTCAGGATATACGTAAAGTCACCCAGGATTCGCTGCGCTCACAGATAGGCATGGTGACTCAGGATACCTCCTTGCTGCACAGATCCATCAGAGAAAATATTCTTTATGGTCGTCCCGATGCCACTGAAGAGGAACTGGAGCAGGCGATCATCAAGGCCCAGGCCAGTGAGTTTATCGCCTCTTTGACAGATCCGTCGGGAAATACCGGGCTGGATGCCCAGGTGGGTGAACGGGGTGTCAAATTATCCGGCGGTCAAAGGCAGCGTATTGCCATCGCCAGAGTGCTATTGAAAGATGCGCCAATCCTGATCCTGGATGAAGCCACCTCGGCACTCGACTCGGAAGTGGAAGCGGCAATTCAGGAAAGCCTCTATCAATTGATGGAAGGAAAAACCGTTATCGCTATCGCTCACAGGCTATCAACCATAGCTGCTATGGATAGATTGATAGTGCTGGATCAGGGCAAAGTCGTCGAACAAGGCAGCCATCAGGAACTGATCCGCAGCAAAGGGATTTACGCCCAGCTGTGGGCCCACCAAACAGGCGGTTTTATTGGTGTAGACTAAAATATCTATATACCGCCCTGCTTTTCAGCATAGAACAACATTCCAGGAAGCCATCGCGGCTTCCTGTTTTTTAAGCCTTCCATGTAAAGAGACACTTACCTTGACTAACAGTGACTTGCTTACTCGAGTAGCGACTTTTTACTCAAGTAGTAACTCGGCGGGTATCCGGGCAAAACAATCTGGCGTATCGGTAGTGAAGCCTGAGCCTGATAAGAGCAGTTAATAAGATCTGCATTTTGGGGCCATGTCTCGATACATGGTTGGACAAATACTCTAACAATCAATCCATTCGGGGTTAGAGCGTGCTGTTTTGATAGGAAGCAAACGTTGAAGGACTGATAACAAAAAACCACCCTGAGGTGGTTAGTGTTTCTCTTGAAGGAGAATCTTTGGTGGAGCTAGACGGGATCGAACCGTCGACCTCTTGCATGCCATGCAAGCGCTCTCCCAGCTGAGCTATAGCCCCGAAATTCTGTCAAAAACAAAATCTCTTGGAAAATGTGGCATCCCCTAGGGGATTCGAACCCCTGTTACCGCCGTGAAAGGGCGGTGTCCTAGGCCTCTAGACGAAGGGGACCCCGGACTCACTGTTTAACCTCTGTGATAAGAGTATTTGGTGGAGCTAGACGGGATCGAACCGTCGACCTCTTGCATGCCATGCAAGCGCTCTCCCAGCTGAGCTATAGCCCCGAAATTCTGCCAAAAACAAAATCTCTTGGAAAATGTGGCATCCCCTAGGGGATTCGAACCCCTGTTACCGCCGTGAAAGGGCGGTGTCCTAGGCCTCTAGACGAAGGGGACCCCGGACTCACGTTTTAGACTCTGTGAAAGGAGTACAGGTTTTACTAAACGCTGCAAAATGCGGCATCCCCTAGGGGATTCGAACCACGGTTACCGCCGACTCTCTACCTAAGGAAAGTGGGCGGTGTCCTAGGCCTCTAGGCTAAGCCAACCCCGGACTCACGTTTTAGACTCTGTGAAAGGAGTACAGGTTTTGTTAAACACTGCGAAATTGGCATCCCCTAGGGGATTCGAACCCCTGTTACCGCCGTGAAAGGGCGGTGTCCTAGGCCTCTAGACGAAGGGGACCCCGGACTCACTGTTTAAC
>NZ_JBKORJ010000016.1:0-32373 GCF_047314585.1 Shewanella sp. BJSY2023SW005
TCAAACTGCTGAAGCGAATGGGCTATGGCTACCGGGATACCGAATACTTCTTTCTGAAAGTCAGAGAGGCGTTCCCCGGAGATCCGCGATGAACCACAAAAAAGCCCGTCTATGACGGGCTCTTTCGTTGAATATGGCTGGGGTACCAGGATTCGAACCTGGGAATGCCGGGATCAAAACCCGGTGCCTTACCGCTTGGCGATACCCCATCAGGGTCGGTATTAACCGATACGAATCTTAAGACTCGTGAAGACCAAGTTTGCTGCTAAAGAAACATGGTAGCTATGGCGGGACTTGAACCTGCGACCCCAGCATTATGAGTGCTGTGCTCTAACCAGCTGAGCTACATAGCCACTGTATTTTTTTCTTTAGCGTTTATGGCTGGGGTACCAGGATTCGAACCTGGGAATGCCGGGATCAAAACCCGGTGCCTTACCGCTTGGCGATACCCCAATATATAAACTTGGTAAAGATGGCTGGGGTACCAGGATTCGAACCTGGGAATGCCGGGATCAAAACCCGGTGCCTTACCGCTTGGCGATACCCCACCAATAATCAAAGCTAGTTCAATAAGAGACAAATATGGTACGGGAGGAGAGACTTGAACTCTCACACCTTGCGGCACCAGAACCTAAATCTGGCGTGTCTACCAATTTCACCACTCCCGCAGTGTCTCTTATTTTTAACATCCCAAGAAGGATGGTAGCTATGGCGGGACTTGAACCTGCGACCCCAGCATTATGAGTGCTGTGCTCTAACCAGCTGAGCTACATAGCCACGATAACTTTGTTGTTCCCCGTGCCGAGGAACGGGGCGTATTATGCTTATTCAGGTTATTCAGGTCAACAGCTTTTTTAGGCTAAATCCCGCCGCCCCAGCTGTTTGCCTATAAACCCATCAAACTGGGCAACAGATACGCAAATCCGTGTTCTATCGCCCATTTAGAGTCACTTATACGTTAAACAGGAAGTGCATCACGTCGCCGTCTTTGACGATATAGGTTTTCCCTTCCACCCGCAGCTTACCCGCTTCCTTACAACCGGCTTCGCCCTTGAACTGAACAAAGTCATCATAGGCCATAACCTGAGCCCGAATAAAGCCGCGCTCAAAGTCGGTGTGAATTTTACCGGCCGCCTGCGGTGCGGTAGAACCGACAGTCACAGTCCAGGCACGAACTTCTTTCACCCCGGCAGTAAAGTAGGTTTGCAGTGTCAGCAGTTCGTAACCGGCGCGGATCACCCGATCAAGCCCTGGCTCTTCCAGGCCCAGCTCTTCGAGGAACTCGCTGCGCTCTTCCTCATCCATTTCCGCCAGATCTGACTCGATAGCGGCGCACACAGGCACCACAACGGCATTTTCTTTTTCGGCAATGGCGCGCACTGTATCCAGATGCGGGTTATTGTCGAAGCCATCTTCAGAAACGTTGGCAATATACATGGTTGGCTTGAGCGTCAGCAGGTTCAGGTAAGCCACGGCTTCCAGCTCCTCTTTGCTCAAATCCAGGGTGCGCAGCATATGGCCTTCGTCCAGTACCGGCTTGAGTTTTTCCAGTACTTCGACTTCAAATTTGGCGTCTTTATCACCACCCTTGGCGCGCTTTTGCTGACGCAGTATGGCACGCTCAACACTGTCGAGATCCGCCAGTGCCAGTTCGGTATTGATCACTTCAATATCACCGGCCGGGTCAACCTTGTTGGCGACGTGAACAATATTGTCGTTCTCGAAGCAACGTACCACATGGCCGATAGCATCGGTTTCACGGATGTTGGCCAGGAACTTGTTACCCAGACCTTCGCCCTTGGATGCCCCGGCAACCAGACCGGCAATGTCCACAAACTCCATGGTGGTCGGCAGTACCCGCTCAGGCTTAACGATTTCAGCCAGGGCGTCCAGACGAGCATCCGGCACTGGCACCACACCAGTGTTGGGTTCTATGGTACAGAAGGGAAAGTTTGCCGCTTCGATGCCAGCCTTGGTTAACGCATTGAACAGAGTTGACTTACCGACGTTTGGCAGACCAACGATGCCGCATTTAAAACCCATGATGTTTACCTTTCTCTCTAATTTGAGCCCGGCGCACTCGGCCCCGGACAGGATAATGAAACAGGCGTCTGACGCCTGGATAATCTTAGACCGCTTTAAAGGAGTGCAGCCTGTGCATCGCCTTGGTCATATCCTCGGCAAAGAGGATATCTGTGGCGCGCACCGCTTCATCTACCGCGGCATCGATCAGCGACTGCTCAGTACTCGGCGCCTTGCCAAGCACATAGCCACTGACTTTATTCTTGTCTCCGGGATGACCTATGCCAATCCGCAGACGATAAAAATTCTTGTTATTGCCCAGCTTGGCAATAATGTCCTTGAGGCCGTTATGGCCGCCATGACCACCGCCAAGCTTGAACTTGGCCACACCCGGCGGCATGTCCAGCTCATCGTGGGCCACCAAAATCTCCTCCGGTTGAATACGGAAGAAGTTCGCCAATGCCGCCACCGACTTACCACTCAGGTTCATATAAGTGGAAGGGATCAGCAGGCGCACATCGCGGCCCTTGAGCGTAACTCTGGCAGTCAGGCCAAAATACTTGCTGTCGGCACTGAGCTGGGCACCGCAACCTCTGGCCAGCTCCTGCACATACCAGGCACCGGCATTATGGCGGGTCTGGGCATACTCGGCGCCGGGATTGGCCAGCCCGACGATAAGTTTAATCTCTGTCATCAGTCTCTATTCTGTTTATTCAACGAGAAGTTCTGCGAAGGCCAGAGGTGGCCAGGCAAATATTCACCGCACTTGAAGCTTGACCGTTACAGGCCAAAACCCGGCATAAAAGCCAATGAAAAATGCCGCATTCTTATAAAAACGCGGCATTTTAGCACTCTCTTGCGACAATCAACAAATCGACCGGGGTTATCTCAGCCCCAGCGCATACTTGAGCACTTGCTGCTTAACCGGAGTATTGATATCCGCCAGCTTGAGGCCGGCGTTACGCAGCAGTTTAAGTGGCAACAGATCGTTACTGAAACCGGCATAGAAGAGATCCATGCCTGTCATCATCAACTGATTGTCAAACCAGCGCTGCTTTTGGAACCCCTCAAGCACTGTGGCCTTTGACCAGTCTTCGCCCTTTTCCAGCGCCTGGGTGATTGTCGCTATCAAGGCTTCGACGTCTTTGAAGCCCAGGTTAACCCCCTGCCCCGCCAGCGGGTTAATGGTGTGAGCCGCGTCCCCCAGGATCACCAAGTTATCGCGATAGTATTGCTGCGCATGGCGCCGGGTCAGCGGAAAACTGCCCTTGGCCAACACTTCGAAGTGGGGATCGAGCCTATCGGGGAAGTGATTGATGATCGCCTGCTTCAGTTGGCTGTCGCTTAGCTGCATCAAACTGCGAATTTGTTTGGCATCGTCATACCAAACCAGGGACGCATTTTTGCCCGGCAATGGCAGCAAGGAACGCGGCCCTTGCGGAGTAAACTGTTGCCAGGTCACATCCTGCTCTTCGCACTCGGTGGCGATATTGATCAACATACAGGACTGGGAATAATCCCAACCGCTGATACCAATTCCGGCCCATTGGCGCACTCTGGAGTTGGCACCATCGGCCCCCACCAGCAAGCGGGCATCGAACACTCGACCATCGTCCAGGCTAACCTCGATGCCGGCACAGGAGCGCACCATGCGCCCGACCCGCGCCGGACAGCAGAGTGTCAGATTGGGGTAGTTGTCGAATTCCTGCCACAGTGCCAGCTGCACCAAACGGTTTTCCACTATGTGGCCCAGACGCTCGGCCTTAATCTGACTGGCATGAAAACGGGTTATGCAGCCTTCCATCTCCCAGGTTTCCAGGCCACGATAGGCCACATGGCGCATACCGAGCAGAGTATCGAATGCCCCCAAACGCTCGAGTAGTGCCTCCGATGCGGCGCTGATGGCCGAGACCCTGACATCCAGAGGTTGCGAGGCATCAAAGGCCTCGGGTTCAAAGGCCTCCACCAGCGCCACTTCCAGCCCGAGTTTGGCCAACCCCAGCGCCGTCGCCGCGCCCACCATACCGCCACCTATGATGACGATATCCTTGGTCTCATGTTGTTCTGTCACTATGCCTTTCCTGCTGTCTATCTTCTCTGCCGCCTTGGCCACAGAGTTGTGTTCAATGGTAACTGTTTTGGCTTCAATCATGAGCAAATGTTGCTGCCGGCCCTCCTGAAACACCTGCTTACAAGCCGACACACGAGTCTTGGCAACCATAGGCTAGCCTCAGTGTGTCCAAGCAGTATCTGTCATAGCCAACACCGCATTGGCGGTTATCGACATCAACAAGTGAGGATACCATGTGCAAACTTACCAACAGCCTGATAGCCGCAGCCCTTATCGTCCCGGCCGCCTTTACCTCTGGTCATATTCTGGCCGCCACCACGGCAGACCAGATGGAAGTGATAACTGTAACCTATCGCTCGTCGCTGAATTATGCCCTATATCAACAAATCACGGAAACCATGGCCGGCTTTCATATAGAGGTACTGGAGGATATCTATCTTCAGGCTCGCGCCGGTACCCAACAGATGGCTGAGCAGTTTTATCAACAGCAGGACATTCAGCTGGCCGATAATCGCTTACCCACACTTTTTAAAGGGGTACTACAGCCACCAGAGTAATTCTCAGTCCTGGCGTTCAAAAGCTGGTCAGCGGACTGAACAGCGGGTAAAATGGCGCGCTATTTTTTAAGTGGTTCCGAAGAGCGACGCAAAACTGATGAGTAAAAAACTCCATATTAAAACCTGGGGCTGTCAGATGAATGAGTACGACTCATCCAAGATGGCCGATCTGTTAAACGAATTTCAGGGCTACACCCTGACCGAAGAGGCTGATGAGGCAGATATTCTGCTGCTCAATACCTGTTCTATTCGTGAAAAAGCGCAGGAAAAGGTATTCCATCAGCTGGGCCGCTGGAAAACACTCAAAGACAAGAATCCTGAGCTGATCATTGGCGTGGGTGGTTGTGTGGCTTCGCAGGAAGGCAAGGCGATAAAAGAACGCGCCCAGTGCGTGGATATTATCTTCGGCCCCCAAACCCTGCACCGTCTGCCAGAGATGATCAACCAGGTTCGCAGCGGCGACCAGGCGGTGATTGACGTCAGCTTCCCTGAAATCGAGAAGTTCGACCGTCTGCCCGAGCCCCGCGCTGAAGGCCCCACCGCCTTTGTCTCCATCATGGAAGGCTGCAGCAAGTACTGCTCTTTCTGCGTGGTGCCCTACACCCGCGGTGAAGAAGTCAGCCGGCCACTGGATGACATCATCCTGGAAATCGCTCAACTGGCCGAGCAAGGGGTGCGTGAAGTCAACCTGCTGGGACAAAACGTTAACGCCTATCGCGGCCTGACCCATGATGACGAAATTTGCAGCTTTGCCGAGCTGCTGCGTTATGTGGCCGCCATCGACGGTATCGACCGCATCCGCTTTACCACCAGCCATCCGATAGAGTTCACCCAGGACATTATCGACGTCTATGAAGACACTCCTGAGCTGGTAAGCTTCCTGCACCTGCCGGTGCAATCAGGTTCAGACCGCATTCTGACCCAGATGAAGCGCGGCCATATGGCAATCGAGTACAAGTCAATCATTCGCCGTCTGCGCAAGGCGCGGCCGGATATTCAGATAAGTTCCGACTTTATCATCGGCTTCCCCGGCGAAACCAAAGAAGACTTTGCCGACACCATGAAGCTGATTGAAGAAGTGGGCTTTGACCACAGCTTCAGCTTTATCTACAGTGCCCGTCCCGGCACCCCGGCGGCCGACTTGCCGGATGATGTGGATATGGAAGAGAAAAAGCAGCGCCTGGCAATTCTGCAAGACAGAATCACCCAACAGGCGCAGCGCTACAGCCGCCAGATGCTGGGCACAGTGCAGCGTATTCTGGTGGAAGGCCCATCGGTCAAAAATCCCATGGAACTGCGCGGCCGCACCGAAAACAACCGGGTGGTCAACTTCGAAGGCCAGCCCAAGCATATAGGCAGCTTCGTGGACGTGGAAATCGTCGATGTCTACACCAACTCGCTGCGCGGCAAGTTTGTTCGCGGAGAAGATGAGATGGACTTGCGCAAGAGCCTGCGCCCCAGTGATATTCTGGCCAAGCATAATCAGGAAGACACCCTGGGCGTGACTCAGTTCACCCCGTAAGCGCCGAGACTTCCACGGCGGCCCGGCTCTTAGGACCCGGGCCGTTTTATTTTAGGCTCGATTTTCCGTTAGCATTTATGCCTTCACGCTCGTAAACTGATCAAAGATGACATCAACAGGAGTTTTTGTTTGTCTCACAAATTAACCACCATGAATCTGTATCTCGAACCGGCCGACAGTCGCCGTCTGGCGTCTCTGTGTGGTCCGTTCGATGACAATATCAAACAGCTCGAGCGCCGGGTGGGCGTCGAGATAAGCTACCGCAACAACCATTTTCAGATTGTCGGCCAGCCGCGTAACTGCCTCACCGCCAACAACCTGCTGAAACAGCTCTATGTCGAAACCGCGCCGGTAAAAGGCTCGACTCCGGATCTTGAGCCCGAGCAGGTGCATATCGCCATTCAGGAAGCCATTGCCCTGGAAGCCGACGACAGCGGTGCAGAACCCAAAGAGCACTATATCAAGACCCGCAAAGGGGTGATTAAGCCGCGCAATCCCAACCAGACCCAATATGTGGCCAACATAGTGCGCCATGACATCACCTTCGGCATAGGCCCCGCCGGTACCGGCAAGACCTATCTGGCTGTTGCCGCCGCCGTGGATGCGCTGGAACGTCAGGAGATCCGCCGCATTCTGCTAACCCGCCCTGCGGTGGAAGCCGGTGAGAAACTGGGCTTCCTGCCCGGCGATCTGAGCCAGAAGGTAGACCCTTACCTCAGGCCTCTGTATGACGCCCTGTTTGAGATGCTCGGGTTTGAGAAGGTCGAGCGACTGATAGAACGCAATGTTATCGAGGTCGCACCGCTGGCCTATATGCGTGGCCGCACCCTCAACGATGCCTTTATCATTCTCGATGAGAGCCAAAATACCACGGTGGAACAGATGAAGATGTTCCTCACCCGTATCGGCTTCAACTCCAAGGCGGTGATCACAGGTGACATTACCCAGATAGATCTGCCGCGCAACGCCAAGTCCGGCCTGCGCCACGCCATCGAAGTACTGAGCGAAGTGGAAGAGATCAGCTTCAACTTCTTCCAGGCCCAGGATGTGGTGCGCCACCCGGTAGTAGCCCGCATAGTGGAAGCGTATGAGGCACACGATCAGCGCCAGCAGGCGGCCAAGGCCCAACGCGACAGCCAATATCAACTGACAGAGGCCGGCGTCCATGAGTCTTGATCTGCTACTGGACCTGCAACTGGCCACAGAAGCGCAAAACCTGCCATCCCAGAGCGATTTCGAGCTCTGGGCCCGCACTGCCATAGGCAATAGTATGGAGCAGGCCGAGCTGACCATACGTCTGGTGGACAGCGAAGAGAGCCAGCAGTTGAACCGGGACTATCGCGGCAAAGACAAGCCCACCAATGTGCTGTCATTTCCGTTTGAAGCGCCACCTGGAATAACCCTGCCATTACTCGGGGATCTTGTCATTTGCGTTTCAGTCGTTGAAAATGAAGCCCGTGAACAGCATAAACCGCTACAGGCGCACTGGGCACATATGGTTGTGCACGGTTGCCTGCATCTGCTAGGTTATGATCACATTGAAGATGCCGAAGCCGAAGAAATGGAGTCGTTAGAGACCCAACTTATTGAAAGCTTAGGTTTTACTGACCCATACAAGGAGCAATAATTGCCAGGGTTCGCCCTGTCATGAAGAACACTATGAGTGACGATATCCCCCCGAGTACCAGCGCCCATAAGAAAGGCTGGTTTGACCGAGTAAGCCAGTTATTCCAGGGCGAACCTCAAAATCGCGAAGATCTGGTTGAGGTGATCCACGATGCCGAGCAGCGTGAGCTCATCACTGAAGATACCCGCGAGATGATAAAAGGTGTTTTAGAGGTATCTGATTTGCGCGTCAGGGACATAATGATCCCCAGAGCGCAGATTGTCGCCATCCAATTCAATGACTCTGTTGAGGAGCTGCTCAACACTGTCATCAACTCTGCTCATTCCCGCTTTCCTGTGGTCAATGAAGACAAAGACCATATCGAAGGCATACTGCTGGCCAAAGATCTGCTGAAGTACGGCTTCAACAACAGTGAAGAACCCTTCTCACTGGAAAAAGTGATCCGCCCGGCCGTTGTGGTGCCCGAGAGCAAGAGAGTGGATGTGCTGCTCAAAGAGTTCCGTTCCCAACGCTACCATATGGCAATTGTGGTCGATGAATACGGCGGTGTTTCCGGCCTGGTCACCATTGAAGATATTCTCGAAGAGATTGTCGGCGATATCGAAGATGAGTTCGATCACGACAACAGCGACGAGTCAGAGATCCGTAAAGCCGGTAACCGGGTTTACATGGTCAAGGCACTGACCGAGATTGAAGATTTCAACGAAACCTTCAACACCCATTTCAGTGATGAAGAGTTCGACACAGTCGGCGGCCTGGTGTCACACGCCTTCGGTCACCTGCCGGAGCGCAACGAGAAGATCGTCATCGACGGCATTGAATTTAAAGTCATCAGTGCCGATACCCGCCGTTTATTGCAACTCAGGGTGAAACTGCCCGATCCCAACGATACTGAAGACAGTAACGACCAGTGAAGTCCACATTAGCGGCGCTACAACGCCACCGCAAGCAGCGTCTGGTACTGGCCTTTTTGGCCGGTGCCAGTACGGCACTTTCCTTTGCCCCCTACGATCTCTGGCCCATCTACCCGCTGGCGCTGGCCTTTGGCCTTTGGCAAAGTGACAAGCTTTCCCCCAAGGCCAGTTTTGGCTATTGGCTCAGCTTTGGCTTTGGCGCCTTTGCCTTCGGGATCAGCTGGGTGCATGTCAGCATGGACAGATTCGGTGGCTTGCCGCTGATTGCTTCCATCGGCCTGATGGCCCTGTTGGCCCTCTATCTGGCCTTGTATCCGGCGCTGGCCGGTGCCCTGCTGGCCCGACTGGCGCCCAAGCGTCATAACTGGCAACTGCTGGGGCTGTTTCCGGCGCTCTGGACTCTGTGTGAATGGTTGCGGGGCTGGGTGCTCACCGGTTTTCCCTGGCTCTGGGGCGGCTATAGCCAAACCTCGGGCCCCTTGAAGCCACTGGCCTCAATGATAGGCACTTTGGGGCTCAGTTTTGTGGTGGCGCTGCTGGCAGCAAGCCTGGTACTGCTGCTCAAACGCCGCTGGCTCAGCCTGGTGGTGAGCTCGGCTCTACTTGCCCTGTTTGTATGGCAGGCGCCGCGATTTTCAACGGTTGAGCGTACCGGTGAGACCCTCAGCGTGGCGCTGGTGCAGGGCAATATCCCCCAGAGCATGAAGTGGCAGCCGGACGCGCTCTGGCCGACTATGCTCAAATATATGGATCTCTCCCGCCCGCATCTGGACAGAGACTTGGTGATCTGGCCCGAGGCGGCGATACCGGCCCCCGAAAGCATGGTGGCAGAGTTTCTCGACAACGCCAACAGGGTCGCCAATCTGCGGGATGCCGCCATCATCACAGGTATCATCAGCCAGCGAAATGGCGACTTCTACAACTCGCTGATCGTGCTGGGGAATCATCATCAGAAACAGCAGGAAAACGCCGACTATAGCGCAGCGGATGACAATCAGTTCCGCAAACATCACCTGCTGCCCATAGGCGAGTTTGTACCCATGGAGTCGCTGCTGCGGCCACTGGCGCCCTTTTTCAACCTGCCCATGTCCTCGTTTGCCAGAGGCAGTTATCAGCAAAACAATCTGACGGCGCTGGGCCACACCCTGGCACCGGCTATCTGTTATGAAATCGCTTTCCCCGAGCAACTCAGGGCCAACGTCGCCGAGGATACCCAGGTGTTGCTAACCGTCTCCAACGATGCCTGGTTCGGTGAGTCCAATGGCCCACTGCAACACATGGAGATAGCCCAGATGCGCTCGGCCGAGTTGGGCCGGCCTCTGCTGCGGGCCACCAACAATGGCGTCACCGCCGTGGTGGATGAGTTTGGCAATATCAGTGCCAAACTGCCGCAGTTCGTCGAGGGCGTACTCACGGCTGAAGTGCCGCTGGTCGAGGGCCGGACCCTGTTCAGCCGGGTCGGTCAATGGCCGGTACTCGGGCTGAGTGGCTTGCTGCTGCTTTTGGGGCTGTTGTATTGCCCCAAACGGCGAAAGAGCGATAAAAGCTAAAACCAACCAATTGATTTTTATCTAATTGATAAAATATTAATGGATACATAAGTATTTCTTAAGACTGCTTTTCTAGGCTCTGGATACTGGTTAACAGATCCGGAGTATCTCTATGGTCAAGCAGTTTCCCCTGTCTGCCCTGGAAAAGGACGCCCCAAGCTCTGCCAACCCACCTCATTCGCTTCCCGAGTGTCGCCTGTTCCATGAGCAGGCAGAGGGCCGCACTGAGGTCGAAGACTATATCGCCGCCAAGTACTTGCAGGTGCATGGTGCCAAGCTCAAGGAATTTTTGCCTTTCTTACTGCAGCTGAGCCTGAAGGGACAGCCTCAGGGTGCCTTCGGCCTCAGAGCCGGTTGTTACTACCCCTTGTTTCTGGAGCAATATCTCAAGGATCCCATAGAGCAGCAAGTGGCGCTGCTGACCAAACGCCCGGTGGACAGGGCTTCCTTGGTAGAGGTGGGCAATCTGGCCCTGACCAATAAGAGTTCAGGGCCACTGCTGCTGGTACTGCTTGCCGCCACTCTGGCCAGAGCCGGTTTCGAGTATATGGTCTTTACCGTCACAGAGCAGGTGGAAGCGCTGATGAAACTGCTGGGCTTTTCGCCCATGCTGCTCTGTAGCGCCGATCCTGAGCGACTGGAAGGTGACAGCGCCATTTGGGGCAATTACTACCGCAACAACCCCAGAGTCATGATTGGCGATCTGCGCCTAGCCCAAGAGGTGATAGAAACCAGTCCCCGCTTGAGACGACTGGCACAAAGGCACCAATCGGATATCAGCACCATGGCGGCCGAATTGGCTTATGCAAGAACCCGGGAGCCAAGCCTATGACTCCATCGCCTCAGTTAAACCAAGTCAATACCTCTGAGTCAGGCGCCGGAACAAACCTTGATTGGGATGTCCTGGGCAAACTCAACGGCGAAGATCAGGCCATTGCCCTTAGCGATGCTGGGCGGCAACTCAGCTACCTTGAACTGAAAACAGAAATCCGCCGCTATAGTGATTTCCTCAAACGCCTGAATATCCGCAGCCTGGCACTGCATGCCGGCAACAGTGTGCAGTGGGCGATACTGGATCTTGCCTGCCAGCAGGCGGGAGTTCTTTGCCTGCCCTTGCCGCTGTTTTTCTCCCAAGAGCAGTTGGCAAACTGCCTTGAACAAACCTCGGTTGAGCTGGTGCTAAGCGAAAGCCCACAAATCCAGCCTTGTTTGCCAAAGGGCTTCGCGCCTTACCAAGGGCTCGGTGAACTGGGCTGCAGTTTATACAGCTGGCATTTATACGGCAGACAGTTATACGACGAACAGCTATCTGACGGACAGCTCTGCAACGGGCATCCGGGCCAACAGAGCACTTGCGCCGAGAAAACGGCGGCTTTTCCACAAGTCCCTCAGGGCACCGCCAAAATCACCTTTACCTCAGGCTCTACCGGTAACCCCAAGGGGGTGTGTCTCAGCAGCGAGCATCAATGGCGGGTGGCCGAATCGCTTGCAAAAGTCACGGCCCTGCCCAGCCCCAGGCATCTTTGTCTGTTGCCCTTGAGCACCTTGCTGGAAAACATCGCCGGTATCTACAGCCCCTTGCTGTGCGGCGGCACTGTGCTGCTGCCCTCGGATAAAGCGCGCGGCATGCACGGCAGCTCAAGACTCGACAGCCGGGCGCTGCTGCAGACCATAAGCCGAGCGCAGCCGAGCAGCATGATCCTCATTCCTCAGTTACTGACACTGCTGGTCGGTGCCTGCGAGCAAGGTTGGCAAGCGCCAAACTCACTGCGCTTTGTCGCCGTCGGTGGCGGCAAGGTGGCCCCCGAGTTGCTGCTGCGGGCCAGGGAGCTTGGATTGCCGGTTTATGAGGGTTACGGCCTGTCGGAATGTGGCTCTGTCGTGGCGCTCAACACCCCGGATAAAGACACTCCCGGCTTTGCCGGCACTGTGTTGCCTCACTGCAAAGTCACCATTCGCGGCGGCGAAATCCATGTCGGCGGCGCCAGTCACCTAGGGTATCTCGGCCAACCCGAGACTTGGGGCCAGGGAGAAATCGCCACCGGCGACCTTGGCCAACTCGATAAAGGTGTGCTCGCCATTAACGGGCGCCGCAAGCATCTGCTTATCAGCTCCTTTGGCCGCAATATCAGCCCTGAGTGGGTGGAGTCGGCGCTGATGGCCAAACCGCTGCTGAGTCAGTGTATGGTCTTTGGCGACGCCAAACCCTGGCTCAGCGCGCTACTGTGCGCTCCGCTCCAAGTCAGCAATGAACAGCTCCAGGCCTGGCTGGATGCGGTCAATGCCACACTGCCCGACTACGCCAGGATCAAACGCTGGATAAGACTGAATGAAACCGAGCTCAAGCCTCACACCACAGCCAATGGCAGGGTCAAGCGCGCCTCACTGCTGAGCGCCCTGGCCGCTCAAATAGAACAGCTCTATCTATCTGAAACCCCATATCTTGAGGGAGCCCTATAATGAATTTCTACGACCAATTACAACAAGCAACCCAGAGCGGCCGTGAGTATCTGCTGGCCAGTCCTATCATAGGCAAATGCCTGCAAGGAGAGATAAGCCTGGAGGAATATGTCGCCTTCCTGCACCAGGCCTATCACCATGTGAAGCACACTTCGCCGCTGCTCATGGCCACAGGCGCCAGACTGCCGGAAAGCAAGGAATGGCTCAGGGTGGCGGTGGCCGAGTATATCGAAGAGGAGCAAGGCCACCAGGAGTGGATCCTAAATGACATAGCCGCCTGCGGTTTTGACAAGGAAAAAGCCAGACGCAGCACGCCGCTGTTTGCCACCGAGGTCATGGTGGCTTACGCCTACGACATGGTGCATCGGGTAAGTCCGCTGGGCTTTTTCGGCATGGTCAATGTACTGGAAGGCACCAGCATTAATCTGGCGCTGCTGGCGGCCGAAAAAGTGCAATCGCGCCTGGGGCTGCCGGATTCAGCCTTCAGTTATCTCAAGTCTCACGGCGAGCTGGACAAGCAACATATCCATTTCTTTGAGGGGCTGATGAACCGGATTGAGGATCGCGATGAACAGGCCTTGATCATTCACGCCGCCAACAATTTCTACCGCCTCTACGGCAACATCTTCCGCGAGCTGGCACCGGCCCAGGCCTTGGCGCTGGCCTCCTGAAAACGGTGACCAATATGGAACTCAAGTATCTGAATGTCATCATCACGGGCGCCAGTGGCGGCATCGGCAGCTCCATCGCCAGGGCGCTGGCCGCCAAAGGCGCCAGACTGCTGCTCTGCGGCCGGGATCAAGCCAAGCTCGATGCCCTGAAACAGAGCCTTGCCGGGGAGCATCACACCTTAAGTGCCGATCTGACCAGCAGTGGCGGTCAGTGTCAGCTGCGCCAGGCCGCCGGGGTGTTCAGCTCCAAGGTGTTGATCAACTGCCTCGGAGTCAATCAACTCAGCATGTTGGAAGCCAGCGACACCTGTGATACCCGCGCCATGATGGCGGTGAACCTGGAGGCGCCCATCAACTGTTGCCGCACCCTGCTGCCCTTGCTCAAACGTCAGTCCGAGGCCGCCATCATCAATGTCGGTTCCATTCTCGGCAGCATAGGCTACCCGGGTTCCAGTCTTTACTGCGCCAGCAAGTTTGGCCTCAGAGGCTTTACCGAAGCACTGGAGCGGGAGTTGGCCGACAGCAAGATTAAGGTGCTCTATTTCGCCCCCAGAGCTACGGATACCGAACTCAACACAGAATCGATGCGCCGGCTCAATTCGGCGCTCGGCAACCGTCAGGACAGCCCTGAGTGGGTGGCCGACATCCTCTGCCGGGATCTGGCCGATAATCGCCGGGGCCGCCGCTTTATCGGTTGGCCGGAAAAGCTGTTTGTGCGGATAAACGCCCTGCTGCCCGGCCTGGTTAACAATGATACCCGCAAGAAACTGCCACTTATCCGCCAGTTTTGCCAAAGGGCCATGCCAATACAAGACACGGCCAACCCCATCACCGAAGGAGATAAACATGAAGCCATTTAAACTCTTGTGCCTGAGCGCAGCGCTGCTGGTGAGTCCTTCGCTCTGGGCCGATGACGCAAGCGATCTGGCCGTCAAACAGTTGCAACACGACTGGGCTATCAACAACTATCAACTCAGCGGCGACGAGCAGGAAAAAGCCTTTGTCAAACTGCTGAAGCTTGCGGATGAGTCGGTGCAATCCCACCCTCAAAGTACAGGCGTGCGCATCTGGCACGGGATTATCAACTCTACCTATGCCGGGGTCAGCGGCGGCCTCGGTGCCCTCAAATATGCCAAGCTGGCTCGCAGTGACTTTGAGCAGGCGCTTAAGCAAGATCCCACCGCGCTCAAGGGCTCGGCCTATACCAGTCTCGGGGTGCTTTACTACAAGGTGCCCGGCTGGCCGCTGGGCTTTGGGGACGATGACAAGGCTGAGGAGTTGCTGAAACAGGCGTTGGAGCTCAACCCCGATGGCATAGACAGCAACTACTTCTACGGCGACTTCCTGCTGGAAGAGGACAGGTATGACGAAGCCCTGCCTTTCCTGCAAAAGGCGCTCGAAGCCGCCCCAAGGCCAGGGCGCGAGCTGGCAGATGCGGGTCGCAAGCAGGAAATCAAGGCAGCAATTGCCAAAATCGCCGCCTATCGCGATAACAGTTGATCAAAACCTGTGTTGAGAAGCGGCACATCTGCAGCCAAAACCTACCAGTCTCAAACAGTATAAACAGCATAGAAAACGCAGGCCGGAGCCTGCGTTTTTATGTCTGTGCGTTTGAGGGTTTTCCCTTGAGTTCCAAGCCATTGAAAGCCTGAATATCTATGATTCAGGGCGCCAGCGCTTCACGGGTAAATTCCGAGTGGTCACACTCGGGGCAATCTGGAATGATGCCTGGGAACTCGAAGTCCATCTCATGACCGCAGTTACTGCAGACCATTTTGCCCTGACTGACGATATCGCCGCTCTGATAATAACCATGGTGTTTAAACTCATGGGCCAGTTCGTGCCACTCCACCTGGCTGCGGTCACTGATTTCGCCCAGCCAATGCCAGAGGGTGTTTTCCAGTGTCAACATAGTGGGGCTGTAACTGATGTCATCTTCCGTTTGGCTCTGGATATAACTGGCGATATCCCGCTTGAGGAACTCCTCGACCAGAGACAGCTCGGCCTCACCGGCCTGCTGCTTGATGGCCAAATACTCTTTCCCTTCCTTGATAGAGTTAAATAAGCTCTTAACTGTCAATGAGTTATCTTGGTTATACTGTTGTTTGACTCTGTCAATCAAGGCCTGATACAGCGCCAGTAACTCCGTACTTCTCTCACTCATGGCCAATACTCCTTTAAGACGAACCTTTCTTAATGACTCACTTCTGGTTTATTCTATGCAGATCTAAACGGCGCAGTATAGCGCGCATGTCAAAATAATGGGCGGCATTGCCGAAAAACCTGATGCAAGAGCAATATAATCCCTCAGAAATCGAAGCCAAAGTGCAAACGCACTGGGCAGAAAAGAAAACTTTTGAAGTCACCGAAGATCCGAGTAAAGAGAAGTTCTACTGCCTCTCTATGTTCCCCTATCCTTCAGGTCGGCTGCATATGGGACACGTGCGTAACTACACCATAGGTGACGTAGTTTCCCGTTTCCAGCGTCTGCAGGGTAAAAATGTGCTTCAGCCCATCGGCTGGGATGCCTTCGGTCTGCCGGCAGAAAATGCCGCGATCAAGAACGCCACTGCGCCGGCGCCTTGGACCTATGAAAACATAGATTACATGAAGAACCAGCTGAAAATGCTGGGTTTCGGCTACGACTGGAGCCGTGAGATTGCCACCTGTACCCCGGAATACTATCGCTGGGAACAGTGGTTCTTCACCAAACTGTATGAAAAAGGCTTGGTGTACAAGAAAACAGCTTCAGTCAACTGGTGCCCCAATGACCAGACTGTACTGGCCAACGAGCAAGTTATCGATGGTTGCTGCTGGCGCTGCGACACTGTGGTTGAGCAGAAAGAGATCCCTCAGTGGTTTATCAAGATCACTCAGTACGCCGAAGAGCTGCTGAACGATATCGATACCCTCGAAGGTTGGCCTGAGCAGGTCAAGACCATGCAGCGTAACTGGATTGGTCGTTCCGAAGGGGTCGAGATGACCTTCAAGGTGGCCGGTTCCGACGATAGCTTCGATATCTACACCACACGTCCGGATACAGTGATGGGCGTGACCTATGTGGCCATTGCCGCCGGTCACCCGTTGGCCGAGAAAGCCGCCGCCAACAACCCGGCGCTGGCAGCCTTTGTTGAAGAGTGCAAGCAGAGCACCGCCTCCGAGGCCGAGCTGGCCACCATGGAGAAGAAAGGTGTCGATACCGGCCTCAAGGCGGTCCACCCGCTGACAGGCGAAGAAGTCCCGGTTTGGGCCGCCAACTTTGTCCTGATGAACTATGGTACCGGCGCCGTGATGTCGGTTCCCGGCCACGACCAGCGTGACTATGAGTTCGCCACCAAGTATGGCCTTGCCATCAAGGGCGTGATTAAGCCTGCCGACGGCGAGCTGGATATCTCTGAAGCCGCTTACACTGAAAAAGGCATACTGTTCAACTCAGGTGAGTTCGATGGTCTGGACTTTGAAGCCGCCTTCAACGCCATCGCCGACAAGCTGAGTGCCGAAGGCAAAGGCAAGCGCCAGGTTAATTTCCGTCTGCGCGACTGGGGCGTCAGCCGCCAGCGCTACTGGGGCGCACCTATCCCTATGGTGACTCTGGAAGACGGCACTGTGATGCCTACGCCGGAAGAACAACTGCCGGTCATTCTGCCGGAAGATGTGGTCATGGATGGGGTCCAAAGCCCAATCAAGGCCGATAAAGAGTGGGCCAAAACCACAGTCAACGGCCAAAATGCCCTGCGCGAAACCGACACCTTCGACACCTTTATGGAGTCCAGCTGGTACTATGCCCGCTACTGCTCGCCCAAGGCAGATCAGATGCTGGATCCAGCCAAGGCCGACTACTGGCTGCCAGTAGATCAATACATAGGCGGTATCGAACACGCCTGTATGCACCTGTTGTACTTCCGTTTCTTCCACAAACTGCTGCGTGATGCCGGTTTGGTTAACTCCAACGAACCTGCCAAGCGTCTGTTGACTCAAGGCATGGTACTGGCCGATGCCTTCTACTACAGCAACGAGAAAGGCGCCCGCGTTTGGGTATCGCCACTGGAAGTGACTGTGGTTGAGAAAGACGACAAGGGTCGGATCCTCAAGGCGGTGGACAATGAAGGCCATGAGCTGACTTACACCGGCATGAGCAAGATGTCCAAGTCGAAGAACAACGGCATCGATCCGCAAGTGATGGTGGAGAAGTACGGCGCCGATACTGTGCGACTGTTCATGATGTTTGCCTCACCACCGGAGCTGACACTGGAATGGCAGGAGTCCGGCGTAGAAGGTGCCCACCGCTTTATTAAGCGTCTGTGGAAACTGGCCCATGACCATATCGCCAAAGGCGCGGCTCCAGCGCTGGATATCGCGGCACTGACCGGCGAGCAGAAAGCACTGCGCCGCGAACTGCACAAGACCATAGCCAAGGTGACCGACGATATCGGCCGCCGCCAGATGTTCAACACCGCCATTGCCGCCGTGATGGAACTGATGAACGCGCTGCAGAAGGCTCCGCAGGAAACCGAGCAGGACAGAGCCCTGATGGCCGAAGCCCTGTCTGCCGTGGTGCGTCTCTTGTACCCCATCACCCCACACCTGAGCTTCAACCTGTGGCAGGAGCTGGGCATGGAAGGCGATATCGAGTCAGCCAGCTGGCCTGAAACCGACGAATCTGCACTGGTCGAAGACAGCAAGCTGATCGTGGTGCAGGTCAACGGTAAGCTCAGAGCCAAGATCACTGTGGCGGCCGATGCTGCCAAGGAAGAGGTCGAAGCCCTGGGTCTGGCCGATGAACAGGTGATCAAGCACACCGAAGGCAAGACCATCCGCAAGGTGATCTATGTTCCCGGTAAACTGCTGAACATAGTCGCCAACTGAGAAAAAACAGGACATCCATGCTGAAACTATCTTTAAGCGTGAAGCAGTTGATGTTCGCCCTGCTGGCACTGGTCGTTATGACCAGTGCCGGTTGCGGCTTTCAACTTCAGGGAAGTTATTCCATTCCGCCCGAGCTCAGCAAGCTGAGCCTGGAGAGCAGCGACAAATACAGCGAGCTGAGCCGCCTGGTGCGTGAACGCCTGCGTCTCAACAATGTCGGCATAGAGGAACCCGCCAAGGGCATTCCCCGGCTGGTACTGCTGAGCGACACTCTGGAGCGCTCAACCTTATCGCTCTACCCCACAGGCAACGTCGCCGAATATGAACTCATCTACCATGTGCGCTTTGCCGTGTCTCTGCCGGGCAAGGAAGCACAACCTTTCGATGTGGAAATCCGCCGCGATTATCTCGACGACCCCCGCACCGCCTTGGCCAAGAGCCGGGAGATGGAGTTGCTGGTCAAAGAGATGCGCATTCAGGCCGCCGATAACATCATCCAGACTCTGGCCGCCATCGAGGTGAACTGATGCGGGTCTATCCGGATCAGTTACACCGGCAGTTGTCGCCGCTGAAATCCTGCTATCTGCTGCTGGGCGACGATCCCTATCTGCTGGACAGCAGCAAGCGGCAAATCCTGGCTGCCGCCCGCAGCCAAGGCTTTGAAGAAAGGTTGCAACTGACTCAGGAAGCCAACTTCAACTGGCAGGATCTCGCCAACGAATGGCACGCCATGAGCCTGTTTGCCAGTCGCAGAATCATAGAGCTCAACCTGCCCCAGGCCAAGCCGGGTGCAGATGGCGGCGCCATGCTGCAAAGCCTTATTGCCGAACAAAACCCGGATATAGTGTTGATCATCGACGGCCCCAAGCTTGGCCGCGATCAGCAAAACAGCAAGTGGTTCAAAGCCCTGGACAGCCAGGGGCTTTATGTTCCTTGCGCCACACCCGAAGGGGCTCAGTTCCAGCGCTGGCTCGACGGCCGTATTCAATACTATCGGCTCAATCTCAAAAACGATGCCAGAGCCATGCTGTATGCCCTCTACGAAGGCAATCTGCTGGCGGCCGATCAGGCGATGCAACTGCTGCAACTGCTGGCCGGTGCCCGTCCTGTGGACAGCGAAGAGCTGAGCCGCTACTTCGAAGATCAATCCCGCTTCAGCGTGTTCCAATTGACCGATGCCCTGCTGGCTAACCAACAGGATAAGGCTCAACATATCCTCGCCCAGCTCAAGGCCGAAGAAACCGCCATGCCCATTATACATTGGGCGCTGCAAAAGGAGCTGACCTTGCTGCTGACGCTGCAATCGGCCCGCAGTCAGGGCGAGAGCCTCAATAGCCTGTTCGGCAAGCATAGGATTTGGGACAAGCGCAAGCCGCTTTATCAGGGCGCCCTCACCCGGCTGAGCCTGGAAGCCATAGAGTCCATGCTGGCTATCGCCTCCAAGCTGGAGCTGGCACTGAAACAGCAAGGCCAGGAAAACTGGACCGGCCTTTCCCATCTGTGTTTGCTGTTCGATCCCAAGGCGGCACGCCACCTTGGCCATATTGAGTTCGACTGAGGAGGCAGGATGCGTATCGGGCTGATGGGCGGTACTTTCGACCCAGTTCACTATGGTCACCTCAAACCCGCGGCCGAAGTCAAAGCCCGGCTAGAGCTGGATAAGCTCTGGTTGCTGCCGAACCATATTCCGCCGCACAAGACCAAGGCCACCGCCAGCAGCGAGCAGCGCCTGGCCATGCTTAAACTGGCCTGCGACGAGTTCCCCGATATGGACATTTGCGATATCGAGCTCAAGCGCAATGCCCCCTCCTATAGCGTCGCGACGCTGGAAGCGCTGCAGCAAGCTTTCCCTGGCGCCGAATTTCAATTCATCATGGGTACAGATTCCTTGCTGTCACTGCCGAGCTGGCATCAATGGCAGCGGCTGTTTTCCCTGTGTAACTTGGTGGTTTGCAAGCGCCCGGACTGGAACCTACCAAAGGACGCCGAAATCCAAACCGAACTGGCCCAAAGAGGCTGCTCGGTCACCCAGGCCTTGGCGGCAAGAGTCTGTGACGATGCAAATGGCAATAGCAGTAGCGGTGGCATTGAAAAAGCACAATACGGCAAAATCATCAGCCTCTCGGTCAAGCCGCAGCCCTTTTCCTCCACGGCTATTCGCCGCGCCATCGCCGCCGGTGACATTAATGCCTGCCGCGCCGCCATGCCCAAAGCCGTGCTCGAGTATATAGTTGCAAACCGCCTCTATCTTGGCGGTTAACTGCGGTGGATGGGCGATAAATGCTATGGGACTTGCCCGCCAGCGCTGATATACTACTGCGCTTGATCAAAAACATGAGAGGATCTTCAGCGTGCAAGGCACAGAACTGAAACAATTTGTTGTCGACAAGGTCGATGATCTCAAGGCTCGGGACATAGTCGTGCTGGATGTCAGCAAAAAGTCCAACGTGACCGACTTTATGGTTATCTGCTCAGGCACATCCAAGACCCATGTTCGCGCCATTGCTGAAAATGTGGTTGCCGAAGCCAAGCAAGCCGGCATGCAACCTCAGGGCGTAGAAGGCCGCGACAGCAGCGACTGGGTTCTGGTGGATCTGGGTGATGTGATTCTGCATGTGATGCAGGAGCAAACCCGCGAACATTACCAGTTGGAAAAACTCTGGTCTGACGCCAACGCCTGATGAAACTGCAACTCGTTGCCGTAGGCACCAAAATGCCGGACTGGGTCAGCAAGGGTTTCGCCGAGTACCAGCGCCGCTTCCCCAGGGACATGGCGCTGGAGCTGGTTGAAATTCCTGCCGGTAAGCGGGGCAAGAATGCCGATATCGCCCGTATTCTGCAAAAAGAGGGTGAAGCTATGTTGGCCGCGATCCCCAAGGGCAACCATATCGTCACTCTGGATCTGCCGGGCAGGAACTGGACCACTCCGGAGCTCGCCTCTGCCATGGAGAAGTGGCAGCTCGATGGCCGGGATGTCAGCCTGCTGATAGGCGGCCCGGAAGGCTTGGCCCCCGCCTGTAAACAGGCCGCCAGCCAAAGCTGGTGTCTGTCGGCCCTGACCCTGCCCCACCCCTTGGTGAGAGTCGTGGTGGCCGAAAGTCTGTACCGGGCCTGGAGCATCAACAACAATCATCCCTACCACAGGGAATAAGGCACCCAAGAGCCACTTGCATTAGCTGACTTTGCATTAACTGTTTGAGCCGGAGAGAATCCATTGCCGCGTAGAAAGCGAATAACCATGCATGATCACGCCGCCGAGGCGGCACTGTTCAAACGCCGGGCGCTGTTTACCTTTGTCTGCGTGGTCGCTTTGCTCAGCCTGTTGCTTGGCAACCTCTACTATCTGCAGGTGGTGTCTTTCAAAGACTACGAAACCCGCTCCAATGATAACCGTATCCGAGTGGTACCGCTGGCGCCCAGCCGCGGCCTAATCTATGACCGTAACGGCAAGCTGCTGGCAGAGAACCTGCCCTTCTACACCCTGGAAGTGATCCCGGAGAAGGTGAAGAACATGCAGCAGACGCTGGATGAACTCTCAACCGTTATCGACCTCAGTCAGGATGAGCGCGACAGCTTCACCGAGTCACTGAAATATCACCGCCGTTTCAAGCCGTTGCCGCTCAAGACCCGGCTGACGGAAGACGAGGTGGCCCTGTTCAGTGTTAACCAACACAGGTTCGATGGTTTCTATGTCGATGCCGGTCTTAAACGCCACTATCCCTATAGCAGCCTGCTGACCCATGTGCTGGGCTATGTCGGCAAAATCAACTCCAGGGACAGAGACGCACTGGAACGCTCAGGCAGTTGGAAAAACTATGCAGCCACCAAGGACATAGGCAAACAGGGGATAGAAAAGTTCTATGAGAGCCTGCTCCACGGCCTGCCCGGGCATCTGGAGGAAGAGGTCAACAACCTGGGGCGCAGTGTCCGCACCCTCAAGGTGACCCAGCCCGAGCCAGGACAGGATATCTACCTGACACTGGATCTGCAGCTGCAGCAAAAGGCTACCGAGCTGCTGGATGGCCGCCGCGGCTCAATCGTGGCAATAGACCCAAGAGACGGCGGGATTCTGGCCATGGTCTCCAGCCCCAGCTATGACCCGAACCAGTTTGTGCACGGGATCAGTTCCAAGGCATACAGCGAGCTGCTCAACAGTCGCTCACGCCCCTTGATTAACCGCGCAACCCAAGGGCAATATGCCCCGGCCTCCACGGTCAAACCACATCTGGCGCTCTTGGGACTGGAAGATCAAACCATTAGCGAGAAGACCCGCATCTGGGATCCAGGCTTTTGGCAGATCCCTGGGGTCGATCGTAAATATCGCGACTGGAAACGCTGGGGCCACGGCTGGGTGGATGTCTATGACTCTATAGTCCACTCATGCGATACCTTCTACTACGACATGGCTTACAAAGTGGGCATCGACAAGATTTCCGGCTTCATGGATCAATTCGGCTTCGGTCAGAATACCGGGGTGGATATCTTCGAAGAGTCTGCCGGGGTAATGCCATCGAGGGACTGGAAACGCCTCAAGTACAACCAACCTTGGTACATAGGCGACACCATCTCGGTCGGGATTGGCCAGGGTTACTGGACCACCACGCCGTTGCAGCTGGCCAATGCCACAGCCATTTTGGCCAACCGCGGCAAACGTTTTACCCCGCACCTGCTCAAGGCCATCAAGGACAACACAGCCCGCATCGAAACTCCAGTGGATGAAAGGCCGCCGATAGTGCTGAAAAACAAAAATAACTGGGAGATCATCAACGAGGCCATGCGCCGCACCGCGCAGAAGAGTCGCTTCACTGATGCCAGTTATACCGCGGCGATGAAGACAGGTACCGCCCAGGTCTTCAGCGTTGCCGAAGATGAGAAGTATGATGCGGACTCCATTGACGAGCATCTGCGCGACAACGCGCTGATCATCGCCTATGCCCCCTACGAAAATCCGAAAATAGTGCTGGCGGTGGTACTGGAAAACGCCGGTTGGGGCGGCGCCAACGCCGGGCCGGTTGCCCGGGCCATGCTGGATGAATATCTGCTACGGGATACCTGGGAGTTGAAACATGAGCCACAGCCGTAAACCCAATATCTGGCAGAAGATGCATATCGATCTGCCGCTGCTGCTCGGCATCCTGGGCCTGATGGGCTTTGGCCTGTTCGTCATCTATTCTGCCAGCGGTGAAGACCTGGCCATGATGGAGCGGCAGCTATTCCGTATGGGGCTGTCCCTTGGACTGATGCTGTTTATCGCCCAGATTAACCCCGAGGTGTTTCGCCGTTGGGCTCTACCCATCTATATTGCCGGGGTCGCCCTGCTGCTGGGGGTCCATTTCTTCGGTGAGATCAACAAGGGCGCCCAACGCTGGCTCAACCTGGGCTTTATGGAGTTTCAGCCGTCTGAGCTGATGAAACTGGCCTTCCCTATTACCATGGCCTGGTTTATCTCCAAGTTTCCCTTGCCGCCGAAGAAACGTTATCTGGCCGGTGCCGGGGTGATTTTGCTGATCCCCACTCTGCTTATCGCCAAACAGCCGGATCTCGGCACCTCAATTCTGGTGGCCGCCTCGGGGATCTTTGTACTGTTTCTCTCCGGCATGAGCTGGGCCATTGTCGGCGGTTTTATCGCCGCCGTGCTGGCACTGCTGCCGATTCTGTGGTTCTTTTTGATGCACGACTACCAGCGCAATCGAGTGATGACCTTGCTGGATCCCGAGGCCGATCCGCTCGGTACCGGCTACCACATCATTCAGTCCAAGATTGCCATAGGTTCAGGCGGACTCTGGGGCAAGGGCTGGCTCGATGGTACTCAGTCGCAGCTGGAGTTTTTGCCGGAGCGCCACACCGACTTTATATTCGCCGTGATCGGTGAGGAGTTTGGCCTCATCGGCAGTCTGCTGCTGCTGGCACTCTATCTCTATGTAATCGGCCGCGGCCTGGTGATCGCCTCCAGGGCTCAAACCAGCTTTGCCCGCTTGCTGGCCGGCTCGCTGACCCTCACCTTCTTCGTTTATGTGTTTGTGAATATCGGCATGGTGTCCGGTATTTTGCCCGTAGTGGGAGTCCCGCTGCCGCTGATAAGTTATGGCGGCACCTCTATGCTGACATTGATGGCCGCTTTTGGCATTCTAATGAGTATTCACACCCATAGACGCTTCATCGACAGATAGGAACGCCTTACATGCCGACATTCAAAAAGCTGTTCGCACCTCTGGGCCTGCTGCTGAGTCTCAACCTCAGCGCCTGTGCCACCGCCGAGATGCCCTCTCCCGAGCAGCTCAAGCAGGATTTTATCAAACAGCAACAGAGCCAGGGATTTAGCCAGCAAGAAGTCGAAAGCTTCCTCGCCTCGGCCCAGAAAAACCAGGCGGTATTGGATGCCATCTCCAGTCCTTGGGAGGCCAAACCCTGGCATCAGTACTACCCCATTTTTCTGACTGAAAAGCGCCTCGAAGCCGGGCTGAGTTTCTGGCAGCAGCACGAACAGACCATAGCGCGCGCCGCCAAGACCTATGGCGTGGATCCGCAAATCATAGTGGCCATTATCGGTATTGAAACCTTCTATGGCGGTTACATGGGCAAGTACCCGGTGATCGATGCCCTCTATACCCTGGGGTTCTACTACCCGCCACGGGCGACTTTCTTTCGCGGCGAATTTGCCAAGCTGATGACGCTGCTTAAAGAGGAGCAACTCAATAAGGAAACCCTCCTGGGCTCCTACGCCGGCGCCATGGGCTATGGCCAGTTTATTCCCTCAAGCTATCTGGCCTACGCCGTCGACTTTGACGGTGACGGCAAGCGGGATCTGCTGGGCAGTGTCGACGACGCCATAGGCTCAGTAGCCAACTATTTTCACCGTCACGGCTGGAAAGCCGGTGAACCGGTGGCGCTGGAACTGAGCACCTCAGCCACGCCCAAGGCCAAGGTCTGGAAGGGAGAAAAGCTCAATTACCAAGTGGCCGATATCCTCTCTCCCGAGGTGGCACTGAAGGAAAACCGGGATCTGGATGCCAGCCAAAAAGCGCTGCTTATCGAGTTGGAACTGGCCGATGCCAAAGACTATTGGCTGGGGCTGAACAACTTCTATGTGATCACCCGTTACAATCGCAGCCCGCTGTATGCCATGGCGGTTTATCAATTCAGTGAACAACTCAAAGCCCACCATGACAAGACTTAAACTATTGCTGCCACTGACCGCTTCGATTCTGCTGGCCGCCTGTGCCGGCAACTCGGGCCGTTACACCATGAAAGATGATAGGCCTCCGGCCGATGCCCCGGATGTCTCCAAGGTGGAAGATGCCCATCCCAGGTTCGAACCCTACAGCAAACAGGGCAATAAGGATTACCAGGTCAGAGGCAAGTCCTACCAGGTGATGCCGTCCGGCAAGGGGTACAAGGTTGAGGGGCTGGCATCCTGGTATGGCGCCAAGTTTCACGGCCATCTGACCTCCAACGGTGAAACCTATGACATGTACTCCATGTCGGCGGCGCACAAGACATTGCCACTGCCCAGCTATGTCAGGGTCACCAATTTGGCCAACAACAAGAGCGTAGTGGTCAGGGTCAATGACCGTGGCCCCTTTCACCCAGACAGGGTGATAGATCTGTCCTACGCCGCGGCTTACCGGCTGGACATGCTGAAGACAGGCACCGCCAGGGTGAGGCTGGAAGTCCTGTTTGAGGACAGCGAAGAGAGCCAGACCATGGCCGAGCTTCGCAGCGACAATTTGCACTATGTGCAGGTGATGGCATCCGGCTCGCGCGAGCGTCTGCTTGAGTTGGCTTCAGAGCTTGAAAGCAAGTACCAGGTCAAGAGCCGAATTACCGATGCCAAGCCGGTATACAGGCTGCAACTCGGCCCGGTCAGCCATGAAGGTATTGCCGCCAAATTGCTGGAAAAGCTGAAGCAGGAAGGCTTCCCGAGCAGCTATATGGTGACTGAACCAAAATCATAAGCGTTCAAAATTCCACTATATTTTTAACTAATTAAGGAACCTTAACTGAAATCTCCGGTCGACTAATGTTATACTCGCTGCGAATTTCAGCATATTTTCCGACTCCAACCAGAAGACGTATTCAGGTAATGATGAATTTTGTAAAAAGTCCCGCGAAAGCCTTTCTGTTGTTGGCCTGTGCCTCAGTTTCCGCCGCACAGGCCAACAATGCCCCGATAGTCGTCCCAGATGCACCGGATGTTGCCGCCAAGGCCTATGTCTTGATGGATTACAACTCAGGGCGCTTACTGGCGGAAAATAACGCCTACGAAAGCCTCAACCCTGCCAGCCTGACCAAGATGATGACCAGCTATGTCATAGGTCAGGAGATCAAGGCGGGTAATGTCTCTCCCGATGACGATGTGACCATCAGCAAGAACGCTTGGTCGAAGAACTTCCCCGACTCATCCAAGATGTTTATCGAAGTCGGCAAGACGGTTAAAGTCTCGGATCTGAACCGGGGTATCATTATCCAATCCGGTAACGATGCCTGTGTCGCCATGGCCGAGCACATTGCCGGAACCGAAGGCGCCTTCGTCGATCTGATGAACTCCTGGGCCAAGCAGCTGGGCATGCGTGACAGCTACTTTGAAAACTCCCACGGCCTGGATTCGGACAACCACAAATCCACCGCCTATGATATGGCGCTGCTGGGTGCAGCCCTCATCCGTGATGTACCCAACGAGTACGATATCTACAAGGAAAAATCTTTTACCTACAACGGTATCAAGCAGTACAACCGTAACGGCCTCTTGTGGGATAACAGCCTCAATGTCGACGGCATCAAGACAGGCCACACCTCGGGTGCCGGCTATAACCTGGTATCCTCAGCCACCAAAGACGGCATGCGCCTGATTGCCGTGGTCATGGGCACCAAGAGTGAAGCCGCCCGTAAGGCCGAGAGCAAGAAACTGCTCAACTATGGCTTCCGTTTCTTTGAAACCATCACCCCTTACAAGGCCGGTGACAGCTTTGTCACCCAGAAGATCTGGTACGGCGACCGTGACACTGTGGACTTGGGTGTAACCACTGACACTCCTGTCACCATCAACCGGGGTCAGGCTAAAAACCTGCAGGCCAACTTCGAACTGACCAAAGAGCTGACCGCACCGCTGGCCAAGGGTGAAGTCGTCGGCCGGGTATACTTCCAGCTTGATGGTAAAGACATTGCCCAGTTCCCACTGGTGACATTGGAAGAAGTCAACGAAGGCAGCTGGTTCAGCAAGCTGATGGACTACTTCAAGCAGATGTTTGCCGGCTGGTTCAGCTAAGCCAATAAATCGTGAGAGAATGCCGCCTGCGGGCGGCATTCTTGTATCTGCAAGAGACAGTGATATCCGCAGCGCCTCAGGGCATTTATCCTTGCAGTGCAAGAATAAAGCAGAAATGAGCGGGCCTTGATGGATTTTTTTGCTATACTCCGCGCCCGCCCGGGTTATCCCGGCACTTGGCGTTTACTCAGGCCTGAGCTTCCGGCATTTGGGCCGCCGACACCCGAAACAGCTAAGACACACGCCAAGCGGTTGAATACAGGAATATCGAGATGAAGTTTGAATCTTACAGTTTTGCCCCCGAAATACTCCGCGCGCTCAAAGAGTGCGGTTATGAGAGCATGACACCGATTCAGAGACAGGCCATCCCTGCGGTTCGCCGCGGTCAGGACGTACTGGCCAGCGCCCAGACGGGCACAGGCAAGACCGCCGCCTTTGTGCTGCCTATTTTGCAGCGCCTGCAGGATAACCCGCTCGAACTCAAACCCGGCAATATCCGGGCCCTGATCCTGGCACCGACCCGTGAGCTGGTGTCCCAGGTTGCCGACAATACCCGCCAATACGGCAAATACCTGCAACTTTCGGTGGCCACTCTGTTTGGCGGCGTCAAGTCGGCATCTCAGGTCAACAAGCTCAAGCAAGGCGCCGACATAGTGGTGGCCACTCCGGGGCGTTTACTGGAACAACTGCTGGCCGGTAACCTGAGCCTGGGCTCACTGGAAGTACTGGTGTTGGATGAAGCCGACCGTATGCTGGATATGGGCTTTATCAACGATATCAACAAAATACTTCAGAGCGCCGCCAAGCAGCGGCAAAATCTGATGTTCTCGGCCACCTTCTCTGGCGCGGTAAGGCGCCTGGCCGATGAGATAATGAACAAGCCCAAGGTCATCACGGCCGACCGCCAGAACACCACAGCGGTGACCGTCAGCCAGGTGGTCTACCCGGTAGAGCAGCGCCGCAAGCGTGAACTCCTGTCTGAGCTTATCGGGCGCAAGAACTGGCAGCAGGTGCTGGTGTTTACCGCCACCCGTGAAGATGCGGATCATCTGGTCAAGGAGCTGAATCTCGACGGTATCGCCAGTGCCGTGGTACACAGTGAAAAAGCCCAGGGCAGCCGCCGCCGGGCGCTCAGAGAATTCAAGGAAGGCAAGGTACGGGTATTGGTATCCACCGAAGTGGCCGCCCGCGGCCTGGATATTCCGGATCTCGAGTATGTGGTCAATTACGATCTGCCCTTCCTGGCAGAGGACTATGTGCACCGTATCGGTCGCACCGGCCGCGCCGGCAAGACGGGTGTCGCCATCTCTTTTGTCAGCCGCGAAGAAGAGCGCACTCTGGCCGACATCGAAAAACTGATCGGCCAAAAACTCAAGCGCATCATGATGCCAGGCTATGAAGTGAGTAATCGCGATCTCCTGCTCAAGCAACTGCAAAAGCGCCGCAGCTTCGCCAAGAAAAAGCCGGGCGCCAGCAGCGCCTCGGAGCAAGTCGCAGCGGAAAAGAGCATGTCCGGCCGCAGAGTTAAGGTTAAAGTCGGCTCCAGCGGCATCAAGCCCAAGAAGCTCAAGTGAGCCGCCCCGCATGACGGGCTTTTGCTCCTATGTTGAATCATTAAAAAGCCGCGCACTGCGCGGCTTTTGGCTAGTTGGGTTTTAGCTGGATTTATCACTGGCTGGAAACACTTGCATTCTCGGCGGCAAAGCTTGCTCCCCTAAGGGACAAGCGCTCACCGCGATTGAGATAGGTGGTGCAAGCCACCCGCAGCAAGGATGCAAAATTGCTGACTCGCCCTTCCTTGCAGCAGGCCTCTTGGTGGATACGGCTGAGGCACTCACCGAGACTCAGCCCCGCCTCGGCAGCGATATCCTCCAGCAACTGCCAAAAAATCGCTTCCAGGCGAATACTGGTGACGACGCCTAATACCGTTCCACATAGGCGTTGGCTCGCTCAGCGAGAATGAAAAGGTGCGGAGGCAAGCGGGACAATGGAAGATTTATCGGGATAAGTCGACTTTGTTCTGCGATGTATACGTACCTTTTCAACTCGCCCCTTTGGGAGCTTGTCAGCCACCCGATTACTGCGCCAACTTGTCTCGCCATAGCACCACTATGCCATCGACAATCCGACTTGTACTCAGTTGGCTGACACAGCTCTGAGCAGATTAAATGCCTATAAGGAACGGTATATACGCACCGAGCGGGTTTTCAACTCAAACAAGGCGGGAGCCGCCCCGGAATAGATTTCACACATAGCATCTCCGGCCAAGTGAAAGACCCGTTAAGATGACCTTTGGCCGTCAGAGCGGACAAGGCCCTGGGCAGTGGAATTCAGAGCAAGGCGTGGAACTGCGCCAACCACTGAGGATGGGCAGGCCAAGCCGGCGCTGTAACCAACTTGCCGTCAGTAATCGCTTCTGTCACCTCGATATCGGCATATTCACCACCGGCTTGGCGTACTTCGGGGGCACAGGCGGGATAAGCCGACACCTTCTTGCCCTGCACCACTCCGGCGGCGGTCAGCAGTTGCGCCCCATGACAGACTGCGGCAATCGGCTTATCCGCCTTGGCAAAGGCTCGAACCAGCTCAAGCACTTCATCATAGAGACGCAGATACTCGGGTGCTCGGCCGCCGGGGATCAGCAGCGCATCAAAATCATCGGCACTTATCTGTTCAAAGTCACCGTTGAGAACGAAATTGTGCCCAGGTTTTTCACTGTAGGTTTGATCGCCTTCAAAATCATGAATAGCCGTCCTGACAGTATCACCGGCCTCTTTTTCAGGGCACACAGCAGTAACCTTGTGGCCCACCATCTGCAGCGCCTGAAACGGCACCATGATTTCATAGTCTTCCACATAATCACCGGCAAGGATCAATACGTTAGCCATTGTCTTCTCCTGTTATTCCATCGACTCACCATCAGACTCATCTTAACCAAGCCCATAGAGGCAGAGGTAACAACCGGCTACTACCTCACTCTGTTCATTAAACAACCCGGTTGCCCGGCAGACAAGAGATATCCTTGAGATTGAAAAATTTACAGTAAGATAGCTGCGAAGACAGATCGGATAACTGTCTTACTGATAACCATTGTGGTGGTTTTTCTTTGTCTGCCTGATATAGAAAACTGCAGCTTAGGGTATACTCAGCGCCCCATCCATATCTCTTACACGCGGAAAAACAATGACAGAACAAAGCTACAATCAGGCCTTGCTGGCATTAACCCAGGCCGGCCTCGCTGCTTTGGCGGAACGTAACCATGCCGCCGGCAGCATCAAGACCCCGGCGGCGGAAAGTCATTTCCTCTGCAACTGGATGGTGCAGTCACTAAAAGAGAAACGTTTCTCAAAGTTAGTGGCAGAAGATCTCACTCGCTGGATAAGAGAGGGCCGAAGCCTGGGGGCCGGTGCCAAGTTACCCGAGGTACTTCAACGTATCCAGGCGCAATATCTGCCAGCCATCAATAATGCCGCAGTGGGGCAATCGCTCCAGAACCTGATTGCCGAGCTCCAGGCCGAAGGCTGGCTCGTCATCCTCGACTTTGAAGTAAGCGGTAAACTCAAATTAGACAGCCAGGGGCAAAACAGCTTGGTGATCTCCACAGAGCAGTATCAGCAGCATCTGCTCGATGGCAAATTGATCAAACCCATCACCCTTTACATCCGCGCCGACGAGCAGTTGATTGCCCAGTTTTCTGTCAAACATGCGCTTCTGCTCAGCCAGGGGGATAAGAAAGCCAGTTGCATCAAGCACCATAAGGCTTATCGACTCTATCCTGATAACCAACAGCCCGCATTGGCATTGCTCAAGGCTTAACTTTCAGCATTGGACATGACCTTGGAAGTAGCACTGGTGAACACTCTCACCGCAAGAGCCATGTCCGGGTTTCTCAGTCCCCCGGCCAAGTTCGCTGAATCCACCTTGTGTTCAATAATGGGGTTGTTAGCCAATAGAAGGGTTGCGGCTTTCGGCCGCTGCCACAGCGGCTAGCATAGCTTTCAGCTAAAAGTTCCTAAGTTAGTATTGGCGAGCTTCCGGCCACTATGTAGTCCATCACCTGCGGTGCGGATGGGCGAAATATACAGGACATCCTAAACACTTTCTGAGCCGCGAGGAGCACGTTGCAGGGGTCAGTCTCTGATAAATAACGACGGATTTTTGGAAATGAGACTCTCTGAGATGAGTAATCTGCGTGCTTCATACAAAAACTGCGATTGCCAGGCAGGCCAACGGCAGGCTTAAGCCTGCTTATGCAAAATTACGAACGGTTTAAAGTTAATGGGGATGTATTGCTTGGCTTTGTTGCTTACCCCGGCACCACTTACCGCCATATTTGGCCTTCATGGCACACATCGCATCCCATCGGCCACTCATGCCACTGTACTGGTGGCGAAACTCCTTGGCAGAAGTTATCCAGGCATCGTCGCTGATACCAAGCTCAAGCAGTAGTTTGGGCCTGGAACAGGTAATAAAGCCACGCTTGTCTTCCCGCACCGCCCGACCTGTCCAATCAATCAGCTCCAGATAGTCGGCAAAGTGAAACGGAATGCCGCTTTGTTCGGTGGCAGTGGCTGCACCATCAAATTGCAGCAGTGGCTTAATTGAAGCGTTGGCAGATGCAGGCTCAGCAACTTCTTCTATGCGCTCCTGAATGGATGTGTAATCAGAAGTTTGTAGTGAATCAGCAATACCTGCGCGAATGGGATTTAAATCCACGTACATCATGCAGGCCAGCAGCGCCTGCGACTTAAAGCGTCCTTCCCAGAATACGCCCTTGCAACCATCTTCTCGATTGGCCTTGCGGGCGATATCTTCGTTTAAACAGCGCATAAACCAACTGATACTGCC
>NZ_JBKORJ010000017.1:0-107151 GCF_047314585.1 Shewanella sp. BJSY2023SW005
AAATGGCAACCCAAGGGGCTGCCATACAAGGTCGTACAAAACTGATTCGTACAAAACTAAGTCGTGCAAAGAATGAAAACCCGCTGCGCTAGCGTCGGGCCCCATCCAAGGGAGGTGATGATGAAACACTTGAAAAAGGTTCAGTTATTCAGAGTCAGCTTTGACGAAAAGTTTCCCTGGAAGAGAAATTTTTTTGCTGGCCTTGGTATGCAATGAAAGACTGGGGATAAAAAAATGGCAACCCAAGGGGCTGCCATACAAATTCGTACAAAACTAAGTCATGCAAAGAATGAAAACCCGCTGCGCTAGCGTCGGGCTCCCATCCAAGGGAGGTGATGATGAAACACTTGAAAAAGGTTCTGTTATTCAGAGTCGGCTTTGACAAAAAAGTTTCCCTGGTGGATAAATTTTTTATCTGCGACATGCCAAGCATGATTAAAGGCAGAGGGTTAAGTCCCCAAACAGCATAAAAATAGATAATAAAAATGGCAGTCCAAAGGACTGCCTAAAAAATGCAGGGGACAAAGATCTTGTGCGCTAGCTCCAGTATCTCAGTCCAAAGGGAGATGATGATGAAACCGTTAAAATAGCTTCACTTATTCAGAGCCATTCGGAGAGAAAAAGTTCAGCCATAAAGAGATTTTTCTTGGGGAGCCGGCAGGCATAAAAAAAGGCAGCCATTAAGGACTGCCTTATGATCTATCGAAGATCAATGGGGCTGCGCTAGAAGCCCCTTAGGGAGAATGATGAACATGAAAAAGTAAATTCACTGCTCACTATGTTGGAGTCTTTAGTGATGTTTTGGTTCCCCCTGAATGGCGAAAAATAATCATGTTTTTTTAATTGGTTTATTTTTCAATTGATTATTTATCCTGTAACAGCTGGAGAATCTGCTCACGCAGAGCCTCGGGTTTGGTTGTGGGAGCATAGCGCTTGATGACTTTGCCATGGCGATCGACCAGAAACTTGGTGAAATTCCATTTAATCCCTTCCGAACCCAACACGCCAGGGGCCTGTTGCTTGAGCAGTTTAAACAAGGGATGAGCATTGGGGCCATTGACTTCCAGCTTGGCAAACAGTGGGAAGCTGACACCAAAATTCAATTCGCAGAAGGACTGGATCTCCTGCTCATTGCCCTTTTCCTGAGCACCAAACTGGTTACAGGGAAAGCCGAGTACAACCAGGCCTTGGTCTTTGAATTCCTGATACAGGCTTTCCAATCCGGCATACTGAGGAGTAAAGCCACAGGCACTGGCGGTATTGACCAGTAACATGACCCGGCCTTGAAATTCACTGAGATCCGTTTGTTGTCCTTGGATATTCTCCAGTGGGATAGCGTATATTGAGTTAGACATAGTAGCTCCTTGGTTGAGGCTTTACTATATATGACAAGTTTTATTGTCAGCAATTTATTTGTGTGCAATTTAAATGTTGGCCCAAGCGCATACCAAGAAAAAAGAGAGGAGAGTTGAGTGACACAAACAGCAGCCGAGCCGGAGCTTCAACCTCAAGCAGAAGTGGGGCAGGTGGTACAGCAGTTAACGCTATTGGAGGGCGAAGCTCAGGCCGAGGTCTTTGGTGAGATCCTTGAAGAGGCCGAACCTGGCACTATAGCCTTGTTGCTGGAATCCTTGCCGCTGGATGAACGCTATGAGCGCTGGAATCAGATAGCCTTTGCCGAGCGCTCGGCTGTGCTCAGCTTGATGCGCGCCGAACCCAGGATGAGCCTTCTTAGGCAGATGTCTGTGGAAGAGGTGGATCTGTTGCTGGCGCAGCTGTCAGCTGAAGAGATGATCGAGTGGAGCGATTATCTGCCCGACAGCTTTATCGACCGCGCTTTGGCGCAAATGGGTGAGCGGCAACGCAAGCGCTACGAGCTTTATGATCAATACTCGGAAAATGAAATAGGCCGTTACACAGAACATCAGGCCTTGGTGCTCAGTAACAAAAGCCGGGTGGAACAGGCGCAGCGTTTTTTCCGCCGCATTGACTTGGATTGCTGCGAAAATCTCTATCTGGTGGATGAGGATAATCATTACCAGGGGACAGTCAGTCGCTATGAGATTTTTCGCCAGGATCCACAAACCCAGCTTATTTCGCTTATTGAACCGGACAGCCGGGTATTGTCGGCCGATTCATCCTTGATAGAGGCGGCCGAAGCGATAGAGCATAGCTCAGACATTGAGCTGCCGGTGGTCGATGAAGAAGGCACCTTAATCGGCCGCTTGACGCTGCGAACGGCAACCGCCTTGGTGCGAGAACACTATGAAGCGCGTTTGATGGCTTCGGCCGGTATGGATGAATCCGATGACCTGTTTGCGCCTATCGTCAAGGGCGCGCGTCGCCGCGCCATTTGGCTAGGGATCAATCTGCTGACGGCATTTTTGGCCTCTGCCACCATAGGTTTGTTCGAGGATGTATTGGCAAAAGTAGTGGCGTTGGCGGTATTGATGCCGATAGTGGCTTCTATGGGTGGTATTGCCGGCTCGCAATCATTGACCCTGATGATCCGCGGCATGGCGATGGGACAGATTTCCATAGGCAATCTGTTTTCCTTGATGAAGAACGAACTCGGGATAGGGGCACTCAACGGCATTCTCTGGGCCATACTCATAGGTTTGGTGGCCGGGCTCTGGTTTGACGATAACCTGATTGGTATGACGATAGCCGTGGCAATTTTGGTCAATATGCTGGTTGCGGCCTTGGCCGGGGTGGCAGTACCCATGATATTACAGAAATTCAATCAGGATGCTGCGCTTTCCGGCTCGGTGATCCTGACCACGGTCACGGATGTTGTCGGCTTCTTTACCTTCCTTGGATTGGCAACCTTACTGTATCTATAGTCGTTAGCTTTTTTATAGCGCAGCATTGACCACTTCTGCAAAGTGGGCTCAATAGAAGACAGTCAAAAGAAAAGGGAGCACAGGCTCCCTTTCACATAAGGCTTTGAAAGCTACTGGGCGACAATTGCGTTGAAATCTTGCACTGTGTCGGTTTGGTTACTCAGGGTGACCTGATGCAACTGAGGGGCTGGGTTGGGAATGATAAGACCATCATATTGCTCTGGATCGTCATTTTCCGCGCTGCAGCTGAAGGCTACTGTATAATCCCCTGCGGGAATAAAGCCAAAGGCGTATTTGCCGAAGTTACCCACTTCATACTCTACTTCGACCGAGTTGTAAGGCACTACGGCACCTTCTGGTACGGCATTCTGATTGACATCCGGATCCAGGTTGTCGGTCAGCAGTGTTGGGTCCAGATCGTGACCGGGATAGAGGTAGACAAAGTTACCGCTATCGGCAGCACATTCACCGGCGTTGAACAGGTTGATATCCACTTGGCCGGACAATGAAGCCACAGTCGCGTTGTCGACTATAGTCACGCCATGAGGCTTGAGGTTGTAACGCTGGCCATTTTGGTTCTCCACCAAACTACGGCGCAGGTCAAACTCTATGGTAAAACGCTGAACGCCGGCGCTGCCGACCTCAAAGCTGCCCAAACGCAGTTTATTACTGGGTTGTTTGAGTGGCACTTGACCGGTTTCGTCGATCACATAGCTGAGATCTGAACCGACCGATTCATCCAATACATGCAGGATGAGTTCTGAATAAGTGCCTACTTCCAACTCGGCATCGCTGAGGATGAGGGCGCTGTCGCTGCCTTGATATTCCAGCAGATCCAGTTGGCGGTAGTCCTCGCCGTTAGGTCCGGAGACCTCGAGGATGATGTTATCCTGTCCCGCCCTTACCAGCTCAATTTTGTCAAATGCCACTACCACTTTTTCGGCGCTGTCGACCGGGGCATCAGACACGGCAAAGCTGACTTTGGCGGTATCAGGCGTCGGTGTCGGCGGGGTGTCATTGTCACTACCACCACAGGCCGCCAGTAATAGGCCTGAACCGCAAAGCAGTGCAATAGTCGAGATACGATTTTTCATCTTGGTTCCTCTTGTTGTTCCCGGAGCGTGACAGCTACCCGATTACCGGGGGTTACTCAGAGAATTATGTTTGTTGTCTGCCACAAACTCCCTCAATGGGGCTAACATAAGGAAGGTGCGAACAGGTTCCATGTGTGCTCTGCGTCGGCTTACAGGCCAGGATGCAAGGCGTGGTTCGCAGTAAATGGCTCAGTCCTTTGCAAGAAGCACAACACAGCAGACTGGCCTGTAAGCCACGCCCTTCGGGGCTTTCACAGCAACCGGCTCTCTGCGTTATCCGACTTCGACAGGCCCCGGCATGCCTTCAGTCAGATGCCTTGAACGCCAATTGCTGTGTAAGCCACTCTCTACACAAAAGAGAAGGCCACGAGGACTTATTCGCACCTTCCCGAACCAATTGCGGTTTTTACCTGTAGCCATACGTTAATCTGGTTAAGCCGAGGTTAAGTTTTATGGGGGATATCCCCTTCGATAGCTCACATATCCGCCAAGTATAGTCACCAAAGGAGTATCTATGCCTAATCCAGCCCAGGAAATCACGGTTTCCCTGGCCCAAAGTCCAGATCTGATTGCTGCTGCTTGCGCTTTAGTGGACAGCCGCGATGATAATGCTCACCCCTTGGATCATCAGGCCTTTATGGCCTCTCGTGCCGTGATAGTGGCGCAAAACGGGACCGGGGAGCTGGTGGGCTGTGCTGTGATTAAGGCCGGGCGAGGAGATATCGCCGAGCTTGGGTATTTAATGGTGCATCCTGAGTACAGACGGCGGGGGATTGCGGCGGCCTTGACGCGAAAGCGGATCCAAATCGCCCGGGAAATGGGGATTCGGCTATTGTTTGCTACAGTTAGAGAAGAGAATCGTGCCAGTCGTGACAACTTGCTCAAGTCCGGGATGCAGTTTTGGGGTAATTATCTGAGTATCAGGGGCACAGGCAATACCGTGGGTTGGTACTTTTTAGTGTTGGATGACCAAGTGGATGTCACTACAGAAATGCTCAAGTTGGTAGGGGATAGGGTCAGAATCGACTGAATTTACACTTTTTTGTCATCAGCTCGTGGCAAACTTGCGTTTCCTGACAGAATTTTGTCACGAATGCCGTGAGCCAGATTGCAAAATGCCATTAGCCGAAATAGAGTTAAATCACCAACAATAAAAATAGATTCAGTGCCTTGGGCGTTTTTGTGCTCAGGGATAAGGATACGGCCATGGTCTTGGACGGAAATCGATTTGCCGACAGACAAACGTTCGCCCTTCAATATGGATAAACACCCAGGTTACCTTTTCAGGCTACTGCTTGCGTTTGTTCTGCTCCAGTTCAGTGTTGGTGCCTGGGCCGCTCAGGTGCTCGACAACAGCTACATTCTGAAGGCTGAGCCACAACAGCTGGCTCCGACCTCATTCGAGGGGGTACCTGCCTGGATCCGAGCTCAACAGGAAACCAGCCTGAGTTTGAGTGGTGGCAGTTACTGGATGGTGAACCCTTTGCGGGTGGCCAGTCGTGAACAGACTTGGGTCATAGACGTACGCAACTCCATCATAGAATCCATCGACCTTCTGCTGCTTGGGCAGGATGGCAGCATGCAACAAGCCCACTCTGGCTATGATGCCGACTATCAGTATCTGTTTGATTACGGCAGGCGGTTCACCATCAAGCCGGGGATAGATTATTGGTTGGTGGTCAAGGTCGAGAGCCGTTACTACTCATCGGCACCCGAGATCCGTCTGGCACCGGAAAGGGAACACAGACTCAGTGCCGACAGGCATGCCACCGCCGTGGTGCTATGCCTCGGGGGCTTGATTTTTATCGCCTGCTATAACCTGTTCATCTTCTTTACCACCCGTGACAAGGCGTTTTTTTGGTACGGTCTTTATGTGCTGGCTTACTTCTGCGGCTGGGCCTTGACCTTCCACTTGCCGGTGCACCTGTTTCAGTTCCGTCAACTCGAGCTGCACCACCTGTTCTTTATCAGTCTGCCAATATTGAACATCTTGTTCTATAACAATTTTTTGCAGCTTTCTCTCTATTCGCCCAAGCTTTGGCGCCTCAGTCGCATCTTGCTGTGGGCCTGCGTGCTGGCTCTGCCTACCAGTATCTGGCTCTTGTCCTATACGGCGATTATTGCTTCCGTGCTTATCATGCTCTGGATTGGACTGGCGATAGTTTGCGGTAATGTCTGTCTGATGAAGGGCTTCTCGCCGGCACGCTATTTCATTATGGCTTTCAGCTGTTTGCTATTGCCGGCAATCATCATATTGCCCGGTAACATGGGTATCACCCCGGACTTCTTTGAGTATGCCGAGCTGGCGACTCTGCTGGGCGGCACTGCCGATGCTCTGCTGCTGTCCTTGGCGTTGGCAAGCAAGCTCAAACTCTTGTCGGAAGAGCGCCAGGAGTATATCCGCAAGTTGGGCATCGCTTGGGAGCGAGCCCGCAGTGATAGCCTCACAGGTCTTGCCAACCGCTTGGCCTATGATGAGAGTCTGGCGGATACTTGCCTGAGTAGTGGCATGCCCAAGCCGGGATATATGTTGGTATTGCTGGATATTGAGGGGCTGAAACGGGTCAATGACACCCTGGGGCATGGGGAAGGGGACAGATTGCTGCTGGCGGTAGCCGAAGAACTAAAGAGCTGGTCTGTGGCCAAGTTAAAGCCTTTTCGTATCGGTGGCGATGACTTTGCTTTGCTGCTGCCGGAAGCCGAGGCGCAGCAACTGCAGAACTTACTGCCGAGGCTGGAGCAGCGTATTGCCAGTGAAGGTTTTGCCGAGCTCTGTGTCAATCATGGCTCTGCCACCAGTATAGATAAAGAAAAGATCCAGGATTGGGTCCGCGCCGCCGACAAAGACTTGTATCAGTGCAAGAGTCTGCGTCGCCGTGAGCTGCACGCCAGACAACTGGCTGCAGCCGAAGGCCTGCCCCGCTGAACTCACGGGGCTAATTTCGGGACTAATTCCTGGGCTAAATCAGGAGCAAGTCCAAAGCTGAGTCGAACAGGCTAAATCTCGCCTGGATGCCTATCAGAAGTCTTCCTCACCCTTGATATGGCGCGGATAGCCACAGATAGCCTTGGAGGTGTGCATACCCGCCATGGTTGCGGCTTCGACGCAGCCCACATTCAGCCCTGTTTTTATCCAATCGCCGGTGACATAGAGGTTATCCAGCCCAGTACCGTCTGTGGTGATGCGAAAACGCGAGCTATCTTTCACCGACAACACATACCGCTCGGACGGGTCGACATTGGCACGCCAGTATTGGCTGTCAAAGCGCTGTTGTCCTTGACGTTCCTCTGGGTCGTGCAGCCAATCCCAGACAAAGCCATTTTTGGCTTCCGGCCAGAGATTGCCTATTTGATGCTCGAGTTGCCCCAGAGCCCCGGACTTGGCCACGGCATTCATTTGCTGGTTAAAGTCACTCTGCTCTCTGGGTGGATATTCGGCAACCGGCAGCGCCGAGCAGAAGTAACTGGCATTTTTGACGCTGCCTATCGGCCAGCTTTCTTTGTCAATCAATTGATCCATACTGGCCCAGGTGTCATATGGCTCGCTGAAGGCCGACAGCACAGGCTCTTCGCCGGAAGCCGGAAAAAGCTGCCAGCCAAGGCCGTTGAGATCTGTGTTGAGCCACAGTTGATAGGCCTGGGTCGCCACGGTTTGCACCTTGGCCACAGCTTGGGATAGCGTCGGACTTTGGGTCATCACCTCTTTAGCCACATGAGGAACGGCTCCTATGGATAGACCGAAGATCACCTTGTCAAAATCAATCCCCTTACGCAGCTGTTTCACCGGCAGAGTGTGACCGGTTTCTTGCTGGTACAGCTGCGGCCAATCACTCCAGAAGTGTTCCAGGTTGACCCGGTTTTCGGCAATTAATCTGGCTTGAGTTTCTTCCAGTTGTGATAGCAGAGGCTCGCTTGGCCAGCAGCCGAGTCCTTTGACATCCACCAGCGGCTGATACTCGCTGAGTCCGGGTTTGAGGCTGGCCTGCTCCATTATCTCTATGCTGCTGACGGATTGCCCCTGACAATGCAGCTGTTGTACCTGATGGAAGAAGTGAAAATTCACTCCGCGGCGTTTCAGTACTTCATAGTAGGGGGTGAATACTGTGTCGCCCATACCGGCCTGCATTTTCCACATCACGCCCCCTTGGTAGCAGAGGGCAATTCGCAGCATGGAACGGATTATGGTGCCGGCTTCCACATTGGGGCGGGAGAAATCGCCCTGCTCGTAGGCAAACACCAGATCGTAGAAGCCCCTGACCGGTGCTGAATCGACGGTGTAGCGCTCGCTGGCGCCATGGCGACGCAGCCATTCGCGGTAGTCATAGCCGTTGATAACATCGAATCCGCCCTTGAATACCCCATCGACAAACATCCCCTTGAGTATGGTCAGACCGAGGTCGGCACCTATGTAGAGGCGCCTGAGCTCGTCATTGCCACTCAAGTGATCGCCAAAGCGGCGGTTGAGACGCTGATGCAGTATATCGACGGCACTCTCGATTAGGCCATCGTCCTCGACCGTGTCGTGGTGATCGTCACACTCCTGGCCTATCAGCTGGTTGAAGCGGCACTCCAGCTTATCCCCCAGGGTTTCCAGGCTATCTTTGGCGTCATCCAGCGCCTCTTCGATGCGATCGTTCAGACGTTCAAACCAGTCGCGGGAGAACCAGTCTCTGGGGCTATCCTTGGCCACGGCCTCATCGACTTCATCCATCTGTTTTAACCATTGACGGATCCAGTAGAAGGCCGCCTTGACCAATTTCCACAGCGTCAGGGTTTCTGTACTGTCGCCGGGGATACCCGGCATAGGCGGGAACTCTATGGGCCAGCTCAGGCTGCGACCTTCTATCTGCTCCTGCAGCACAATGAAGTTATGGGGCTTGAAGGCTTCGACAAAGCTGGCCAGCGGCGCGTCATCCGCTCGCCCCAGTTCTTCATAGGCTTTGCGCATCAGAGCGGCGGCATTTTGGTAGAAACCAAACCAAATATGCAGCCCATGCTCTTCGATACGATCCCCCATAGCGGCATTGCGCCCGGAGGCTCCCTTGCCACCAATGCGCCAGCCCTGTTGATAGATATCTATCTGGTACCGGTTTTGCCAGCCAGGTTGTTCGGTCAGGCACATGGCAGCGGTAATGGCGGCAACGCCTCCACCGAGAATGGCAATTTTCTCTTTTTTGACCACAGAGTTGTCCACCAACACTTCGCCAGGCGGTACCTCAAAGTCAAAGTTCACATGGTAGGGCAGCAACACCTGCTGCTCGCCGAGTTGTACCCCCAGGGTTTCGGCCAGCGGGAAGCTGTCGTTGGCAAAGACGGTGGCCACCAGGGAGTTATCCAGCAGCGACAGATGATGCACCTTGTTGACTCTGGCCGGCGCCTGCAGCAGCGCCTGATATACCGCCTTGGTGCCGGAAGCGTCGGGGAACTGCTTCAGGAAAACCTGCTCCACCGCCGGTTTGAACAGCAGTTCGAATACCTGCTCGGCTCCAAGAGCATCCAGATCGGGAATAAAGTCGGTTTGGGCCTGAATAAAGTCCCAGGTTTGGCCTATGGCTTCCAGTGGCGAGAGGGCATTCTCCTGCTGCGGCCTACATTTAACCTGGAGCAGTGGTGCCATTGCCAGTTCGGCATCCGGGGAAAATTTTTGAAAACTCTTGGCCGACAACGACAGTTCTGTCAGCGGCTCATCTACGCCAGGCATCCGGTATTCGCAGGCGTATTTGGGATAACCAAACAGCTCACGGCCATTGATCAATGCCATGGCATCATTGACCCAGATATGCAGCGGCTGAAACAGGATTTCGCTGATTTCGCCGGAATCTGGATTGGCCTGTTTACCCACCATCACCCAGGTGATGATATCGGTTTCCTGGATCCAACCCTTGTTGCGATCCACCTCGACACTGGAATAAGCCTTGGCGATTTGAGTGAAAGTTGTCAATACATAAGGGGACAACACCTTGAAATACATCTTGTTGTTGGCGACCCGGTTCAGGGTTTGATCGACACTCTGTTGCAAATTGGCAAGCTTGCCCTTGAGGAAAAAGCCGTACATATCGGCCTGGGTTAACACCAGAGGAGAGTGCATAAGCACTGAGCCGGGAGGGTAGATAAAGTCGGGGCGTTGTTCGTTCATGGCGACCATCCTTGTGTACTGACGTTTGCCAGATTTATCTGGCTGAATTAACTGAATAAACCTAGCGTATATTCAGGCATCTTACAATTGCGGTCCTGTTGTCTGTGGTTTGCTCTTTGTTGGGGAATCTTAAACCAAGCCCGCTTGAGCGAAAGGGGGCGTCGCCGCTATGCTTGCGTTCCGGGCATGAGCCGGAAGATTGTGTCAAGGCAAGGATATAAGGGAAAGCGATGCGGCATTTATTGAGACACTACAGTGAAAGCGACGCCACAGGGTGCCATAGCCACGATATCGGTCAGCTTATCTATCTGCATCATGGCGCGATTTTGCTGGAGAGTGGCCAAGCCGAGTCCTTGCTGCTCAGCGGTCAACTCCTGTATCTGCCGCCCGGGTGCGAGCATGCTCATAGATTGCTGAAACATACACGCTGCAGTTTATTCTATTTTCGTCCCGAGGTATTGCCGCAGCATTGGCAGTCTCATGGATTGCATCAAGGACCTGCACCCATGAGCGTCAGTCCACTGTGGTCGGCGCTGCTGCAAAGACTGGAAACTGTCACTGAAGACAAGGAGGCCGCCTATCTTGAAGTGCTGCAGGATAATCTGTGTCAGCTTCAGCCTCAAGGCCGGCTCGAGCCGCTTTACCAGAGTCTGGACCCCAGGCTATTGCCAGTTATCGAAACCATGCAGCGTTCACCCAATCTTAAGCTGCGTCTAGAGGATTTTTCCAAGCACTGCGGCGCTTCCGAGCGGACGCTGAATCGCTTGTTCCGTGTGTGCCTGGGGGTGAGCTTTAAGGACTGGCGCCGTCGTAGCCTTATGCTCGAAGCCCAGCGCCGACTGCGGCAAGGGCAGCCGATGACACAGGTGGCTTTGGAGCTTGGCTATCAGAATCTCAGTGCGTTTTCGGCGGCTTATCACAATTTCTTCCGGCGCCAGTCATATCCTCAGTAGCTCTGCGCCAGCCGCTTGGCGCTATCATCGCCGCTTAACACACAACTCATCTCGTCAGTGCGGATAATACGTTCGGCCTCGAATTGAAACAGGGCCAATACTCTGATGCTGAATCGGCTGCCATCGGCTTTCTCTCCCGCCACTCTATGACAGGAAAACACCTTTTGCTGCTGACAAATAAGCTGCTCAAAGCCGATCTCGCTAATTTTTACCTGGCTTCTGAGCCAGTGAATGTGAGCACAAAAGGCCCGGTAATCCAGCTCCTTACCATCTACCCACTGACGATATTCCGGATGAAAGTCCTGCGTTAATGCCAGTTGCCAATCGGCGCGGGTCAGCACTCGGCCCAATATCTGTTGCACTCTGCCGGCTAACAATTTCTCTTTGGGATCCAGCTTCATTTTCGGCTCCTTGTTGGTCTATCCCGGGGAATGTCCCGGTTAAGCTTTTCTGTTAAGCAACACCATGGTGCCGCATCAGGCTGGGTGCTGCTTTGGTATTGGCGCCAACTTGTGTGGTTTTCACGCCATAATGTGCTGGCGATGTCCAAGGAATATGGTGCTTGGTGAAGATGACAATGCCGGTGCCAGTGCCAGTGCCTTAATCGTTTCAAGGCAACCTGACTCTCGGCAACTGGAGCTCGGCAACTGGACAGTCACCTTAAGTTGGCGCTAATTTGAGCACTATGAAGAGAGTCTTTTTAGCTGCAAGCGCGAGCATGAGCATAAACATACGCACCGCCAGGTTAAGCGATATCCCCGCCATGATGTCACTGAGGTTGAATGTGAGCGAAAATCGCCTGCAGGATCCCGGGCGGATCACTCATGCCTGTTATCTCGGTTACCTGAGCGGCCGGCGGCGAAGCTGGGTTGCCGAGACTGACACACAACTGCTTGGCTTTACCTGTGCCGATCGTGATGATGCCAGAATTTGGGCGCTTTTTATCGCTCAAGAGGCGGAAGGAAAGGGCATAGGTAAGGCCCTGTTACAGCAAGCTGTTGACTGGCTCCACGCCGGTGGCTGTAGCAAGCTGCAACTCAGTACCGAGCCGGGTACCCGCGCCGAAGGCTTCTATCGCCATCTCGGCTGGCAATCCTTGGGGCTTACCGAAGATGGCGAGCTGCATCTGCAGCTTATCCCCCAGAGTCATCAGCCTTGCGGCTAACTACTGTGGACTTTCGTCTGTGCTAAAAGGCTTTCTCGGATGTCCAGTCCTTCACAGTATTCAGGCAGCCCACCTATCTATAATTCGTTATTAGCTGAGCTTAAAATCAGTACTGAATGTCGGTTTTGTATTCTTCATATCTGCCACCTATTTGCGAGAAGTCAATCTATCACATTGTCTATTTAGATGGCCAAATTCACTATGCCATTACGATTATCTCGTGACTGTACTATCAACAAACTTAACATGGCGTGATACAACACAATCGATATTATATGAGGTCGGCGCAGCTCTTCCCTTAATAGAGAAAAGGGTACTTCTACCGGGCTGGAGTTTTAGTACTTTTGTTTGTCTATCCCAGATTTGCTTTTCCATTCCCAGCTTGTAATATTTGAATGTAACTGTAATGGTCGTAACATAAGTGGAGTATGCACTTATGTTCTGAATAACACCACTGTAAGAATCTCTATTGCATTGAGTATTGTAAATGGATATTGCATCACCGGCATCCATAGTGTTGACAGGAACTTTTTCATTTTCCAAATAATACTCTGCTAATGGCATTGTTGGTTTATATGTCATGCTTGGGGGATTTGGTTGATATGTTCCTTTTGATTTGTTCCCTTCATCGCAAGGAAATTGAGAGTAGCTGGTAATGCCATTGATTTCACACTTATATATTTCCGCGTGAACTATATTAGCTATAAACAGTGAGGATGTTGTTGCTAGTAATATTGTGCTAATTCTCATGAATTCCCTTTCTAAAACTACCTCTCATGTGGTTAACTTATGATAGGCATAGACCTTAAATTTAAAAAGAAAATTTTATATTTTTATCGTTTGAGTGGAAGTTATAAAGGCGGATGATTGTACCTCTAAATGCAAACTAAAACTCAGAATTGCACCGCAAGCAGGCAGAGTGCCCGTTTGCGGTGCATGGTAAAGAGCCTTTTAGACCTTTTTTGATGAGCCGTAATCCTGCTCAGTCCAGCGATTTCAGCGGCCGATAATGGCCCAGGCTGGATGGCAGGGCTATGCCCTGGCTTCGCAACTGGTTGACCCGGTTTTGATAGGCGGCACCTACGAGCAGTTGCAGTGCCAAGTCCACGGCGCGGCGCTGACGGTAATCATCCAGGTAGCTATCCTTGGCCCAGGCGTTGAAGGCACCCAGTGCCGGCCCGGCCCAGATCTGGTAATCCATCTCCCGACCGCTTTCCCCTGTGTTGGACCAGCGGCTCGATAGCCCCAGATACCAGCGGAAAATGAGCGCCATCTTGCGCTTTGGATTGCCCTCGGCGCGGCGAATCTGTTCGGGATCCCGCGCCATAAAGTGGGCAACCGTGCCTTGCCAGATTTCATCCAGATTGGCGCGAAACACCTTAGTTTCCAGCTTTTGGCGCTCATCGACCGGAATGGCCTCTATCGAGTCGTAGCGGCTGTAGATTTCGTAAAGCTTATTGGCTCGCATGGGGAATAGGGTGCCGCGTTTTACCACTTGCAGCTTGACGCCCATCTCAAACATATCCGCGGCCGGCGCCATGGTGACATCGGCCATTTCCACTGTCGCCAATAGCTTACGGCTGTGCTCGCTGGCACCTGCTTCGATACAGGCCTGATTGATAGAACCGGTAACGATAAAGGCGGCGCCCATATTGAAGGCCGCCAAAGCCGCATCCGGCGTGCCTATGCCGCCACCCGCTCCAACCCGGATAGGTTCTTGGTAGGCGTATTTTGCCTGCATTTGATCCCGCAAGGCGATAATGGTGGGCAGCAGGGTAACCAGAGGACGATTGTCGGTATGGCCGCCGGAGTCTGCCTCGGCGGTAATGTCGTCGGCCATGGGCACCTGCCTGGCAAGTTCGGCCTGCAGTTCAGTGATCCATCCCTGACTCAGCAGTTGCTGGAGGATTTTCTCCGGCGGCGGCGCCATAAAGTGGGCGGCGACTTCGGTGCGGCTCACCTTGGCTATCACCTTGTTGGCGATTAGGGTGTTGCCGTCACTGTCCCGGCTCAGTCCGGCCACCCGATATCTCACTATGTGAGGGGTCAGCGCCAGAAAGGCCGAGGCTTCGACTGTGCGTACCCGGTGTTTGAGATAGAGCTCGACCGCACCTTGCTCGAGTGCCGGTTCGCTGGGGCTGTGGATCAGGTTAAAGGCGTAGGGGCCGCTTGGCAGCGCCGCCTGAATTCGGCTGATGGCGGCTTCCACCCGGGAGGGCACCAGACCGGCGGCGCCGAATGAGCAGAGTATGCCGGCCTTGCCGAGGGCAATCACCAGCTCTTCGGAGGCGATACCGTTGGCCATGGCGCCGGCATAATAGGCGTACTTGACTTTGTGGCAGGCGGCAAAGGCCGGATCGCCGAGCGCTGCTGCGCTGAGTGGCGGCACCATGGCGCAAACCGGCAGTGTATTGCCGCTAGCACTCGTCTCGGCAAGCTGCGCCTGATTGGCAAACAGGATTTCACCCTTGGTTTGTCTGGCGACAAACAGCGGCTTATCCAGCGCCTTGATTGCGTTGCCGGCACAGTTATCCGTGGCCGCAAAGACATCATCACTGTTCGGGTTCAGGGCCCAGGGCCAATTGAAGCTTGTCATCTTGTTGCTCTCATTATCTGTTCGGTTGTTTTTGCCTGAGGGCTCAGGCTTCTTCAATGGCCAGAGCCAGATCTTTTATTTCATAAATTCGCAGGCCATCTTTGGCGAGCCAGGCATCGGCTGTCAGTGTGACTCTGTCCGGCGTATCTTCTATGGTTGTGATATGCAGCTCCAGCGACATCTGCCGGTTCAGGGGATTGATCTGACCGCGGTATTTCCACTGCACCTGACTCAGGCAATGGGTAAATCTTGGGTTATTGAATTGGCTCCCAAGCCCGGCGTCCAGGGCAAAGGCACTCAGGAGTTCCAGCATGGCTTCCACCCCGAGCGAGCCCGGCATCACAGGGTCCTGATGGAAATGGAAGCGGAAGAACCAGTCAGCGGCATCGATTTTGCGCTCGCCATAGATGTAGCCCAAGTTGGAATGGCCGCCTTGGCGGCAGATGCGGATAGAATCGACAAAGTTGAGTCGACCGCCCGGCAGGCGCAGGTGTTTTTGATCCCAAGAGCCATGATAGAGAGCGCAATCGGCGGCGCGAAGATCATAGCTCACATCGGCCTCAAGCCCTTGCTGTTTATCCCAGGGCTCGGTCACCTTGCCGTTATCCAGTCCCAACTGGTTTTTCAGCGCCTCGGCCTTGAAGTAACCAAATACTGCCTCGCCTTCATAGAAGGGTTCACCATCGGCGCTGAGCACAAAGCTGAAACTCTGGATGATGTTGGTGCCCGCCTTGACAGTGCTCAGCAGACGTGAGTCGTTGCTGATGGTCTTGCCACGCAGGTCAAGCCGGCGCAGCAGTGTGCCTTTACCGTCGAGGTTACGGAAGAAAAGCTCTGTGTCGCCATAGCCCAAGGTGGTGCCCATATAGCCGGAAATAAAACCGTTGGGCTGCAGCGCTATCTCCATCAAAATCGAGTAGGGCATATGCGCCGGGTGGCTGTTTTCACTGAAGTACCAAGCCTTGGGCGGCACTTCATATTCGCCGATACAGGAGGCCGGAGACTTGAAGTCGCCGCGCTTGCCAATCACCTGCGTCACCCTGGTGGTGAGCTGCAGATCGCCGCAGGGGGTGCGCGGTGGGATAAGCCCGCGGTAGGCGGCAAAGTCGGGGCCGAAGCAGTTCTCAATATCGCCGGTGGCGAACTCGAACATATGCCAGGGGGTAAAGGGCGCAGTATCGGGCGTGCGATTCGGGTAGTCCGGCGTTACTGGCGCCGTAACATGCCTGACCGGGAGCACGCCGTGAATGGGCTGAGAGTCCGGGCAGCTTTCATGGCTCATCAAGGGGGCATTGATGGACGCCTGGCGTCTGGCGTTCAGTGCCTCGTTAGCATTACTTTCCGAGGCGGCAACCTGTTGCGGCTTTCCGCCGTGCTCCTGGTCGCTATCATCGGCATACCTGTGGCAGTCTTCATCTTCTTTGAGCATGACGCCAAGATTCTGGAAGTCCACCACCACCTTGCCGTCGAGCAAGATCTCAATATTGGCCTTGGCCCAGGGGCTGGGTGTCAGTCCTATTTCGGTGACTTCCATCCGATAGGTGAGACGATTGGATTGCGGCTGTACCTGTCCGCGGCAACGTACCTTCTGCGGCGCACTTTCCAGTGGTTGGAAACGGCCATTGCGGGTGTGTTTGTGCAGGCCAAGATAGAGCATATAGAACTGCAGCAACTGACCGCAGCCCTCGGCCATCAAGGAACCGGCCATCACCTGATCGTCCTTGAAATGACAGGGGAAATACCAGTGATCCGGTTCCAGTTGCTTGTGCCCTTCAACCAGACCCAGCCCCCAGGCGCCGCCGCTTGGCTCGACTCTGCTGACCTCTTCGATCATCAGGAACTTTTCCGAGGCAAAACACAGCGAGGCTTGGCGGTAACCCAAGTCATGAGATGGGCCAAAGCAGGCGCCGATATCGCCGCTCAACAGTTGCCTCATTCGCTGATAATCAAATATCTGTTGTTTACAGTGGATCAAGGGCTGGAATTGGCGCTTGTTCGCCATCGCCAGGTTGCGGGCCTTGATCTCCTCTTCGGTGCGGATGACTCCCTTGCCATCGGCCAGCTCGGCATCGGTGAAGAAACCGGCGCAGCCGTTGTCCATTTTGAGGATCAGACGCTCGCCGACAAAACACTCGTAGGAGAAGAAAAACAGCAGGGTATCGCCGTTGCGGGCAAAGTGATTGATGGAGATGTCGTATCTCAAGGTATCACCGCCACGGGGCAGATCGCCGAGGAAGGTGAGGGTACAGTCGAGCAAACGGTAGACCCGCTCGCCCTTGTTCTCCAGATCTATGCCGAGATAGCTTATCAGCATCAAGTCACACTGGCCCGACTCCACGGCCACCGCCCAGGGGATCTGGCCATCGACCAGATAGGGGGCGTCCACGGGAATATCATACTCCGTGGTCATGGTGCTCGGCTTGTATTCGCCAAGACGGGCATTGAGTTTAGTCACCCTGGAGACCAGCAGATAATCTGTGGTGGGCAGTCGCACCCGGCGGCGGTAGCTGTCGATCACGGCATACTCGGGGCCGAATACCGGCGCTATGTCGCCCTCGGCGTATTGCACCAGATCCTGATAATTCCAGATGCAGGGTTTGTCCTTGGGCACTTGGGATGTCGCTTTTGGGGTAATGGTTTTGGCAACAGCTTCTGCAGCCGTTTGGACCGAGTCCTTGGGCGTGCGCGCTGGTAAAGGCGCTACTGAGGCGGAGCTCAGGTCTGCCGAGCGCTTGTCTTCTGGACCGATATTCTCAGCGCTTAAGCGGTTTTCGGCCGCAGTCCCGGCGCCCAAGAGGGCGCTGGCCAGTGCCAGTCCGGTTTCACGGCTCTTGAGGAAGGCCTGGTGCGCTTCACGTGCCAGCCGTTGATTATCTGCCAGTGCCTGCAGGTGCGCTTCGGTAGCGGCTTTATGGGGAGCGGCCGCAATTTTATCGCCGGGCATGGATTGTCTGAGAGCTGATGGGGCGTGCTGATTGTTCACCGGAGTGAGCTCCTTAGTCAGTTCACTGTTAACTTGTTGGCTGCTGCTGTGCATTGCAGGCGCTGCCTGGGCTTGAGTGTTCTTTGCCTGGGCAAGCTTTTGGCGAATGCCGGTCTCGTGTTTAAGCTCGGCGTTGGCGATATGCTGCTCTATGGTGTCACCGCCAAGGGTGATGGTTTGCCACAGCTGGCGGATATTGGCGCCGGCTATCTTTTGATTGGGCTTTTCACTGGCCCCTTGACTGTTCTCTTGACTGCTCTTTTTATTCTGTGTGCTCAGCGCCTGTTGCAGGTGCGCCTTTTGCTCCGCCGACTGTTGCAAAGTAACCGCGGCGCAGCGGCGCTCGCCATCTATCAGCAGGGTGTGGGAATCTTTATCCCTATCCTGGGTCAGGCGCAGCAGCGAGTGCAGCAAACTGGCCATCCCGGCGGCGGCAAAGCTGTGCCCCATACGCGAGACGGCGCTGTGGCTGGTGGCCGCGAGACGGCGAAAAGCCTTGATGCTGGGGCTGTGTTCATCTACCTCAGGCTGTGCGTCCCGGCAAAGTGCTTGCTCCCTTGAATCTGTCGCAGAGAGAGTCTCAGTAGCTGTTAATTCCACTGATGAAAACGGCTTGAAGCTCAGCTCTGTCAAGGCGCCGTAGCGGCCGCTTTGATGCGCAACTGACGGCGTCAGCACCAAGGCGCCGGCGCCTTCACCCGGTAACAGTCCAAGCTGTTGCAGACGCTTGCCAGAGTGCAATACCCGCTCGGCGCTGCCGGCAAGATCCACCGCGGCCACTACTACGGCGTCCAACGCCTCGGTGCGGCAGAGATTGGCGGCGACTTCCAACGCCCGGGGAACCGACAGCTCGGCGGCCGAAATACTGAAAGCCGGGCCGTTGAAATCCCATTGGGAGGCGACCCGGGAGGCCATGATGTTGCCTATATAGCTGGTGTATTGATTGAGGCTGGCGCTGGGCAGTACGCTGTCCATCGCCAAACGCTCGAGTTCGAGATACTCATCTTGGCTTAAGGTGATGCCGGCATCTTTAAGGCTCTGGCTAATCTGGCTATGCAGATTAACTCGGCCGCGGAACTGGTGCAGCTCAAGCTCGGTTTCCATGGCGACCAACACAGCCACCCGGCCACCCATGGGCAGATTGGCATCGCGAATCGCATCGTCGGCCACCTTGAGCAGCAGTAATTGCTGCGCCACCAGTCTATCCCCCGGATGGGGCGGCAGGCGGAATTTGAGAAAATCCAGTTCAAACTTGTCTATGTAGCCGCCATTGGGAGCCTGTTCAAGCCCCATGCTGGAGAGCAAAGAGCGGTTTCGCTCCAGGCCTTTCCAGCGTTTGGGGGGCAGGGCTCTGGTGGCCGTTTGCCCTTTGGCTATCAGCTTGGCAAGCGTCTCGAGCGAGTCGGCGGCGCCAAAATGCCCAGCGGCGCCCTCAATTGCCAGGCCCTCAGTGTCCTTGTGTTCAGCCGCTTCCGGCGAAGGTTTGGCTGGAATAAACTCTTTGGCAGCATCGGGTCCTGTGAGCAGCAAGTGGGCGTTACAGCCTCCGAATCCGAACACTGACACCCCGGCAACCGGGCCGGGATTGCCCGCTTTGGTCGGCCAGGGGATGGCGCTGCGCACCATATTGTGCTCGCCAAACACGCCGTTGGGCGAACTCAGCGGCGCGGATATTCTCACCGAAGCAGGTAACAGCTTGTGTTTCATCGACAGCAGCAACTTGATGATGCCTGCCATGCCGGCAGCGGTCAGCAAGTGGCTGAGGTTGGATTTGACCGAGCCGATTTTAGGCGCGGCACAGCCTTCCAGACGTGGGCCGAAAAACTGTTCCATGGAACTGAGTTCCACCTTGTCACCCAGAGGTGTACCCGTGGCGTGGCATTCAATCACCTCCACCTGGGATGGCGCGATATTTGCCGCCTCGGCGGCCCGTTCAAACGCCAGTACCTGGCCCTTGCTGGCGGGGCTTAAGACAAACTGGCCGCGACCATCGTTGGAAAGCCCTGTGCCTCTGACTATGCCGTGAATGGTATCGCCATCCCTTTGGGCATCGCTCAGGCGCTTGAGCACCAATACGCCGCAGCCTTCACCGGCAAACAGGCCGCCGGAACTGTTATCCAGCGGGGCGCTTTGGCCCGACTCGGGGAAGGCCTGGAAAATGGAAAAGCCCATATGGATAAAGAAGGGATCGGCGCCGCTGACGGCACCGGCCAACATCACATCGGCGCTGTGGTTGCTGAGATAGTCGCAGGCCAGGCGCAATGCATAGACTGAGCTGGCGCAGGCGGCATCCAGGCTCAGGCTGGGGCCGCCAAGGCCCAGGCAATCGCACAGCAGTTCAGAGCCCTGGGCGGCGATATCCGTATCCCAATGGCGAATGCCTGCATCTGCTGTCGTTTCCGCATCTATGGCTGACGCCAATGGCGGCATGCCGGGGAAACGGCGCCGCAGCGCCGTATCGACACTGTGATGATACAGCGGCAAAAAGGCCTTGTTGGAAGCTCGGGTAGGGAACGAAAGCGTGCCCATCACGGCGCCGCAGCGCGCCAAGTCGGAAGCGTTTTGTGCTGGGGTTAGCCCGGCGCTTTGCAGGGCCTTGCGGGCGCAATCGAGTGCCCACAACAGGTGCTGATCCCAGGTTTGGGCACCCGTTGCCATTTCATCCGCTGATCTGGCATAGCCCTCGGGCGAGAAGTTTAGCTGGCGAATATAACCGCCCTTATCACAATAGAAACGGTCGCTTTGGCCTTTTACGCCTTTATAATCGCTGACACTGGCGCCCAATTGGCTGTCATTCAGGGAGCTGATGGCATCCCGGCCTTCGCTGAGCAGTTGCCAGAAGGCGTCCAGATCCTCACAGCCCGGGAAGCGGGCGGCCATGCCAACTATGGCAATGGGCTCGGCTTGTTTACTTGTCACTCTGTTCTCACTTTCTCACGTCACTAAGTTATCGGGCCGGGCAAGCTGTGGATACAGTGCCGCTGTGGCCAGTGGGACCCTGTGGCTGATGAGTCGAGCCAGGGCCTTGAGTAATGCTTTGTTGTCGGCGGAGCCGCTATGTTTGCGATCGCAGCCAAAGGCCTTGATATCGCCGGAGAGCTGTTTTCCGGCCATCGCCTGAATAATGCTGCTGGTTTGGCTGTCGGCGCCGACCTCCAGAAACAGCTGCGCGCCATGTTTTCGGGCTCTTTGCAGCAGCGACTCCACATCGAGTGGCTGGCTGAAACAAGTCGCTATGGTTTCGGCTATCAGCTTGCGCTCAAGCCTGGCAGGTTTGAGCGGCTGCTCGCTGCCGGCGCTGATATAGACGGGCTGCGGCTGTTCAAGCTCACCCGAGAGTGGCCTGTCATAAAAGGCGGTCAATTCGGGCTTTACACGCAGGGCCGCCGGTGTGTGCATGGCGGTGACCCGGTTGGCGGCAACGCCGCGTTTGCCAAGGGCCTTTATCAGTGTCCGGCACTGAGCCTCATCCCCGGCCAGCACGCAGCTTGGCCCCTGACGTATGGCGAGGTAGACCCGTGAGTAAGCTGGGTTTTGCAATAATGGCGTGATGCTGTCGGCATCAATGCGCAGCAGAAAACTGTTCCAGCCGATGGCATCTCTGGCATCGAGTTGCCACTCCTGGCGCACGGCTGTGAGCGCGCCCGAGATCTGCTCTGAGAAAATCCGGCTTTCCAGCGTAGGTTTAACCAAAGCAAAAGGGTTGTCCCAGACGCCATTGGCGGCAAACATGGCCGCTTCGCCCATGGAGTAGCCGATGGCAAAGGCCGGGCGGAGCTTGAACTCACGCCGCAGTATCTGCGTCAGCAGCACACTGGCGCCGACCCCGGCAACGGCCTGCTCGGCGAGTGTCATTGTTGGCGCCGGACTGGGTGTGGCCTCTTCTTTATCGCTCAAGGCTGTTTCATTAGAAGCATCGCTCAAGGATGATGTATAAGAAATATCGCTCAAGGCTGCTGGCAGCAGGGTGGATAGGGCGACATTTTCGGCTGTTGCTGCGGCCTCAAAATCGGCATGACTGCGTGGAAAGGCCTGTTTTAAGGCGCCGAGCATGCCATGGTAAGCCGTGCCGACACCCGGGTAGACAAAGCAGAGGCGAGCAGGGCCCAGCGGCTGGGCGCAAAAAACGCTGCCATTTGGCGTAATAAGCTCAAGCTCTGGCACTTCGGCCAAAGACGTTATTTTCCGAAGCTGACCCAGGAGCAATTCGCTCTCGGCAATAAGCTCGGCGGCATCTCTGCCAATAAGCGCCAGCGAATAGTATTCGCCGCCCTCGGGCGCTGTGCCTGAAAAGCTCTGCTCCAGGGTTTTCAGTTCATCCGTCAGCCAGCGCGCCAGAGCATCTGCGCTCATCGATTGGCTCAGGCGACTTTTGGCCTGCTGCAGCGCAGTTTGCGCCTCACTGAGCAGAGTCTTTGGATTGGCAATCAAGGTCAGTGGCAAAAGCCAGGGTGCTCCTTGGGAGCAAAGGCCAGAGGTTGATTCTTTTCCAAAAGCCAAGCCGCTCACACAAGAGCTGCTCAGGGCTGTTTTATCACAAGAGCCGCTCAAGGCTGTGCCTTGGCTGAGGATCAGCGCCATAGCAGGGGAGCTGAAGACCAGCGCCAGAGACTTGCCTTGAAAAGGCAACCCCGCCATTTTCTGTACCTGGCGCCGCTTGGCAAATGCCTCCAGTTGCAGGCATAACTGCTCAAGCTGCAACGGTTGCTCCAGAAACAGAGTGTCCCTTTCCTCCACCTCCGGGCGTTTTGCCTGCTGCCAGGCCTGCTTAAGAAGCTGCTGCGGCTTGTGAGCGCCATGGCTTAAGGCCTGCAGCAAGGCTTGGGGATGCAGTCTTGCTTGCGCCGCATCGACTGCGCTTAGCAGCAATAGCCGCTGCTTTGATGGCAGCACCAGGCTCAGGCTTGCCCCGGCCTTGACCTCGGCCACCAGCCAAGGCCAGTCGGGAACCTGATTGCTATCAAACGCGATAGTGCGCAAGGCAGCCCTAAGCTTGGGCGCCAGGCTTTGCTCCTCTTCGACCAGGCACAGGGCCAGCCGCAGCGGCTTTTCGGTCGCAGACTCAGCTGGCTTTACTTCAATGTGAGGCATATGGCCTATCGCTTTGCTCAAGGCCTTTCTCTATTCCCTGTGGCGGCCTTGGCCGGTTCAAAGGCGGCATTGAGCCCCTTGCTAATGGTGACCTTGGCATTTCCCAGCCCGGTTTGCAGTTGGCCCTCGGCGTTGAACAGGGCCAGATCGGCGCTGAGCTGACGGCTGGAGTGCTTGGTCACCTGCAGGCGAATAAGGCCGGTGTCATTTTCAGGTAGCAGGGCGTTTTGCCAGAGCGCCGCCAGTGAGGAGGGCAGGCTGGCGGCATCGTATTTGAGCCGGGCCCAGATCAACATGGCCTGCAGCAGTGCGTCTTGCTGGATCAGGGCGCGATCTTCGCTCGATGCGGCATCCGGTAGCCGGTATCGGCAGCTAAGCCCTTGATCGTCAAACTGCAGCACCTCAGTAATGGCCTGCAGCTGCGGGCCATGGAACAGGGCGCCGCTGTGATAAAACTCACTGCCTTGACGCACTTGGGGCTCACCTTCGCCTACCTCAGTCATAGAAACATGTGCCAGCGGCTGACTGGCTTGCTGTGGCATTAACGGCTGCTGGATTAACGGAAGCAGGGTCGCCTGATACTGAGGCCGCTCATCACAGCTGATGCTCGCCTGCAGCTCGCCGTCGGCTCCCAGCGTCAGGCTGAGCTGCAATCGCTTTTCATCACTGTCAAATACCACGCCTTTGAGCAGCTTATAGTCCACGGCGCGCCAATCGCCGCCAAAGAGGCTCTGGGCACTTTGCAGCATCCACTGGAGCGCGCAGACAGTCGGCCATACCGGATTGCCGCCTATGCAGTGATCTTCCAGCAGCGCCAGCTCCTGGCGCTTGATGCTGCGACTCAGGGTTTGAGGGCTAGCTTGGGCTTCCTGCGCATCTGTGTGGTTCAGGCCTTGTTTGCCACCCGGGCCTTGCATGCTGGAGCCAATCAATAGCTGCGGCTCTGAGCGGGCCAGAATCGCCTCGGCAAACAGCTTGGCACCGGCTTCTCTTGGGATCACATAGACGCCGCGGGACTCAAACATCTGCTTCAGCGCCGCGTTGACCATACCGCCATCCCAGGGGCCCCAGTTGAAACTGATCACTCGGGTGGTCGGCAACTCATGATGCAGCCGATGAGCAGTTTTATTGAGAATTTCATTGGCCATGGCGTAGTCGCTCTGGCCTGTGTTGCCGTAGAAACCGGCGGCGGAGGAAAACAGCGCCAACAGTTTTAAGTGCTCGGCGGCCTTTTGGTTTGGCGCCAAGGCTCTGAGCAAGGCGGAGAGGCCGCCAACCTTGGTGCCTGTCACCAATTCGAGTTCGGCGAGGGTCTTGTCGGCGATGTGTTTATCGGCCAACACCCCGGCGCCGTGAATCAGCCCGCTGATAGGCGCCAATGCCTGAATGGGCGCCAGTGTGGACGCGACCGCATCCGGGTTACTGACATCCAGGCTCAGGTATTCGGCGCTGGCACCTATGGCCTCAAAGCGCTTGAGCGCCGCGTGAATCTCAAGCGCGTTGACCAGAGGTTTTATCAGGGCTTCCACTTCCTTGGGCGAGGGCTTTTGCCCCTTGGCCAATAGCGCGGTGATTGCGGCTGCTTTTAGCTGACCGCTCTCAAGCCCTTGGGCCCAATCGGGAAAGGCTTCCAATGCCAAGGCCTTGCTGCGACCGGCGAGAATAAAGTGACTGCCACTTTGGTGGGCCAGCGCCAGGGCACAGTCCAGGGTGACGCCTTTTGCGCCCCCGGTCACCAGTATTTTATCTGAACTATCGAGCCTGCATGGCGCCAGGCTTGTATCGGCAGCATTCTGGTCATCGGCCGAAGTCGCTACCAGGGTCACTCTGCCGGCGGCGCTTTTGCCCCACTCCAATGGATCCTGACTAGGGCTGTAGAGCGCATCCATGACTTGCGAGGCCAGCGCCGAGGCATCTAGCTCAGGAGCAAGATCCAACGCGCGGCAATGCACCTGAGGCCATTCCTGCGCCAGGGTCTTGGTTAAGCCAAACAGGGCGCTCTGATTCAATTCACAGGGCTGACCGCTGAAACCCAGCTGACCATCCATGCGCGCCACAGTGATAAAGGCGCGGCGGCCTTTTGTCGGCGTTTGCCAGGCTGGGCTCAAATGCTTGGCGAACAGGAAGCTCAGTTGTACCTGAGTCTTGGCCGTGATGTTGAGCGGCATCAACTCCTCGAGTTGTTCCCGCGGCAGTTGTGGCTGCAGATGGATATAGATGGCCACTTGCTGTTTGAGCCCGGCGATGAGCGCCTCGACTCCGGCATCATCATTGCTGGCCAGAGTCAGGATTGGCAGCTTGCTATCCAGCGCCGATTGCGAATCGGTTGCCGCCGGGCGCACCAGCGTGACACTGATGCCACTGTCGGTCAGTTTCTTGGCCAGGACACCGGCATTGTGGCCGTCATCGAGCAGCAGCGCACAGCTGTTCGCGGCAAACAGAGCCTCGGCGCTTGCGCCTGAGAATCTATCTGCCGCCGGCAGCTTTTTTAGGCTGACTCCCGAATGGGGCGGCAAGGCCACACTCGGCTGAGTGTTTGGCGTCTCATAGGTTTGGGTTAGCGGCTCGGCTGCATGCTCAGCGTTTGAACCGGCAAAACAATCTATGATCTGCCCCAGGGTGCGGCATTCGCTTAAGCTTGCGGCGTCCAGCTGTGGCAGCTCAGGCAGTTTGTCCTGCACTGTGCCGAGAATTTCCACCCGCTTGATGGAATCGATACCGAGATCGGCCTCCATATCCATCCCAAGCTCAAGCATTTCGGCCGGGTAGCCGGTCTTCTCAGCCACTACCTGAAGCATGATTGCCGTGACATCACTCTGATTTGAAATTGGCTCAGGCTGCACACCGGCGCTTTGCTGCAGATAGTCGACTATCTGCCCCAGGGTGCGACATTCACTTAAGGTGGCGGCATCCAATTGTGGCAGCTCAGGCAATTGGTCCTGTACTGTGCCGAGAATTTCCACCCGCTTGATGGAATCGATACCGAGGTCGGCCTCCATATCCATCCCCAGATCGAGCATTTCCGTGGGGTAGCCGGTCTTCTCAGCCACTACCTGCAGCATGATTGCCGTGACATCATTCTGATTTGCATGAGCAGTGTTTGATTGAGCCAGGAGTGGCTGAACACTGGCGTTCAATCCGGCGCTTTGCTGCAGATAGTCGACAATTTGCCCCAGGGTGCGGCATTCACTTAGAGTTGCGGCGTCCAGCGGCGGCAGCTCAGGCAATTCATCTTGTACTGTGCCCAAGATCTCCACCCGTTTGATGGAATCGATACCAAGATCGGCTTCCATATCCATCCCCAGCTCGAGCATTTCGGCCGGATAGCCGGTCTTGTCGGCCACTACCTGCAGCATCAGTGCCGTCACATCATTCTGATCTGCATGGGCCGTGCTTGACAGGGCGGGGCTCGGCTGAATTGGCTCAGGTTGAACGCTTGAATCCACACCGGCGCTTTGCTGCAGATAATCGACAATCTGCCCCAGGGTGCGGCATTCGCTTAGGGTGGCGGCGTCCAATTGTGGCAGCTCAGGCAAGGCATCCTGCACTGTGCCGAGAATTTCCACCCGCTTGATGGAATCGATACCGAGATCGGCCTCCATATCCATCCCCAGCTCGAGCATTTCGGCCGGATAGCCGGTCTTGTCCGCCACTACCTGCAGCATCAGTGCCGTGACATCATTCTGATTTGCATGAGCTGTGTTTGATTGAGCTGCGTTTGATTGAGCCAGGGGTGGCTGAACACTGGCGTTCACACCGGCGCTTAGCTGCAGATAAGCGACAATCTGCCCCAGGGTGCGGCATTCACTCAAGGTTGCGGCATCCAATTGTGGCAGCTCAGGCAAGGCATCCTGCACTGTGCCGAGAATTTCCACCCGCTTGATGGAGTCGATACCGAGATCGGCCTCCATATCCATCCCCAGCTCGAGCATTTCTGTGGGGTAGCCGGTTTTGTCGGCCACCACTTGCAACATCAGCTCTTCGACACCTGTGCTTGGCTTGGCTGTGGTTACGGCTACTGCTGGGGCTGGAGCTTGAGGCCGGCTTTGTAGCACTTGGCTGGGTTGCTGTGGCGTGCTTGCTGCTTTGACTGGCGTTGCGGCGTGAGTTAAAGGCGCTGCAGCCTGGACGGGCATAGACACTGCTACTGCTTGGGCCTGCTCTATCTTGGGCAATACAGCATTGGTCAACACAGAATTTGGTAACACAGCACCGCCCTGAAGTTGTTGCAACAACTGCTGGGCGCCGAGATTTTGCGACTGAATAAAGTCGTTGTGGATCTTTAAAGTCTCGGCCTGGTGCTGGTGGAACATGGCCAGGGTCTGATTGAGGCTGTCAGGAATCGCTTTGCCGGCCGTCGCCAGTTTTACTTGCTCTGCGAGCAGTTGCTGCACACTGTTGCCATATTGCAGTGGGATATTCAGAAACTGCTGATGCAGCTCGGCCAACTGTTGCTGGGCGCTGAAAAACTGCTGTAATCCGCTGCCGCTGTTTGCTGGGAGGCCGTTTGCAGCTTGTGGCGCTGTAGCTTGGCTCGGTTGACTCGGGTTCTGGCTTGCGACCGCTACTGGGATCTCGACTATTTTTTCCACGACTTTCTCGACTATTTTTGTCTGTTGACTGACCCGGCCCTCTTTGAGTGAGGCCGCCATCTTTCGGGCGGTCGCCGGGCTGATATAGTTACTGGCACCGAGCTTGATAGTCATCGGTGAGGCCTTGTGTTTGGCCTGGGTTTGTACGGCGCGATAGGCATCGGGATCTGTCAGAGGCAGGCCCGCCAATGCCAGGCTGATAAGGGCTTGCTTCAGCTCAGTGTCGGCGGCCAGTGAATCGATACAGCTTGGGCTGTCCAGCGACAGGAACAGGCATTCGGCGGCGCGATCGCCCAAGGTGGCTTGTGCCAACTTGGCCAGGGTGTTTTTCGGGCCAAACTCGACAAATATTCTGGCGCCGTCCCGGTACATGCTCTCTATCTGCTCACTGAAGCGCACCTGCTTGAGCATATGCTGCTCCAGGTTGGCTCTGAGGCTTTCGGCATCCTGTGCCAGCTTGTCTCCTGTGGCATTGACATACAGAGGCGTTTTCGCATCGCTCAAGCCCTGGCGGGCAATCGCCTCGGCAAAGGGTTGCTGCGCATGGGCCACCAGCGGAGTGTGGAAGGCCCCGGATACCGGCAGCGCTATGGCGCGCAAACCTGCCTCGTTCAGCTTGAGGTTGAGCCGGGCCACCGCTTCACTCGCGCCGGCAATCACAAGCTGAACCGGGCTGTTGATATTGGCTATCTGCACCTCGGGTTCAGTCTGCAGCAGTTGCTCGAGAGTATTGCGCTCTGCGGCCGAAGGCAGAATAACGGCGCTCATGGCGCCCGGGTCTTTATCCTCGGGGACGCTGGCCATGGCATCGCCTCTGGCGAAGGCCAGCGCGTAATAGCTCTCACGGCTCAAGGCACCAGCGGCGCGCAGTGCCGACAGCTCACCAAAGCTGTGACCGGCCAGCATATCCGCCTGGAATCCGGCCTGGCAAAGCAGAGTAAACTGCCCCATGCCGAGGGCGCCGATGGCGCTTTGGGCAAAGCGGGTATTGGCCAGTGCCAGTTCATCCTCTTTGCTGGCCTGGGGCGTGAATTTGGCTATCGGGAACACCCGCGCCGACAAGGGGCCCATGCCGTACTTGTCGGCTATGCCCTGGCGGGAGAATTCACTGTCGGCGGCGGCAAATTCGGCGCGAAGCTCGGGATAGAGCTGGGTTAGCCCAGAGCCCATCTGCAGATACTGACTGCCTTGACCGGCAAACAGGGCGGCGGTCTTGGCCTCAGTCAAAGGCGCGCTGCGGTACTCGATTCCCTGATGTTGCCAACGGGTTTGCGGCTGTTCTTCAGCCGTGCTTTGCAGCTTGTTCAAGGCCTGTTGCAGTTTTTGCTGCAGCTCTATGGTGTCGCAGGCAAGCAGTCCCAGCCTGGGGCCTTGTACCTGAGTCTGGCTGCCGAGGCGATAGGGCGCGCACAGGGTTTCAAGGTCGCCATGGGCATCTGAGTTCAGCGTCTTGAACAGAGCGCTTATCTCTTGCTCCAGCGCCGGTTTGTCCGGAGCGCAGAACAGCAGTGGCAAAGGCGTGCGTCTCAGGCGAGCGGGTTGCTTGGGTAATTCGGGGCTGTGCTCTTCCAATACCAGGTGGAAGTTGGTGCCACCAAAGCCAAAGGAGCTGACGGCGGCGCGCCTCGGCGTACCGTCGGTTCTTGGCATCCAAGGGCGGGTTTGAGTGTTGAGATAGAAGGGCGATTGCTCCACTGCCATCTTGGGATTGGGCTGCTTTACATTGATGGTGGGCGGCAACACCTTGTGGTGCAGCGCCAAAGCCGCCTTGATCACCCCGGCAGTGCCGGCGGTCGACTTGGTATGGCCCACCTGGGACTTGATTGAACCCAGCGCAATGTGCTGCAGCTCAGGATTATCCTGGCTCATTACGGCGTTGAGGCCGCTGAATTCGGCCACATCACCGGCGGCCGTACCTGTGCCGTGAGCTTCCATCAGGCCCAGAGTATGGGGCGGGAACCCGGCATCATCGTAGGCCCGCCGCAGTGCCTTGGCCTGGCCCTCTGGGCGCGGCGCGTAAATGCTCTTGAACTTGCCGTCGCTGGAGGCGCCAACCCCTTTGATCACCGCATAGATGCGGTCACCGTCGCGCTCGGCATCATCCAGGCGTTTTAGCGCCACCATGCCTATGCCTTCGCCTATCATCATGCCGCGGGAGTCGGCGTCGAACGGCTTTATCTGCTCGTCGCTGGTAAAGGCCGGGGTCTTGGAGAAGCTCATGTACATATAGGCGGAGTTGTCGGTGCAGACGCCTCCGGTGAGCATCATATCGCTGCGGCCTTCGGTCAGTTCGGTGAGCGCCATCCGCATTGCCGCCAGCGAGCCGGCACAGGCGGCATCGACCACACAGTTCATGCCGCCGAGATCGAAACGGTTGGCAATCCGACCGGCGATAACATTGCCGAGTGACCCAGGGAAGGAGTTTTCCTCCCAATGTATATATTGATCCTGGAACTTGCGGATCAGCATTTCGCTGTCCTGCTCACTGACGCCACTCTCGCGGAACACCTTTTTCAGCACAGGGTATTGCAGCCTGGCATTGAGGCTTTGGCTGATTTTCTGGCCACCGCCAATCCCCAAGGTGATGCCGATGCGGTCGCGATCATAGTCCGAGCCTTCATGGATACCTGCATCCTCCAACACCTCTTTGGCTACCACCAGCGACAGCAGCTGCGAGGTGTCGGTCAGTTCGAGGATATTGGGCGGCAGACCAAACTCCATCGGGTTGAAATCCACTTCCGGGATAAAGCCGCCGCGCTTGCAGTAACTCTTGTCGGCGGCTTTCTTGTCGGGGTCAAAATAGTCTGCCACTTGCCAGCGGTCGGCGGGCACTTGGGTGATGGCATCTATCTTGTCGCAGATCAGATCCCAAAACTGGTTCAGATAACGGCTGCCGGCAAACAGGCTCGCCATGCCGACTATGGCAATCGGTGTGTCTTTCAGCCTTTTGTTGAGGCGTTTGTCTATCTGAGAGGCTTGTTCATGGCTCATTGAGCATCTCCATTGGTGGCTGCAAGTTGCGGCCTGGGTTTGCGCCCTGCCTTGGCGGCAGCGGGAAACCTGGATTGGAAAATATGATAGTTGCGTACCAGCAAGCGGCGCAGTGCAAACGGGGCACGCTTGAGGACGTAGGCTATGTAGCGGTCGGCGGCGTGGGTGTCGTCATCCTGATAGATGTCGACATAGACCCAGCCGCTGACGGGATCCATCCCTATGAGTACCGAATGGGTCTGTTGGCCAATGGGAATACTCATGGCTTCGACCTGAACCACAGTGTGTTCATCGGTACTGGGCAGCATCAACGCATCGGCGAGCGTTTGGCTGTTGAGGGTGTAGGTTTGCATCTCACTGCCACTGTAGACCGGCAGCTTATTGAAGTGTTTTGGCGGTAGCGAGTGCGCAGCATCAATATTGTCGAGCCGGGATGCGCCGTGGCGTTTCAGACAGCGGGCCAGCCCGGAGCGCGAAACATGGGGATTGATAAACTCTTGGGTGACTTGCAACAGCCTGTCCAATGGCAGCTTGAGCTGCCAACGCAGTCCGACAACCACATATTCCTGAATATCGCTCAGGGTAGTATTCAAATGATGCGGGGTATGGGATTGATCCTGGGTCGACTCGCGTTTACGCCACTTGCGAACGGTTGCTTCACTGATATTCAGTAACCGTGCCAGTTGGCTGACATTGAGCTCCGACTCCTGGATAAAGCGGCGCATTTCCGGGGTGGTGGTGGCATTACGATGACGCCGTTTTCCGGTTTGAGTTTGCTTCATAATCAGCTGGGACTGGGCCCTTGGGCTTCCTTTCTCGCCTGTCTGCCATGGTTGCAAACTTCCACAATACTGAGCGTCAGGCTGTTATTTCAGTAACAGGTGAAGCAGATTACCAGTGCCTGTTGCTCGATACAATCATCTGGGACTGAAAATCCTGCTTTTGTTTTAAAGCACTCACTCGCAAATGAGTCTGGAATGGCTTGTTGTTGATTTGTTTTTAAATTGATATAAATTGGTTGTTTTGGTTTTTTGTGCTGTAAAAATGGATATCTGATACCTATTTATCCCTAATCCCCAGTGGTCTGTTGCAGCTTATATTGCAGCTTATGTTACAACCTGGGTATCTGCCTTTAGGGCAACTGGATGAACTGGCATCAGCAACAGAAATGGAGAGTGTCAGGTGTATTTAACAAAAAATAATCTACTGGGAATGGCGAGTGCTGCCTTGTTTACTGTACTCGGCGCCGGTTGCAGTGGTACCAGTGCAACGACCGCCGAGTTGTCGCCTGAGGACGCGGCCCGCCAACAAAGACTCGATGAACAGGGATACCGCTGCGATCGGGTTAGGGTCACCGGCAGCAATATTCCCAACCGCCGCTGTACAACCGCCCAGCAACGGGAAAGAGAGCGGGAAGAGGCGAGAGCCTATGTCGATAAAATGAATCAGCAAAACATGAACGATTAGCACTTGAGACCGAGGGGGAGCCCAAGGCAAAATAGCCTACTCCCCCTTGGTTTTTTGGAGCCTCCCATCAACGCCGTGCAACTCTTTTTGTATCCCTTACGCCAGAGTGAGCCTTTAAAAATCAAAGACCTGGCGCTGTGCCTGACACCGGCCGAGCGGGAAAAGTTTGCCCGAATAAGCCATAAAGAGGTACAACAACGAGCAATAACAAGCCGCGCCTTGCTGAGAAAAACCCTGAGTAGTCAAGCGCCGCTTGCAGCCCGGGAGTGGTGTTTCGATTATGGTCCCCAGGGTAAGCCGCGCCTTTGTGATGAGCAGTTTCAACAGACTCAGCTGCATTTTAACCTCAGTCACAGCGGTGATTGGCTGCTGTTGGCATTGCTGAAACATCCTTCTCCTGAGTTGCAACTCGGAGTCGATATAGAGCGTTTACGGATGCGCACATCTATCGATACTGTGATGCGCCACTATTTTGCGCCTTTTGAGCTGCAGCAGTTACGAGATCTGGATGATGCCACGCGGCGAGAGGCGTTTTTCGACCTCTGGGCCTTGAAAGAGTCTTATATCAAAGCGACCGGCAAAGGGTTGGCGCAGCCGCTCGATGGGTTTGCGTTTGACTTGAGCTCAGGGGAGGTATGCTCGGCCGAGCGGCCTGCCGAGATTGTTTCGATGCGCCGTGGGCTTTTGTTAAAGCCTAAGGAAAACACCCAGTGGCAGAGTTGGCTTGGCCATATGGAGCCGGGTTATCGATTGGCCCTGACGCTGGGGGCGCCTGCAGCCATCAACTGGCAACTGCAGTGGCACCTTGGTCAGTAGCACTCTGAAATAGGTTACCGGCAAGAATGAAAAAGCGGCTTTAAAGCCGCTTTATGTTCAATTACTGTCTTGCCAGGCGTTGGCTTTCCGGCACGTGCTCAAAGTCACTGCGGAAAGGGTTGATGTCCAATCCGCCTCTGCGGGTGTAGCGGGCGTAGACGGTCAATTTACTGCAATGGCAGAAACGCTTCAGATCGGTGAATATCCGCTCCACACACTGCTCGTGGAACTCGTTATGCTGGCGGAAAGAGATCAGATAACGCAGCAGTTTTTCCCTGTCTATCTTGGGTCCCTGGTAGCGGATCATCACGCTGCCCCAATCAGGCTGTGAGGTGATCAAACAGTTGGACTTAAGCAGGTTGGAGTTCAAGGTCTCGGCGACTATCTGCTTGTCGTCTGTGCTGTCTTCGAGCCATTTGGGGTTGAACTCATAGTCGCTGACTTCAATATCCAGATCGTCAATGCAGTGCCCCGGCAGCTCAACAACTCTCTGGCTGTTGAAGTGCTTGGGCTCAATCACTCTGACTTTTACCTCGCCATTGGCACAGCGGCTCAGATCTTGGGTCAGGGTCTGCTCGACGGCTTCAGTACTGTCAAAGCGGGTTTGATTGAAACTGTTCAGATAGAGCTTGAAGGATTTGGACTCAATTAAATGCTCACTGTTGAGATCCAGCTGGAACTCGGCGATGGCCACCATGGGCTTGCCCTTGGCATTGAGCCAGGAGAGTTCATAGCCGGTCCAGATATCGGCCCCCTGAAACGGCAGAGGCGCACTCAGGTTGATTGCATCACGGTTGAGTTTGCGGGGCACACCCTGCAACAGCTCAGGGGCGTAATGCTCTTGATAATCTGTCTGCTGACCCAGTGTCAGGCCAGATAAGGCTTCGGCGTTCCGGTAAGGGTCGTGATTCTGTGTCATCAAGCGGGTTTCCGTGTCAAAATAGGCCACCATTATACCTGAATTTGGAAGTGCGATAAGTGTCTTGTGCCCAGGCGTTGGAGCAATTTCTCAGCCGTTATCATCAAAGTTACCAGTCGAGTCTGGGGGAAGGCCCCAGATATTATGCCAGGGGAGAGGCCTCGCCCTGTGTGCTGCAGGAGGATGGTGAAGATCCGCTACTGTGGCAGACTATTCGCCGAGAACAGCCAGGCAGCTTTGCCAATGTCAGTCATGCGCTGGAGTTGTCGTTGCATGCCGATATCGACGAGTTTTATGGGCAGTTTTTTGCCGCGCATCTGTTGTTTGAAGCCGATTTCGGCGAAGGGGAACTACTGCAGCCCTGGAGTCAGGACGATTTTGAGTTTCTGCAGCAGAATCTGATTGGGCACCTGATGATGAAACGCAAGCTCAAGCAGCCACCGACCTGGTTTATCGGTCTATTGGGGCAAGGTGATGAGATGATCTGCGTGGATAATGAAACCGGTGCTGTCTGGCGTGAGACCCCGGGTGAGCTCCCCTCAAAGAAGCTGGCAGACAGTCTGGAAGAGTTTCTTGTTATGTTGCGCCCCAGAGTGGCGCCGGCGGTTGAGCCTGTGGAGCCGGCCATGGCGAATGTCGACCATCCCGGTCTCTGGGCGCGGATGAAGCTCATGTGGCAACACCTGTTTTCCCGCCGCTGACAGTCGGGGTTACCACAATCACTATTGATTGATGATCACTGCTATTGATGATCCTAGGCTATTGATTGTCCCAGTTTATTGATGATCCCAGGAGAGGTTGGAGACTATCCGGCAGTTGTCACAGCGGAAATGAAACAGATCCAGCAATGGGCTGGGCTGGCGCCAGTCCGGGTTGCCGCAGCGGGGGCAGGGACGGGCCAATTCGGCTTGTTTACTCTCTCCCCCGACCCGGTAAAGGTAGTAATAGGTAGGAATTTTGGTCAGATATTCGATACGGCCGCGCAGATCCCAGCCGCGGCGGAACAGATCGCTGTCCGGGCTGGAAAGCTCCTCGAGGGCGGCAAATTCGGCCTTGGTTGCTGCGGCCATCTGCAGTTCATCACAGGCTTGCCACTCGGTTTGCCAACGGATCACCCGCTTGTGATCGCCGTTGAAGGTCGCGGGAATGCGGTAGAGTGGAATGGGTAGCAAGTTATCGCCGCTGCGCAGCGGCGAGCACATATGCACATAGCTGGTATAAAGCAGCTGCCAACTTGGGGGCTCCAGGGTGCTGACCTCGGAATTGATATCCTGACCTATGAGCTTTTCCTTGGGGGTCAGCAGTTTGGCCTCGGTTAACTGCTGCAACGCCTGTTTGGCCCAGGGACTGTTGTGCCTGTTGGCCAGACTGGTTTCTTCCGGTAGCAGCAGCCTGACTCTGAACTCCCCGTCCCTAAAGGCCACCGCAAATTCCCGTCCCAATACCTGACCGTTGGCCCGCCAGGCCTCAAGCAGGGTATTGATGGCTTTTTCTGCGGCGCTGATAGTGGTGTTGGCAAAGCATTCAAACCTGAGTTCGCAGACAAACATTATTGCTGTTCCTCAAGCTTGGCGAGTCTTTGTTGCAAGGCCGCGAATTCTTGTTTCAGTTGCTGCTGTTCCTGGCGTAGCTGGCTGATTTCCTGCTGGAGAACTTCTACTGTGGTGACAGCTTGTTGTGGCACGGTTTCTTGCAGTTGAGGTGCGTCTTCAAGCAGTTTTTCCCGTTCACTCTCTGGCAGGGATTTGAAACGCTGCAGACCTTCAACCAGCAGTGGCATTGGTAACTTGTTGCCGAGTCTTGCCTTAATCAGTGCCAGAGAGGGAGTATGGCCGCTTTGGGCTACTGCCGCCGCGGCGGCCATGACCTGTTCCAGTGGAGTGGACATCTTGGTAAAAAACCTCACATTTTCGCGAATAGCTACATAGTGCAGCAGTTGTTTGCTTTTATCATTTTGATATTTATCAGTTTATTTGTTGGCCTGCATGTTGCATAGCGTTTGCTGCATTTGCTTAACAAAAGTCAACATTTGATAAATATAACAAGGAGTGACAATGAACAAGTTATTACTGCCACTGATGGGGATTGCAAGCTTAGGGCTTAGTGCCTGTGTGGTCAATGTCGGCGATCACGAAGCCAACTGGGATGAAAAGGAGTCCTGGCAATTGCAGCAACAGCAAAATCAGCAACAACTGGCCAAGTTGACTCTGGGAATGGATCAGCAACAGGTGCAGCAGCTCATGGGGCAGGCCGACTTTAATGAAGCCTTTCTCTCCAATGATCAGCAAGTACAGGTACTATTTTACCGTACCCGCCACAGACACAGTGATGGCAAGACCACCAAGGATGAGTGCACCCCCTTGGTGTTTCGCGATCAACAACTGATTGGCTGGGGCGATAAGGCTTACGCGCAGCTGTAATTCACACTCATCCCAATTTCAATCAACTCCTGAGCTGGGCGTCCAAATGGTCTATGGTGTCTGACCATTGAGCGTCCTCGGCCAGAGCCTCTGTTAAAAAAGTGCGCTGCGCTTCATTCCAGAATGGTGCATCCACCAGTTTGACTCCCTCGGGGATAGAATGTGCGCCGATAAAGCCTTCTATCGCCTTACTGCTGCTAGGGAGTCCCAATTGCTCAAATAAATGGGCCAAGTCTGTGTGGGTGGTATCCATATTCTGACCTCCAGAAGTCCTGACATATCTTGTCAAGGTGATGAGTGAACAAGCCTTAATAAAACAGATAGTAAGCCTTATTCCTTCCCCTTAGGGAAGGTGCAAATAAGTCCTCGCGGCCTTCTCTTTTGTAGAGAGTGGCTTGCACAGCAATTGGCGTTCAAGGCATCTGACTGAAGGCATGCCGAAGTCAGATAACGCAGAGAGCGGGTTGCTGTGAAAGCCCCGAAGGGCGTGGCTTACAGGCCTGCCTGCTGTGTTGTGCTTCTTGCAAAGGACTAGGGCCATTTGCTGCGAACCACGCCTTGCATCCAAGTCCGTAAGCCGACGCAGAGCCCACATGGGACTTGTTCGCGCCTTCCTTAGCTTATACCAATCTGCCTAAAGATGAAGTGACAATGCCTGGCAAGCAAGATCAAGATATTGCACTTTGATCCAATATTGTTAAATTGGAAATTGCCCTTTTGGCTGACAAGGACAACAACAAATGGAAACCCAGACTCCCGATTCTCTGCGTGCCGTCTACCTGACAGCGGAAGATTTGCGCCTGGCCGCATCAATTCTCTATAACGCCTATCACGATGATGCGTTTTTTCAGCAGACCTTGCCGGCCGCCAATGCCGTCGAATATGAACAAAAGCTCAGAGCCGCGATCCGTGAAGAGCTCAATGAGCTTTGGCAACAGGAGCAGCCTCTTATTGGGTTGTTCGACGCTGAGCGCTTGATTGGGGTTGCCTGCGTGGTGACCTCATCACTTCCCCAAGGGGAGGGACGCTATTGGCATTGGCGTTTGAAAATGCAGCTGGGGACAGGCTGGCAATCGACGCAGAAGTTGATGCAGAAGGAGAATTCAATTCTGGAGCACCTGCCGGCTACTGAATACGGCATTATACAGTTCATTGCAGTAGCTTTAACCGAGCAGCGCAAGGGTTATGGCAAGTTGCTCGTCCAGGCGGTATTGGGTTGGTGTGATGAGCAGCCGGAGCTGGAAGGGGTTGGAGTCTTTGTGACTGAGGATGGCCATTCTCATCTGTTCCGAGAGCAAGGCTTTGTACCCGTGGTTGAGCTCAATATAGGGCAGTTAACCGGAGAGTTGCTCTTTTACCACAGTCATACCGATGATGACGTCTACCAATAACAGGAGTTAAGAGTGGAGCAAAAGTACAAGAGTTTTGCTGAGTTTTATCCTTTCTATCTATCTCAGCATTCCGATCCCGTATGCCGAGGTTTGCATTATCTAGGTTCGACCTTGGTATTGCTTATTCTGTTATTCAGCCTGCTTAGTGGACAATTTGTATGGCTCTTGGCTCTGCCTGTGGTGGGTTATGGCTTTGCCTGGATTGGTCACTTTGGTTTTGAACACAATAAGCCGGCGACCTTTCAATACCCAGTCTACAGCTTGATGGCTGACTGGGTCATGTTGGCCCAATTTGTCAGTGGCAAACGTCGTTTCTGAGTGTTTTTGGTTATTTACCAGTACCAATGTGAGATATGTCTCACAAAGCTGTGCGACAAACATAAGACTTATTGGCTGTTCTTACTGGCGAATAATTAAATATTGTTAATAAACAAGTGATTAGCATTTCATTAGCGACTGCTGAATATTTGTCATTCCCAGCCTGTTCTAAAATTGACCATCTCAAAGAGGGGTCCTTGGGTACACTTAAGTCGTGGTCAGGGCAGGATGCTTTGACAGAGCTTCCAAGGAAAGGAGCTGAAATTACGAGCCTCAAGGAAGAGGGAGCTGCAAGGAAAGCAACGCCAAGGAGTTTAAGGCGGCAGCCAAGGAAGGGCAAGTGTCAGGATGACACGTTTTGGAAAGGCCTATGCAAGGACGAGCTGCAAGGAAGCCTGCTAAATGGATTTCAGTCATGGATGACAATCAAGACAGGAGGTCTTGAAACCATTCCAGGGAAGTTCAAGCCAAGGAAATGGCTCGCAGGGAAAGCAGTATCCATGATGGATACACAGGAGATTTTTCCGGTAATAAGGAAATTGCCGCGCCAGGAAAGGCAATTTGAGACAGGAAGGTCTGCTAAGGAAAGCGTTCAGGACGAAGTAGAGGACAGGCTCAGGGATGCCAGCCTTTGGGTTAAGGGAATACCCAACTCATTGACGACAGCTGCTAGTGGATGGGCAAACATGGAAGATGAGTGCCAGGAGGCCACAAGGAGGCTCAAGGGAATTGAGCAGACACCAGGATGGTTGTAAGCAGGGATGAAAAGATAGCTTGGAAGCTGTCGTAACTGAGACAAGGTGTCCACAGGAAGAAATTCATACGCATGGAAGGTGCAGGGAGCACAACTCAGCGGGATGGCTGACAGCAGTAAATAGGGCGCGTCTTAGGACGCGCCTTTTCTTTTGCTGTTTTTTCTTATAGGGCGTCATTAAAGCTAGGGTCATTCCGGTACTGATTTATAGGCGATGTGTCTTTAACTACACATCGTTTTCCATTAAAGCCGGGCATCGTGTGCGAGATGTCTCACAAGACTGTGAGACAAACAAGAGTTAAACAGCAGGTTTTGTCGTTAAAAAACAATTAAGCTTTTTAAAATTAATTGGTTATGCACTCCATTTCAATTGCTACAAAAAAGTTGCACGAGTTATTGAACGGTTTCTGTACAACCCTGGAGCCGGGATTGGATTAGTATTTAAATCATCCAAGGACAAGGATGATTCAGGGAACAAGGTCAGGAAGACCTAAACCGTGAGGAACACGGTCCAGGGATGACTCAAGGAAGATGCCTATCAGGATGATGGCAAACAGGGAAAGGTACTGACCCAAGGAATGTGGTCAGCGTCAGGAAGACGAAACAGGATGTATTGAACGGATGCGCAAGGACGATACTGGACACGCTTAAGGATAGAGCAAGGCCCGATCAAGGGATAATCGGGACTAAGGGAACAGGTACGCAAGTACAGGGACTCACCAGGATGGTACAGGGAGCGCAGGACGCACGGCAGACGCATGGATGGTGCAGGGAAGCAACTTAATAGCTGGAAGGCTTAACAGAGAAACAGATGGGCGCGGCTTAATTGTCGCGCCCTTTCTTATTTAAGGGATTTTTTATTTGGGGACTTAAATGGTTCTCAAACTTTGATGGCGTAAGAGTCTGCTGCCATTTTTCTGATTTTTTATCTGTGTAACCTAGCAAACTCTGCTGACTCTTCAACGACGGGGTCGGCTCAGTTTTCTGTCAGATGCAGCAAAATATCAGCGGCACTTACCCGAACTGCAACCTCCGCGGGAGCCACAACCGCCACCGACGCTGCCTCTGGCAGTTGGCGCTTCATGCCACTCGGGTTCGGGAAATATTGGCCATTCAATTTTCTGGATCTGTTTACCGTGCATCAGGATATGGCCGCGATACTGGTTGATGCCATCGGTACTGAACTCAAACATAAAGCGTGCATTCCAGCACAGGCCGTTCTTGCCGCCTATGCTGGGTCGGGCTGACTCCATGGCGATGGCAAGCATCTGCACCTTTTGCCGTTGGCATTCCCGCTCGGCAAATATCCGACTGAGTTCGGCCATTTGTCGCAACTGCCAGAAAAACGCAGCAATCATTACCAGCGCTGCGATCAGGAGAAAATCTGTCATCATTCTGTGGTCGCCCTGAACAGACCGCCGATGGCGCCGGATAGGCGGTCACTGCGGTGAGGATTGCGAAGTTCGCTCAATACCTGGGTACGTATCCCGGGTATGGCCACAATATCAGCAAAGATTTGATTAAAGAAGCTTTGCTCCTGCAAAGCCAGAGCCTCGAGATAAATTTTGCGGCACTCATCCTGTTTCAGGCTATACCAGCAACGAGCGGCAATGGCGATCAAGGCGTCAATATTCAGCGCCTGCTGACTATCCAGCTCTGTTATCGCCTGTTGGCAGAGTTCAGGGTGAGATGCCAAGGCGCGAAGGAAGTAAACCTTGTGCTCGGGGGCAGCGTCTTTGAATGCCTGGAAGAGCGTTTCGGCAAGCGGCTCTGGCAATAGTATATGTTCCAGTTGCTGGCAAAGGGCAATTTGCACCTCGGCGGCGCCTTTGCTCAACCCTTGTTGCAACAGGGCTGAGTGATCCAGTTCATTGACCCGGGCACAGATATCCGCCAGCCCTTGCAGTCCCAAATGTTGCCAGTTTTCGGCAGCCACCTTGCCGCTCAGGTATTGGCAGGCATATTCATACTGCACAGAAGCGGCTTGTCCCAGTTGTTTGCGCACCAAGGCGTTGAACAGGGCCAGTTTTTCCTGCGGCGGCTTGAAACTGAAGGGATGATTGGCCATCTGTTGCTGTTGGGCTTCGGTCAGTTCACGGGTCAGGTTTTCCCCCATGGCTTCAAGCAACATCTGAATAAACTGGCTGCGTGCAGCTGGGACCAGGAGTCCGCGCTCATCCAAAGGTAATTTCAGGAACCAGATATATTGCTGATTACTGCCATCCCAGAACACCAGGGCAAACTGGGCATGCCCTTGTATAGGGAAGGGATAGGGGCTTTGAAGGGCCTCTATCTGATGAAAAGCCATGGGATCTATGTGTTGCACCCGGCGGCCGAGATCATAGACCTGGTATTGGGTGTTGGCGGCGCTGAGAAGTTCGCTGAGGGTAGTGATACTGTCCATGCTCGTTTGACTCTTGTACAACAAATGCGGTGCATTATAGGGATAAGCTTGGCCCGATGGTATGATTGGCGCCAATTTATTGTTTTGGATCTGCGAGGTGACAGATGCCTTTTCTGGCGACTGAAAAACTCCTGTTGGCCATAGAGGCCGAGTTGAAAGCGCAGGGAATGTGGAGCGCAACCGAACCTGGCGCGGCAGCCATGGCCAGTCAGGCGCCCTTTGCCTGCGACAGCATGGCATTTGAAGCCTGGTTGCAGTTTATTTTGTTGCCCAAAATGCGCACGCTGATAGACGCCGAAATGCCGCTGCCATCAGCCATAGCAACTGCACCTATGGCCGAGCATGTCTGGGGCGAAGCGCCCACATACCGTAATTTGATCACTTTGTTGAGAACCTTGGATGAACTCCTTACCAAACAAGCAAGATGAGACCCAGATTCAAGCCGAGATTTCGGAGCAAGCTTTGACACCTGTGGATGAAGAGTGCCCCGAGATCCGTATCCTCTATGAAGATGAACACTTGGTTGCCATCCATAAACCGGCGGGATTACTGGTGCATAGAACCTATCTGGCGCGAAAAGAGCGTTTTTTCGCCATGCAGCTGACCCGTGATCTGGTGGGTTGCCATGTGTTTCCGGTGCACAGGTTGGATAGGCCGACCTCGGGTGTCTTGTTGTTCGCCAAGAGCAGTGAAATTGCCGCTATTTTATGTCAGCAGTTTGCCGGGCGCGAGACACGCAAAGAGTATCTGGCCCTGGTGCGCGGCAATATGCACCAAGCTGGTACACTGGACTATCCACTCAAAGAAGAGCTCGATGCCGTGGCCGATAAACATGCCGACCGCAACAAGGAAGCCCAGGACGCCATTACTCAATATGCGCCGCTACTCAATGCCGAGATCCCTTTCCCGTCAGGGCGTTACCCCAGCAGTCGTTTTGCCTTGATACGTCTCTCGCCGCAGACTGGGCGCAAGCATCAGCTCAGAAGGCATATGGCTCATCTGCGTCACCCCATCATAGGTGACACCACACACGGCGATGGCAAGCAAAACCGTTTCTTTCGCGAACACTTCGGCCTCAACCGTTTATGGTTGTTGGCTCAGAGCTTGAGTTTCACTCACCCAACGACAGGCGAACCCGTCACCATAGTGACAGAGCCGGAGGCCGAATGGCTGCAAGTGTTCGAAGGCCTGGGCTGGGATGAGTCCCAGCTTGAGTCAGACAGCGGTTTGCTGCTGGCTTAGGGAAGGTGCGAATAAGTCCTCGTGGCCTTCTCTTTTGTAGAGAGTGGCTTGCACAGCAATTGGCGTTCAAGGCATCTGACTGAAGGCATGCCGGGGCCTGTCGAAGTCGGATAACGCAGAGAGCCGGTTGCTGTGAAAGCCCCGAAGGGCGTGGCTTACAGACCTGCCTGCTATGTTGTGCTTCTTGCAAAGGACTAGGGCCATTTGCTGCGAACCACGCCTTGCATCCAGGCCCGTAAGCCGACGCAGAGCACACATGGGACTTGTTCGCACCTTCCTTAGGTTTCGTCTTTATTGGTGCGCTGGTGCATCATGTCAAGTAAGGGACGATAGGCGTCGAGTGGATAGTGGGCGTGGTGTTGGTCTTGTTGAGCGGCTCTGAAGTAACACATACGGCGGACATGAGTTGCCCTTTGGTGTTGCTTCTGAAGTTTCTGCCTGCTGCTCTGTCGCATCGCTGCGTTTCCTTATCGCCAGTGGCGTGTCGGCTTGGTGTCTGTTGATGCTTGTGCTTGCAGCACAAGCAGACGATACAGTATGGTGGAGAACAATGAATATTGGCTCCGAGGTGCAGAGTATAACATGAAAAAAGTGAACCTGGTGTTTGGAACTGTCTATGGTAACGCCCAGTTTGTTGCCGAGACACTCCTGAAGCAGCTCCAGACTCATGGTGTGGATGCCAAACTTTGGCAAAGTCATGAGCTTAAAGGATATGTACCGACTGCCGATGAGTATCTGTTGCTGGTCTCTTCCACTACCGGCCAAGGGGATCTTCCGGATGATATTTTGCCCTGGTTTTTGGAACTGAAAGACACGGCCCCTTACTTACCAGACCTTAGATACGGGGTTATTGCCCTGGGAGACTCGAGTTATGAGACTTTCTGCGGCGCAGGTAAACAATTGGATGAACTGTTTGCGGAGCTTGGTGCCAAACGTGTCGGTGAGCGTTTGGAGATTGATGCCTGCGAAACCATGGAACCCGAGGTCGAGGCTCAAGCATGGCTCAACAACTGGCTACCCCTGCTGAAAACAGAACCGGGCGCCTGAAAGGCTTTTCACAACATTGGTTTAAGTTTGCCCAGCGCCTGAGTCAGGCGCTGCTTGTCCCCATAGCTATCCTGCCTGCTGCCGGGGTGATGAAAGGCCTGGCCAGTACGCCGACAGGTATTTTGTCTCCTTCTCTCAATGAGCTGTTTGCCACCACAGGCAATCTCATCTTCACTATGATGCCGCTGCTGTTTGCCATCGCTATTGCCATAGGCTTTTGTCGCGATCAGGGGATTGCTGCCTTCAGTGCGGCGTTCGGCTTTGGGGTATTCAGTTCCACCTTATCGCTGCTGGCTTCGCAAAACCCCGTGCACACCTCAGTCTGGCTCGGAGTGGAAACCATAGATACAGGTATTGCCGGTGGTATGCTGCTCGGGGTGATGACCTGCCTGGCGATGGCCATGAGTCGTCACTTGCGTTTGCCGGCTATCTTTTCCTTCTTTGAGGGGCGCCGCAGCGCGCCATTGCTGATGTTGCCGTTGGCTGTGTTGCTGGCCTATTTGCTGGCGCTTATCTGGCCACCTTTGGCTCACTATATTGAGGTGTTCTCCAACTGGGCTGTGTATCAAAAGCCGCAGCTGGCCTTTGCCATCTATGGCACAGTGGAGCGCCTCTTGTTGCCACTTGGGCTGCACCATATCTGGAATGCGCCTTTCTACCTGGAGCTTGGGCAGTATTATCAGGATGGTGAATGGCTCAGAGGCGAAGTGGCACGCTACCTCGCCGGCGATCCCCAGGCCGGCAATCTGGCCGGTGGCTATCTCATCAAGATGTGGGGCCTGCCGGCGGCGGCCCTGGCGATTTGGCGCTGTGCCGACAAGAGTGAACGCAATCGGGTGGCCGGCATCATGCTGTCGGCGGCGGCAACCAGTTGGCTTACCGGGGTGACTGAGCCGATTGAGTTTGCCTTCCTGTTTGTGGCGCCTTTGCTGTATCTGGTGCACGCACTGCTGACCGGGCTGGCTTATGCTGTCTGTATCTGGCTCGACATTCACTATGGATTGGTGTTTTCCAACGGTTTGCTGGATTTTGCCCTTCTGTGGCATCAATCTGCCAACGCCGGTTGGTTTCTGATCCTGGGCCCCTTGACCGCAGTCATCTATTATCTGATTTTCCGCGCTTCCATTATGGCATTCAATCTCAAGACGCCGGGGCGGCTGGAGCCGGAAACCGCCTCGGGCGGCAATCTGCTGGCCATGATAGGCGCGCTCGGCGGCGCCGCCAATATCCGCAATCTCAGCGCCTGTATGACCCGCTTGCGCCTGAGTGTCGAACGCCCAGAGCTGGTGGACAAGTCCCGCCTGTTGGGATTGGGAGCCAAGGGCGTGATAGTGGTAGGGCAGGGCGTCCAGGTGGTGTTTGGCACCAAGGCCGAGACCTTGAGAGGGCTTTTGCAAAAGTATTTGGACAGTCGCCAGGCAAGCCGGAGATAACGGGCTGCTTTTGATGAATAAATTTTAAGCGCGCCAGCGGCGAGACTGTGGCATATTCAAACTTTGATGCAGCGACAGGAGCCGATATGCCACGCAAAATACTGATGATTGATTGTGCCGATGAATATGGGCTTATCGCCAGAGTCACCGGGGTATGCTTTCAGCACAGACTGAACATCATCAAGAACAACGAGTTTGTCGATAATCAGCAGGGGCGCTTTTTCATGCGTACCGAACTTGAAGGCGAGTTCGATGAAACTAAGCTGCTAAAGGAGTTGGCCGAGGTCCTGCCCAAGCAAAACCATATGAAACTGGTGGATGCCGGACGCAAGCGCATAGTGGTGCTGGCGACTAAGGAGGCCCATTGCCTCGGGGATCTCTTGATGAAAACCTACTATGGTGCTCTCGATGTGGAGATAGCCGCCATAGTGGCCAACTACGACACCCTGGCACCGCTGGCGGCCAAGTTTGAGGTGCCTTTTCATCACGTCTGTCATCAGGGGTTGGATCGCAGCGCCCACGAGCGCGCCATGTTGGAGATTATCGCCGGCTACCAGCCTGAATACCTGGTACTGGCCAAATATATGCGAGTACTCACCCCTGAGTTTGTCGAGCAGTATCCCAATAAGATAATCAATATTCATCACTCCTTCCTGCCGGCCTTTATCGGCGCCAATCCCTATCGTCAGGCGTGGGAGCGCGGGGTGAAGATTATTGGTGCCACGGCGCACTTTGTGAATAACTGCTTGGATGAGGGACCTATCATCAAGCAGGATGTGATCCCTGTGGATCATAGTTACAGTGCGGCAGATATGGCCAAAGCCGGCCGAGATGTGGAAAAAAGTGTTCTCAGCCGTGCTCTGGCGCTGGTACTCAATGAACAGGTCGTGGTGTACGGCAACAAGACCTTGGTGTTTTAACCCGAGTGTTTTGGGCTCAGTAGGTTCAGCGGAAACTCACGTAGAGTTTTTCCTCCTCTGGGATCATGGCCATATCGGAAATGGTCACTTTGCCGGGCAGGAAGCGGCCAATCTTTTTGGCGGTGCGATCGGCGCCGTGACTCATGGCAAACTGATGCAGTGACTCACCATTGCACACCAGACGGGGGAACACTCGCTGTTCATTGATCCGGTACTCACGCAGGGTATTGGAAAACGCTATCATGCTGTTGCTAGCACTGGACTTACAGACCTGGATCAACGCCTGCTCAATATAAGGATCCATTGCGGCCTGGGTACTGAGAGAGCCGAAGCTCAGGCCGGCGACAGCCAGTAATACGGCGCCGGTGCGGGTACGTTGGCAAAGGTTCATGGCTTGCTCCTTTTGGGGATGCTTCAAGTACCATTTAAGTACAGTCGCAGCAGGGGCATTTGCCAGCGATTGAATAGAGGCTTTCTGTCAGCAGTTGTTGCTGCTTGGGCAAGGCGTGTCCCAAGGTGTGGAAGTTTGTCTCTTGGTAAGTAAATGTGTCTGCCCGCGCCCTTATGGGCAGAGCAGACAGACACATAGATGGGGTTGCTGACCTGCTAAAGCGCTTATTGCTCGAGGTCAGCTCCCGAGGGCAAGGGTCAGTCGACCATCCGCAGCAGTTCGTTGATACCCACTTTACCGCGGGTCTTCTCGTCTACCTTTTTGACTATGATGGCGGCGTAAAGATTGTACTTGCCGCAGCTGGAGGGCAAGGTGCCTGACACCACTACAGAACCTGCTGGAACCCGGCCATAGTGAATTTCACCGGTTTCGCGGTCATAGATGCGGGTGCTCTGGCCGATATAGACCCCCATGGAGATCACTGAGCCTTCCTCGACCACTACCCCTTCAACGATTTCAGAGCGGGCACCGATAAAGCAGTTGTCTTCAATAATGGTTGGGCCGGCCTGCAGCGGCTCGAGTACGCCACCGATACCGACACCGCCGGAGAGATGCACGTTTTTACCAATTTGCGCACAGGAGCCAACCGTGGCCCAGGTGTCGACCATGGTGCCTTCATCTACATAGGCGCCCAGGTTAACGTAAGAGGGCATAAGCACAGTGTTTTTACCGATGAAAGAGCCTTTGCGCACCGCAGCAGGTGGCACAACGCGTATGCCTTCGGCGCGAAAACGCGCTTCATCATAGTCGGCAAACTTTTGTGGTACCTTGTCGAAATACTTGGTTTCGGCCCCATCGATTACGCCATTGTCGAAGATACGGAAAGACAGCAAAACGGCTTTCTTGAGCCATTGGTGCACATGCCATTGACCGTCCAGTTTCTCGGCCACTCTGGCCTCGCCTCTGTCCAGCATGTCAATCACTCGTTCCACATCGGCGCGCAGCTCGGCGTCAACTGTGGTTGGGCTTATCTGTGCGCGAGCTTCAAAAGCCGCCTCAATACGTTGGCGTAAAGCCTCCATTGGTTTCTCCCGTTTACTTAGGTTGTTGGGGTCCCGAATTGGGACAGGGCACTGATCAGTGACTCTTTCAGCTTTTGTTGCTGGGCTTCATCCAGTGCCAGTCCCTGATTGGTTTGTAGAATAAAAAAGTCCTCGGCGCGCTCGCCTATCGTGGTGATTTTGGCCGCCAGCAGGGTGACATCACAGCGATAGAAGGTTTCACCTATCTTGGCCAGCAGGCCCGGGCTATCCAAGGCTATCAGTTCCATCATACTTGTACCATGGCGGCGGGTCGGCAGGAAACTGACCTGAGTCGGAACTTTAAAAGGTTTCATCTTGCGCGACAACTTGCGAAAGCGCGGGATCTTGGGTTGCTCGCCGCTAAGCGCTTTACCAAGGGTCTTGCGTATGCTTTGTATCCGCGACAGCTGACTGACCGCCTTGCCGTCCTGTTCGAGGATCACAAAGGTATCCAGGGCGTAGTTGTCCTTGGATGTCATGATGTTGGCATCATGAACATTGATATTCTTGTTGTCCAGCACCGCCATCACAGTGGCAAACAGCTTGGGTTTGTCCTGGCAATAGACAAACAGCTCGGTACCGCCACGGGTGGTGTGTTTGGATACCATCACCAGCGGCTCATCCTGCTTATGCTTGAGAATCGCCTCGGCGTGCCAGGCGATTTGATTGGGTTGATGACGCAAAAAGTAATCGGCCTTGAATCTCTGCCACAGCTGATCCAGCGCCTTTTCCTTGAAGCCGCGCCGCAGCAACTCTTTCTTGGCCTTGGCCTGATGCTCCCGCACCCGGGCGCGAATATCCACCGGCTTTTCTTTGCCGCGGGCGAGCACCCTCTGGGTGGCAAAGTAGAGATCCCTGAGCAGGGAGCCCTTCCAGTTGTTCCAGGTTTTTTCATTGGTGGCACAGATATCGGCCACTGTCAGGCAGTAGAGGTAACTCAGGTGCACCGCATCGCGAACCTTGTCGGCGAAATCGGCGACTACTTCCGGATCGGAAATATCCCGGCGCTGGGCAACAATCGACATCAACAGATGATTCTCCACTAACCAGCTGACCAAGCGGCCGTCGTGGTCGTTGAGGCCATGCAGTTTGCAAAACTCCAGCGCATCCACGGCGCCGAGTTTACTGTGATCGCCGCCGCGCCCCTTGGCGATGTCGTGGAAAATGGCCGCCAAGACCAGAAGCCCTTTTTTCGGCAACTGATTGATCAGTACAGAGCCGAGTGGGAACTCCTCTTTCTGCTCTGCCTGGGCAAATTTGTCGATATTGAGCAGCAGCCTGTGGGTGTGTTCATCTACAGTGTAAGCATGGAAGAGGTCAAACTGCATCTGGCCCTCAATGGCGCGCCAGGCAGGCAAATAAGCCGACATCACCCCATGTTTGTGCATCAGCGACAGAGCCGCAATGCCACGAGGATGGCGGAGGATTTCCATAAATACCCCGCGGCAGCCTTCCCAGGCCATCAGCGGCTGCGGCTGGGCGCGTCTGGCCCTTCTAAGTGCCCTCAGAGTCGGGGCATAAATCCCCTGAATATTGGAATTGCGGGCCACATGCAAAAACAGTCTGACGATCTCTTCCGGATCGTCAAACAGTGCCAAGTCCAGCGCCTCGATAAAGCGGCCGCGACGCTGATAGTGTTCATCTATAGGCTGGATTTCCAGCGCCTGGGTGTGCCCCAGGGTGGCACGCTTGAACAGTTGCAGCAGCATCTCGTTGAGCTCCATCACCCGCCGCACTGTGCGGTAATAGCGCTTCATCATCTGCTCGACCGCCAGTTGGGTGGCATCTTCGTAGCCCATCAAGCCGGCGACCTGACGCTGCAAGTCAAACAGCAAACGGTTTTCGTCACGGCCCGATGCCAGGTGCAGGGCAAATCTCAGCTCCCAGAGGAAGTGCTGACACTCCAGCAGCTCTTCGAGTTCGGCCTGCTCCAGAAAACCGTGCCCGACCAACTCTTCGAGTTTGGCGGCATCGAAGTGGCGCATGGCGACCCAGGCTATGGTTTGAATATCCCTGAGGCCGCCGGGGCAGGTTTTGATATTGGGTTCAAGATCGAAGGCATTGGCCCTGGCGTGGCGGGCGCGCTGTTCATCGCGCTTGGCGCTGAAAAACTCGTTCGATGGCCAGAATTGGTGCTCGCGAATCGCGTCGTAGAGAGTATCAAACAGGATTTCCGGGCCGGTAAGCAGCCTGGCTTCCAATAGATTGGTGGCTATGGTGATGTCCTGGCGACCCTGCTGCAGGGTTTCGCCCAGGGTTCTGACACTGTGGCCGATTTCAAGACCTGCGTCCCAGAGAAAGGCGATATAGGCGCTGAGCCTGCTCTCGGCTGCCGGGTCCAGGTTGTCATCCACCAGAAACAGCAGATCTATGTCTGAATAGGGGTGCAGCTCGCCGCGGCCATAGCCGCCAACGGCGATAAGGGCGATGGGATAATCATTCAGCCCCTGGGCTTGCCATTGTTCAATCAGCTGCTTATCGACAAAGCGACAGCGGCTGGTAACCAGTTCGACTATCTTTTCTCGCGAGGTAAACCTGTCAAACAGGGCCTGATTCTGCTCACAAAGTGCCGTTTTGGCTGCCAGCGCTGTGCTCATTCTATTCCTTGGGTGACGCCTTATTTGGCGTGATTGATGATCCTCGGGAAATCTTCCTCGGCGCGCAGCGTCAGAACTTCTACGCCGGTCTGGGTGATCAACAGAGTATGTTCCCACTGAGCTGAATTTTTACCATCTGAGGTGGTGACAGTCCAGCCGTCATCCTTGTTCAGTACAGAAGTGTGGCGACCGGCGTTGATCATCGGCTCAATGGTAAAGCACATGCCTGGACGCAGTATGGTCTTGTCGTTGTTTTTGTAGTGCACTACCTGTGGCTCTTCGTGGAAACCGGCGCCGATACCGTGACCGCAGTAATCCTGCACTATCGAATATTTGTCCAGGCCTGACTTGCTGGCCTTGATAAACTTCTCGACCGTGGTGCCAATTTCACCCAACTGCATGCCGGGGCGAACCTTGCGGATGGCGGCGTAGAGGCTTTCCTGAGCGATACGGCACAGGCGGCGATCTTTTGGGCTGACATCGCCAATCAGGAACATTTTGGAAGTGTCGCCGTGATAGCCATCCTTGATGACAGTGATGTCGATATTGAGAATATCGCCGTCCTTGAGCACGCGATCGCTGGGAATACCGTGGCAGATCACCTCATTGATAGAGGTACAGATGGACTTGGGAAAACCATGGTAGTTGAGCGGCGCAGAGATGGCGCCTTGTTCTTCCGTGTACTTGGCGCAGATATCGTTGAGCTCGTTGGTGCTGACCCCTGCCTTGACGTGCGGGGCTATCATTTCCAGTACACTGGCGGCCAACTTACCGGCGGCACGCATTTTCTCAATTTCGTCTGCTGTCTTGATGACTATACTCATGGGGGTTTTCTCTTAATAACCTGTGTCTTGGCCAAGGCCAATCCAACTTGTTTGTGAAACGGTAAAATAACGCTCCTGGCGCGGCTTTGAACTGAGTTTAAGGCCGACATATGAGCGGTAAAAAATTTGTGTTTGCCGGCGATTTATGGTATAAAGCGCGCCGTTATGTTTGACTCTAAGTGACTTTGAGCTGACGACTCTACGAGTTCGAATTGACTTCAAGTCGGGCTGCCTTCGGTGGGGGATCCCATTTCGTTGGCAGGTCAGAGTAAAGATGGCGGCCATTATACATGGCATTTAACTCAAATACTAAATCACACACGTATCGACACATTCTTCGGGGTGCCCGCGGCTTGGCCAAAGGGTCGAAGACATGGGATGCGTGGAGGTCTAACCCCTTAAATTAAGGTATAGAAAATGACTACAGTTTCAATGCGCGATATGCTCCAGGCCGGTGTACACTTCGGTCACCAAACCCGTTACTGGAACCCTAAGATGAAGCCTTTCATCTTCGGCGCCCGCAACGGTGTACACATCATCAACCTCGAGCACACTGTGCCAATGTTCAATGAAGCTCTGGCTTTCATCAGCAACATTGCTTCCAAGAAAGGTAAAATCCTGTTCGTAGGCACCAAGCGCGCTGCCAGTGAAGCCATCAAAGAAGCTGCCGTATCTTGCGAGCAGTTCTACGTGGACAAGCGCTGGCTCGGCGGTATGCTGACCAACTGGAAAACCGTTCGTCAGTCAATCAAGCGCCTGAAAGATCTGGAAACCCAGTCTGTTGACGGTACTTTCGACAAGCTGACCAAGAAAGAAGCGCTGATGCGTACCCGTGAGCTGGAAAAGCTTGAGAAGTCTCTGGGTGGTATCAAGAACATGGGCGGTCTGCCAGACGCCATTTTCGTTATCGGTGCCGACCATGAACACATCGCTATCAAAGAAGCCAACAACCTGGGTATCCCTGTTGTTGCCGTAGTAGATACCAACTCTGCTCCAGATGGCGTTGACTACATCATTCCTGGTAACGACGACGCTATGCGTGCAATCCGTTTGTATGCTGAGTCTGTAGCTGCTGCTGCCAAAGCTGGCCGTGGTCAGGACCTGGCTGTTCAAGCTGAAGAAGACGGTTTCATCGAAGCTGAATAATAAGGTGCGATGCTAGTACATCACCCTTATTAACCAAGAGATATGATTGGTTAACAGGGGCCATATGGCCCCTGTTTTATACCTGATTATCAACAGGTTAAATTTGTCGAATTATCAATTGAGGATTTAACAATGGCAATTACTGCTGCCCTGGTTAAAGAACTGCGCGACCGTACTGGCGCAGGCATGATGGATTGTAAAAAAGCCCTGACCGAAACTAACGGTGATATCGAAGCTGCAATCGATAACATGCGTAAGAGCGGCGCGGCCAAAGCGGCCAAGAAAGCCGGTAACATCGCTGCCGAAGGTACTATCCTGATCAAAAACGGTGCTGGTTACACTGCTCTGGTTGAAGTTAACTGCCAGACTGACTTCGTAGCAAAAGACTCCAACTTCCTGGCTTTCGCCAACGAAGTTCTGGAAGCTGCCGCTGCTGCCAAAGTGACTGTTGAAGATCTGAAAGCTCAGTTCGAAGAAGCGCGTGTTGCCCTGGTTGCCAAAATCGGTGAAAACATCAATGTTCGTCGCGTTGAGTACATCGACGGTGACAAAATGGCTTTCTACCGTCACGGCGATCGCATCGGTGTAGTTGTTACCGGTGAAGCCGATGAAGAAACGCTGAAGCACATCGCAATGCACGTTGCTGCCTCTAAGCCTGAGTACGTTAACCCAGAAGACGTTCCAGCTGAAGTGGTTGAGAAAGAGCGTTCCGTTCAAGTTGAAATCGCTATGAACGAAGGCAAGCCTCAGGAAATCGCTGAGAAGATGGTTGCCGGCCGCATGAAGAAGTTCACCGGTGAGGTTTCTCTGACTGGTCAGCCATTCATCATGGAGCCAAAGAAAACTGTTGGTGAAGTTCTGAAAGAGAAAGGCGCCACTGTGACTAACTTCATCCGCCTGGAAGTGGGTGAAGGTATCGAGAAGAAAGAAGAAGATTTCGCTTCTGAAGTAGCTGCCCAAATCGCTGCTTCCAAGAAGGCTTAATCGTCAATTCTTAACCCTCCCAAGACCGCAGCAGCCGCTGCGGTCTTGTTATGACCAGGACAGAAAAAGATGAGCACCAACCCAAAACCTGCATTTCGACGTATTCTGCTGAAACTGAGTGGCGAAGCCCTGATGGGCGAAGAAGGCTTCGGTATCGATCCCAAGGTACTGGATCGTATGGCCCAGGAGATTAAAGAGCTGGTTGAGCTCGGCATTCAGGTTGGCGTGGTTATCGGTGGCGGAAACCTGTTCCGTGGTGAAGGACTGGCCAAGGCCGGTATGAACCGCGTGGTGGGCGATCACATGGGTATGCTGGCGACAGTGATGAATGGTCTGGCGATGCGTGATGCGCTGCACCGTGCCTATGTTAATGCCCGTCTGATGTCTGCTATTCCGCTCAATGGTGTGTGCGATAGATACAACTGGGCCGAGGCTATCAGCCTGCTCAAGTCCGGACGTGTGGTGATTTTTGCTGCCGGTACCGGTAACCCATTCTGTACTACAGACTCTGCTGCTTGCCTGAGAGGGATTGAAATTGAAGCAGAAGTCGTGCTAAAAGGCACTAAAGTTGACGGCGTATATTCGGATGATCCGATGAAGAACCCCGAAGCCGTCAAATACGATGAACTGAGTTACACTGAAGTTCTGGATAAAGAATTGAAAGTCATGGATCTGGCCGCCTTCACCATGGCCCGTGACCACGACATGCCTATATTGGTCTTCAATATGAATAAGCCAGGCGCACTGCGCCGGGTGATCATGGGTGAAGAAGCCGAAGGCACGCTGATCAAAACGAAATAACCGACTGATTGCAAAAAGGACATTTAACGTGATTGATGCGATTAAAGAAGATGCACAGGTTCGTATGGACAAGTGTGTAGATGCCACCAAGGCGCAAATGGCCAAAGTGCGTACCGGCCGTGCTCACCCTGCATTGCTGGACTCTATCCAGGTGTCTTACTATGGCACCATGACTCCGCTCAAGCAGGTGGGTAATATCTCTGTTGAAGACAGCCGCACTCTGGCGGTTAACGTATTCGACCGTAGCATGATCCAGGCCGTAGAGAAGGCGATCATGAGCTCAGATCTGGGCCTGAACCCTATGTCTGCCGGTGCCACTATCCGTATCCCTCTGCCGGCTCTGACCGAAGAGCGTCGTCGTGATCTGGTTAAAGTGGTTCGCGCCGAAGCCGAAAACGGCCGCGTGGCAGTACGTAACGTTCGTCGTGATGCCAACTCTGCGGTGAAGAACCTGGAGAAGGAAAAAGAGTGTACCGAGGACGATGTACGCCGTAGCGAAGAGGAAGTGCAGAAGATAACTGACGCACATATCAAGAAGATAGACGAGCTGTTGGCCGCAAAAGAAGCGGAATTGATGGAAGTCTGATATTGACTCGCTAAACTAGAGTTGATGCGCCGTGTAGGGGTATACTACGCGGCGTTTGTCTATTTATAAGGGTTGTTTATTCAGATGTCATCCAATATGGAAGCCGATCCTACGACTCCAACCAGCACCGGCGACTGCCTGACCTCTGAGTGCTTACCGGAGCAGCTTTCAGAGCTGGTAAAGCAGTCTATCCCGCAGCATGTGGCTATCATTATGGATGGTAACGGCCGTTGGGCTCAGGCCCAGGGTAAACCCAGAGTCATAGGCCATAAGGCCGGTGTCAAGGCTGTGCGCCGCGCCGTGAGTACCGCCAGGCAACTCGGGGTACGTTCACTGACCCTGTTTGCGTTTTCCAGTGAAAACTGGCGTCGTCCGGATCAGGAAGTCAGCCTGCTTATGGAACTGTTTTTTACCGTGCTGCGCCGGGAAATCAAACTGCTGCACCAAAACGGTGTCCGGCTGAACATCATAGGTGATACCAGCCGCTTCTCCGAGAGGCTGCAAAAGCAGATCCGCGCAGCCGAAGAGAAAACCGCCGCCAATTCAGAGCTTATCCTCAATGTTGCCGCCAACTACGGTGGCCGCTGGGACATAATGCAAGCTGCTCGTAAACTGGCCGAAAAAGTAGAATCCGGTGAAATGACCAGCAGTCAGTTCAGCGAAGAGGCCTTGGCAGAACATTTGTGCATGCAAAATCAACATGAAGTTGATTTAATGATCCGTACGGGCGGGGATTACCGCATCAGTAATTTTATTCTCTGGCAGGCGGCTTATGCCGAGTTGGTCTTTACCGACACCCTTTGGCCGGATTTTGATGAGCAGGCGTTTCGCCAGGCAGTGGCGACTTTTGCCAGCCGCCAGCGTCGTTTTGGTCTGACCGGAAGTCAGATAGAAGAAATACGCAGCGTATAACATCTTACGAGGGACATTTTTTGCTAAAACAACGAATAATAACAGCAATTTGGTTAATCCCACTGGTTATGGGGGCTATCTTTTTGCTCCCGGCAAGTTATTTTTCATGGGCCTTGGTGGCGGTATTTCTGATTGCGGCAAAAGAATGGGGCCGCATTATCGACAGCCGCTGTGAGGTTACTCAATGGAGTTTTACCGCTACCCTGGCGATAGTGCTGGTGGCGATTAATCTTCTGGTTCCGGCCGATGCCGTCTGGTCCAGGGGCCAGTTACACCCCATTATGCTGGCCATCATTCTTATCGGTGCCTGTTGGTGGTTGTTCTCTCTGGTGCTGGTGATCTCCTATCCCCGCAGCGCCAAACTTTGGCAGGGCAGCCCTATGCTCAAGTCCATGTTCGGCCAGTTGACCTTGCTACCTTGTTTCGCTTCCCTGATAGCCCTCAAAGCGCTCAGCAGTCCTGCTGACCCTTATTTTGGCGGTATCCTGGTGTTTTTGGTGATGCTGACGGTATGGGCCGCTGATTCAGGGGCCTACTTTGCCGGTAAGGCGCTGGGACGGATTAAACTCATGCCCAATGTCAGCCCGGCCAAGACCCTGGAAGGTTTGCTGGGTGGCCTGCTGACCACCATGGTGGTAGTGGCCGGGGTCAGCTATTTCTCTCCCGAACAGGAGCTTGGACTGCTGGTTGCCGTGACCCTGTTTACCGCACTTGCCTCGGCGCTTGGCGATCTGTCCGAGAGCATGTTCAAGCGCGCCGCTAAAATTAAAGACTCGGGCACCATATTGCCCGGCCACGGTGGTGTGCTGGATCGCATCGACAGCCTGACCGCAGCCTTGCCCGTCTTTACCCTTATCTATATTGCATTCTGGATGTAGTGCTATGCAAAACATGGTGATTTTAGGAGCGACTGGCTCAATTGGTGCCAGTACCCTCAGTGTGATCCAACATAATCCGGCGGCATATCATGTTTATGCGCTGGTGGCCAATACCAATGTGGACAAGATGGCCGAGTTGTGTGCGATCCACCGACCTGAAATTGCCCATATGGTTTGCCCTCAAGCGGCCAAGGCATTGGCCGAGCGTTTGGGTGCCGGCTCGGATACCCGGGTCAGTACCGGCGAGTCCGAACTACTTGAGCTGGTGACTCACAGCCGGGTCGATACCGTGATGGCGGCCATAGTTGGCGCCGCCGGTATGATACCAACACTGGCATCAGTCAAGGCAGGTAAGCGAGTGTTGCTGGCCAACAAAGAGGCGCTGGTAATGTCCGGGCGCTTATTTATGGAAGCCACCCGCCAATCGGGCGCGACTCTGCTGCCGGTAGACAGCGAGCACAACGCTATTTTCCAATGCCTGCCGGAAGCCGTGCAGCAACAGCTGGGTTATTGCAACCTTCAAGGTGCAGGGATTTCATCGATTCTGCTCACCGGCTCAGGCGGGCCATTTTTGAGCGCCGATCTTGCCAGTCTGGCGAGTGTGACGCCAGCCCAGGCTATCAAGCATCCCAACTGGTCCATGGGGCCTAAAATTTCTGTCGATTCGGCGACCATGATGAATAAAGGGCTTGAGTATGTAGAGGCGCGCTGGCTCTTCAACGCCAGTGCCGAGCAGCTCAAGGTGGTTATCCACCCCCAGAGTGTGATTCACTCCATGGTGCAGTATCAGGATGGCAGCGTGCTGGCGCAGCTGGGTAATCCGGATATGCGCACCCCGATAGCCCATTGTATGGCCTATCCAGAGAGAATTGTCTCCGGGGTTGAACCTTTGGACTTTTTCAAAGTCGGACAATTGAGCTTCTGTGAGCCGGATTTTGCCCGCTATCCCTGTCTGGAGCTGGCAATGAGTGCCTGCGCTTCGGGCCAGGAAGCCACTACAGTGCTTAATGCAGCCAATGAAATGGCCGTCGCCAGCTTCCTTAAAGGGGAAATCGGCTTTACCGATATCGCCCGGGTCAATGAAGCTTGTTTGGCGCGTGTGCCGCAATCGCCTTTAAATTCCATAGCGGATATTCTGGCATTGGACGGCCAAAGCCGTCAGTATGCCGAGGAAGCTATCGCCGGATGCAAGTGAGGAAAATAAGGTCTGATGTTTGATTTTTTATGGAACCTGGGCGCTTTTATCGTCGCCTTGGGGATACTGATCACCGCCCATGAATATGGCCACTTTTGGGTAGCCAGGCGCTGTGGTGTCAAGGTAGAGCGTTTCTCCATCGGCTTTGGTAAGGCGATTTGGCGTCGCCTCGGTAAAGATGGCACCGAATATGTGATAGCCATGATCCCGCTTGGGGGCTATGTCAAAATGCTCGACGAACGGGTCGAGGATGTGCCCGAGGAGCTTAAAGATCAGGCCTTTAATCGCAAGAGTGTCTGGGCGCGTATCGCGATAGTCGCTGCCGGGCCGATAGCCAACTTTATCTTTGCCATTTTCGCGCTCTATATTATGTATCTCATCGGTGTGCCTTCACTCAAGCCGGTGATCAGCGATGTCAGACCCGGCTCGCCTGCGGCCGTGATGCAGATAGATGGCCCACAGCAGATAGTGGCGGTTTCCGGGCAAAAGGTACGCAACTGGGAAGAGGTGAATCTGGCGCTGGTCGGTCATATCGGCGATGACAGCATGAGCTTGACCCTGAGGCCTCTCAGCCAGGTATCTCAGCCAGATGATGGGCTTGAGCCTTCCGGACGCACCTATCAGTTGGATATTCGCAACTGGCGTTTCGATCCGGAAAAAGAATCCCCCTTCAGCACCCTGGGCCTGGATATCTTCCGTCCGGATGTGATCCCTGAAGTGGAGACGGTTACCGAGGGCGGAGCGGCTGCCAAGGCCGGGGTCAAGGCCGGGGATATTCTGGTGGCCGTCAATGGTGAGGCATACAGCGACTGGCAAACCTTTGTCGGACAAATTAAAGTATCTGCCGGAAAGCCGCTGCAATTGACGGTTAAACGCGGCGGTGAGCAACAGACCTTCACTCTGATCCCGGACAGCCGCAAGGGTGCCAATGGGGAAATGGAAGGTGTCATCGGCCTGGCGCCCAAAGCCCCCAAGTGGCCGGACAACATGCTGCTGGATCTGCAGTATGGCCCGCTTGAGTCTATCTCGGTGGCGGCAGATAAAACATGGCAACTTGTGGTAGTCAGCTTTAAGATGATCGCCAAGTTGTTTACCGGTGATGTTTCGGTTAAAAATTTAAGCGGCCCCATCTCCATCGCGCAGGGGGCCGGTAACAGCGCCAACATAGGGTTGGTCTATTTTCTCGGGTTCCTCGCCCTGATAAGCGTAAACCTCGGCATTATTAACCTTTTGCCGTTGCCAGTGCTGGACGGGGGACACTTGATGTATTACTTGGTGGAAGTAATAACAGGTAAGCCTGTATCCGAACGGGTACAGGAAATTGGATTCAGATTTGGGGCGGCGTTGCTGCTGATGTTGATGAGCATTGCCCTTTTCAATGATTTTGCCCGACTCTGAGCAAGGACAGACAAATAATTAGAAGTGCGCTATGCGATTGAATAAACTTTTTGCCTCGATGTTATTAGTCGGCGCGTCGTTTTCAGGGAATGGTTGGGCAGAGTCTTTCCAGCCTTTTGAAGTGACCGACATCCAAGTTGAAGGTTTGCAACGAGTGGCACTCGGTGCGGCCTTGCTGAGTTTGCCTGTCAAAGTGGGCGACACAGTCGATCAACTCAAGTTGCAACAGGCGATAAAGAGCCTGTATGCCTCCAGTAACTTTGAAAATGTTCAGGTGTCCCGCGATGGTGGGGTGCTGATAGTGTCGGTACGTGAAAGACCGACCATCAGCGCTGTTACCTTCGAAGGTAACAAGGACATCAAAGATGAACAGCTGCAGGAAAGCCTGGACGGCAGTGGTGTGAAAGTGGGCGAAGCCCTCGACCGCACTATGCTCTCGGGTATCGAGAAGGGCCTGCAGGACTTCTACTACGGCGTGGGCAAATACGGCGCCAAGGTCGAGGCTCAGGTGATTAACCTGCCTCGTAACCGGGTAGAACTCAAGTTCAAGTTTACCGAAGGTCTGGCGGCCGAAATCCGTCAGATCAACATAGTGGGTAACGAGCGTTTCAGTGATGCCGACCTTATCGGTATGCTGGAGCTCAAAGACTATGTGGCCTGGTGGGATCTGTTCGGCGAGCGCCGTTATCAGAAGCAAAAGCTGCAGGCCGACCTCGAAACCATCAAGACCCACTACCACAACAATGGTTATATCCGTTTCAAGGTGACCTCGACTCAGGTGGCGATGACGCCGGACCGTAAGGGTCTCTACATCACCATCAATGTCGATGAAGGCGACCAGTACAAGGTTAAGGAAGTCAACCTGACCGGTGAACTCATGGGCCGTGAAGAGCTGCTCAAGGGTATCTTGCCTATCAAGGCCGGTGAGCAATACAACGGCGCCGATGTTACCTTTACCGAAGAGATGTACAGCAAGTATCTGGGCCGTTTCGGTTATGCCTATCCAGAGGTGAAGACTTTCCCTGAGATCGATGATGAAACTAAGGAAGTCACCCTGAATGTTAACGTCAAGCCCGGCAAGCGTGTTTATGTACGCTCCATCAACTTCACCGGTAATACAGTGACCAAAGATGAAGTGATGCGCCGTGAGCTGAGACAGATGGAAGGGGCCTGGTTAAACTCGGCCTTGGTCGAGCAATCCAAGGCGCGCCTCAACCGTTTGGGCTACTTTGAAACTGTCGACACCGAAACCGTGCAGGTGCCGGGCACAGACGACCTGGTGGATGTGGCCTTCAAGGTGAAAGAGCAGCCATCAGGCTCCTTTAACGCTGGTGTAGGTTATGGTACCGAGTCAGGACTGAGTCTGCAGTTCGGGGTTCAGCAGTCCAACTTCCTCGGTACGGGTAACCAGGCCGGGATTAACCTGAACACCAACAAGTACTCCAAGAACGTCAACCTGTCTTATACCGATCCTTATTTCACCAAGGATGGGGTCAGCCTGGGTGGCAGCATCTACTGGAACGAGTTCGACGCCAACGAGGCCAACCTCGAGCGTTATAAGAACAGCTCCTATGGGATTGCACTCAACAGCGGTTTCCCCATTAACGAGTACAACAGGATCAACGGCGGCATAGGCTATCGTCATAACACCATTTCTGAGATTTCCAGTTATGAGCAGGCGATCCGTTTCTATAACATTTACCGTGACAGTGATGACCCCAACTCTGACTTGAGCTTCGACAACTTTGAGCTCAGCCTCGGCTGGTATCGCAGTACCCTTAACCGCGGAACCTTCCCAACCGATGGTTCATCCCAGCGTTTGAGTGGTAAGATCACGGTTCCAGGTTCTGATCTGCAGTACTTCAAGACCGACTTTGACACCAGCTTCTACTGGCCGCTGACCCGCAGCCACAAGTTTGTGCTCTTGACCCGTGCCCGCTTGGGGTATGGCAACGGTTACGGTGGTTTCAATGAAAACGACCAAATCCTGCCATTCTGGGAAAACTACTACTCAGGTGGTTCCAGTTCACTGCGTGGCTTCAAGTCCAACTCTGTGGGCCCAAGGGCTTTCTATCTGTATCGCGGCAGCGAGCCTTGTTCACCCAATCCGGATGGTGAAGGCTGTAGCCTGCCGGGCGATCCAAACCAAGTTTACATCAGCTCAGGCCGCTCTATCGGTGGTAACGCCATCGCCACGGCCAGTATGGAGCTGATTGTGCCGACTCCTTTCCTGGATGAGGCCTATAGCAACTCAGTACGTACCAGCTTCTTTATCGATGCGGGTAACGTCTGGGATACGGAGTTTGATTATGACTCCTATCGTTTCTTGCCGGCAGATGAGTTTTCCAAGTTGGCCGATTACAGTGATCCGAGCCGTATCCGTGCTTCCTGGGGTCTTAGCCTGCAATGGCTGTCACCCATGGGCCCCATGGTGTTCAGCCTGGCCTGGCCTGTTAAGGAATACGACGATGACGAGACCGAGATCTTCTCGTTCAATATTGGCAAAACTTTCTAAATTACATAAACTCGGCAAGCATTGCTGAAGAAAAACAAGGAGTCTGACTTTGAAAAAAATGGTAAACGGCGCACTGATGACGCTGATGTTGATGGGTGCTCCCCTGGCCGCACAAGCGGAGAAACTGGCGGTTGTCGATATGGGCGCTGTGTTTGAACAACTGCCACAACGCGAGCAGATCAGCAACGCACTCAAGACTGAATTCGGCGATCGTATGGCTGAAGTACAGAAGCTGCAGGAAGACCTCCGTGGTTTGCTGGAAAAGCAGCAGCGTGATGCCGCGCTGATGAGCGAAGCGCAAAAGACCGAACTGGTTCGTAAAATGGAATCCCTGAAGGCTGACTATCAGCTCAAAGGTAAGGCGCTGGATGAAGATCTGCGTCGTCGTCAGGGTGAAGAGCAAAACAAACTGCTGGTAAAAGTGCAGAAGGCTATCAACACCATAGCTGAAAAAGAGAAGTACGACATGGTACTGCAACGCGGCGCCGTGGTTTATGTTAAGCCTGCTGCCGACATCAGCTCCAAAGTGGTTGAAGCCTTGAGCAAAGGCAAGTAAATCGATGAAGTCTTTTTCGTTGAAAGAGCTTGGCCAGCTGTTAGGGGCCGAAGTTCGTGGGGATGACAGTGTGACTGTCTCCTCTGTGGCGACACTTGAAAAGGCGCGGCCGGATCAGATCACCTTTCTGGCCAACACCAAATACCGTAGCCAGCTGGAGCAGACTCAGGCTGGTGCGGTATTGATCTCGCCTAAAGAGTTGGACGGTTTTGCCGGTAACGCCTTGGTGCTCAATGACCCTTATGTCGGCTTTGCCAGAGTTGCGCAATTGCTGGACAGCACGCCGGTTGCAGCAGAGGATATCCATCCCTCGGCGCAAATTCATCCCAGTGCCAAACTGGGTGAGGGCGTTGCAGTTGGCGCTAATGCGGTCATCGGGGCCAACAGTATTTTGGGCGAAAATGTCCAGATAGGTGCCGGTACAGTGGTTGGTCAGGATGTCATTATAGGCTCAGGCAGCCGCCTGTGGGCCAATGTCACCGTCTATCACGATGTACATTTGGGGCAAAATTGTATCGTTCACTCTGGGGCCGTTATCGGCTCCGATGGTTTCGGTTATGCCAACGAACGCGGTCAGTGGATCAAAATCCCTCAGACCGGCGGTGTGCGCATAGGTGACAGAGTGGAGATTGGCGCCGGTACTACTATAGATCGCGGCGCGATCGATCATACTGAAATCCATGATGGCGTGATAATCGACAACCAGGTGCAGGTAGCTCACAACGATATCATAGGTGCCAACACTGCGATTGCCGGCTGCACAGTACTGGCAGGCAGCGTGACTATAGGTAAACATTGTATTATTGGTGGCAACTGCGCGATTTCCGGTCATCTGAGCATTACGGATGGGGTGCACGTCACTGGCAGCACCAACATTACTAACGATGTTCGTGAACCTGGGGTATACTCCTCGGCCACTGTGGCCATGCCCAACAGGCTGTGGCGTAAAAATACGGTTCGCTTCCGTCAGTTGGACGAGCTGTTCCAGCGGGTCAAAACCCTGGAAAAAACCGTTAAACCCCAAGATTAATACCGCTGTGCGTTAAGCGGCATGAGGAAACGAGTTCGTGTCTAATCAATTAAATACAATGGATATCAAAGAGATTTTGGCTTACCTGCCACATAGATATCCATTTTTGTTGATCGATAGAGTACTGGATTTTACTCCGGGTGAAACTCTGCATGCGATCAAGAACGTCACCATCAATGAGCCTTTCTTCCAGGGACACTTCCCTGTGCAGCCGGTTATGCCTGGCGTGCTCATTCTGGAAGCCATGGCGCAGGCCACCGGCTTGTTGGCGTTCAAGACCATGAGCGACAAGCCGTCTCCGGACGTGCTGTATTATTTTGCCGGTATCGACAATGCTCGTTTCAAGCGGGTTGTTGAGCCAGGTGATCAACTGCACTTTGAAGTGAAGATGATCAAGGAACGCCGCGGGATTGGCGTTTTCTACGGCGAGGCCAAAGTGGATGGTGAGCTGGTGTGTTCAGCCGAAATCATGTGTGCCCGCAGAGAGATTAGCAAGTGATAGATAAATTAGCTTTCGTTCACCCCGAAGCCAAGATAGGTAAAAATGTCACTATCGGTCCCTGGAGCTACATAGGGGCGAATGTGGAGATCGGCGATGACTGCTGGATCAGTTCCCACGTGGTTATCAAGGGACCCAGCATCATTGGCAAGGGCAACCGGATTTTCCAGTTTGCCTCCGTTGGTGAAGATTGCCAGGACAAGAAATATGCCGGTGAGCCTACCCGGCTTATCATGGGTGATAACAATATCATCCGTGAATCTGTCACCATTCACCGGGGTACGGTGCAGGACAACAGCGAGACCCGCATCGGCTCCAATAACCTGTTTATGGCCTATGTGCATATCGCCCACGACTGCGTGGTGGGCGACAATGTGATCATGGCCAATAACGCCTCTATTGCCGGTCATTGCCATGTGGGTGACTGGGCTATTCTCGGCGGTATGACAGGGGTGCACCAGTTTGTGCACATAGGTGCCCATGCCTTTACCGCTGGTTGCTCTTTGGTGCTGCAGGACGTGCCTCCTTTCGTGATGGCCTCTGGCCAGGCGGCCATACCACGTGGTCTGAATATGGAAGGCATGAAGCGCCGTGGTTTTGCCAAAGAGACCCAGCAAGCGCTGCGCCGGGCCTACAAGACCCTGTATCGCAGCAGCCTGACTCTGGAAGAGGCCGTCGCCGCCATGGCTGAGGACGCCGCAAAAGAGCCACAGGTACAAGCATTTGTTGATTTTGTGACCTCCTCGAATCGAGGAATTATTCGCTGATACAGTGAGAACGAATGACACAAAATAGAAAGTTAGTCTTTGCAATGGTCGCCGGAGAAATCTCCGGCGATATTTTAGGTGCCGGCCTGATGAAAGCATTGCAACAGCGCTATCCGGACGCCCGTTTTATCGGTATCGGTGGCCCCCGCATGGAAGCTCTCGGATTCGAGTCGCTGTTTGCCATGGAAGAGTTGGCCGTGATGGGAATTGCCGAGGTGCTCTCCCGCCTGCCCAGATTGCTGAAGATACGCTCGAGTCTGGTCAAACAGATAACCGCGCTGCAGCCGGATTGCTTTATCGGTATAGATGCCCCGGACTTCAATATCGGCCTGGAGCTCAAGCTCAAGGCGCACGGGATCAAGACGGTGCATTATGTCAGCCCGTCGGTCTGGGCCTGGCGCCCTAAGCGGATCTTCAAAATCGCCCGCGCTACCAACATGGTGCTGTCACTGCTGCCGTTTGAAAAAGCCTTCTACGACAAGCATCAGGTGCCTTGCTCCTTCGTCGGTCACACTCTGGCCGATGAGATCCCGATGGAGAATGACAAGCGTCTTGCCAGAGAAGCACTCGGCTTGAAAGTCGAAGCCGAATATCTGGCTATCCTGCCGGGTTCCCGTGGTGGTGAGCTGAAGATGTTGGCCCAACCCTTTGTGGAGGCGGCCAGGCTGCTGAAACAGCGCTATCCGGATCTCAAGTTTATTACCCCCTTGGTGAATGAAAAACGCCGCGAGCAGTTTCTTGCCGCACTGGAAACCTATGCGCCGGATCTGGAAATTCATATGACGGAAGGGCGCTCTCGGGAAGTGATGGCTGCCAGCGATACCATCTTGTTGGCATCGGGCACCGCCACGCTGGAAGCCATGTTGGTCAAGCGCCCCATGGTGGTTGGCTATCGGGTCAGCCCTATCACTTACCGTATTGCCAAGCGGATGATGCAGATAAACCACTTCTCTTTGCCCAATTTGTTGGCCGGAAGGGAGTTGGTGCCGGAGCTTATCCAAGACGATTGCACTGCCGAGCGGATAGCCGAAGAGGTGGGTAAATTGCTGGATAAAGATAACCGGCCGTTGCTGGCCGAGTTTACTAAGCTGCACAGCCTGCTGGCCTGCAACGCCAGTGAAAAGGCGGCCCAGGCGGTTGTGGCCTTGCTCGATAAAAAAGCCGAGGAAAGATGACAGTCTATAAGCAACTCTCGGAAGCCGAAGCGCAGCTTTTGTGCCAGGGGCTGGTCGCTGGGGTAGATGAAGTGGGGCGTGGCCCCTTGGTCGGCGATGTGGTCACCGCGGCGGTGATCCTGGATCCCGCCAATCCAATTAGCGGCCTTAATGATTCCAAGAAGCTCAGCGAAAAGAAACGCGATGCCCTCTATGAAGAGATCCTGGCCAAGGCGCTGGCGGTCTCAGTCGGTCGAGCCAGCCCGGCGGAAATCGATGAGCTCAACATACTGCATGCCACCATGTTGGCGATGCAGCGCGCCGTGGCGGGCTTGAACGTGCGTCCCGAGAAAGTCTTGGTAGATGGTAATCGGACCCCGGATTTTGGCCTGCCTTCGGCCGCAGTGGTTAAGGGCGATGGCTTGATCCCTGTCATCAGCGCCGCCTCTATCATAGCCAAGGTCACCCGCGACCGGGAGATGGCCGAGCTTGACAGTCGCCACCCTGAGTATGGTTTTGCTGCCCATAAGGGCTACCCCACCAAGGCGCATTTCGAAGCCTTGAGTCAACACGGTGTCTTGCCTGAGCACAGGCGCAGCTTCCGGCCGGTACGCGAATGGCTGGAGCAGCATTCATAAGCCGTTCTGAAACCTAAAGATGCAACCAAAAGGGCAGCAGCGACTGCCCTTTTTTGTGGCTCTGACAAGGCGTAATCACAACGGCTATACCAGCATTGTTGCCAAAACGTCTGCTTTGTTTCCCAAAACCGTGCTTGGCTTGCTCCTTTTAATTGGTAAATTTCTGCCCCACATCTGCAATATGTGATCTGCTGATGTAGACGTCAAGTTTATGAAAGTGTTAAATAATGTCTCTTTTTGGTTGCCTGTCGCAATTAATCTATACCGCGCACTGGATCGGGTAACCACAGCTGTACCGTGGTGGCGGTAGAGGAATATTTTGCATTGGAGGCAGTAGCATGGAGCATTCTTTACCTTATGATCCCGTTCATAAGGAGCGTTTTTGGCGTTCAGCGGTGGCGGATATTCGGCCCGAGACTGAGCTTTTTCGTGAGCTTATCCCCAGGCTCCCCATTGATACCAAACAACAACTCTCTTCGGCAGGTTCCTGTTTTGCCCAGCACATAGGGAATTGGCTGGAACAGCATAACTACTCTTATCTGCGCAGTGAGCTAAATCCAGATGTGACATCCAGTTTTGCCTTCGGCAACCTGTATAACGCCCGTGCCTTGTTGCAATGGTTTATCAAGGGGGAACAGGAACTGGCTCAGTACAGCATCTATTTTGATGAAGAAAACCAACGCTATTACGACTTACTGCTGCCGACAAGCAAGGAAGGCTACTCCTCCCGGGAGGCATTGCTCGAATATCGTCGCAAGGTCGTGGCCGAAACCAAACGCCATATTGCCGCAAGTAGCAGCTTTATTTTCACTCTGGGGCTGATTGAAACCTGGATCGATCCCAATGGGGTTTGTTATCCCTCCTGTCCTGGAGTCAAACTGGGCGAGTTTGACCCTGATTGTTACCGGCTCAAGGTCTTTGATTACGAAGAGGTCTATATCGATCTCGACCGGCTGTTGCAGCAACTCAAGTGCATCAATCCAAAGCTGAAATTGATATTGACTGTGTCTCCTGTGCCCCTGACAGCCACGGCCACTGAAGAACATGTGTTGGTGGCCAATGGTCATTCCAAGTCTGTTTTACGGGCCGTCGCCGGCAGTTTCTGCAAGGATGTCGCCGATGCCAGTTACTTTCCCTCCTATGAGTTGATCACTACCTCCTTGCCTGCAGATTTCCGGTTTCTGGACAACAGGCGCACTGTTTCCAAAGAGGGGGTCGGCTATGTGATGCGTCACTGGTCCAAGGCGTTGGCCCGCGAGGAAAACCTGGTTGCCAATCACCTTGAAGCCGATTGTGACGAAGAGTTGCTAGATGCCTTGCAAAGAACCGCCACAGGTGCCAAGGTCACGGCCGATACCCTGACACTGATTGGCGACAGCCATATGGGGAAACTGGCCAAGGCGTTTGAACATCTGGGGCAAGCTTTCTGCGGTGGCATGGTGATGAATGGCTCGGGATTTGCCCAGCATAAATTTGTACTGAGTCCGGAGAGTGACATCATGGTACCGCTGGAGAGTGCCGATTCGAGAAAGCTCTGGCAGCCGATCCTGGCCAACCTGGATGCTTTGGTAAAATCGGAGAAACTCGCAGACTCAGTTGTCTTGACCAATATAGGGCTACAGACGCATCAGACAGTTTCCATGTTTATTGAATGGATGCGGAATTCCAGAGCCGAAAAACTCAAGGATATTGAACTCAGCGACTATGTCGACTTCTTCAATGAACAGATGCAGGAGCAGATGACCATAGTGTTCAGGCTCAAAGAGCAGGGGCACAGAGTTGTGGTGATCTCAGATACCCCGTTCGTTGAGTATTTTGAAGAGTCCAAGTCAATGGCACCATTTGTGATGGCTTATATGGATGCCATGGAATATGTCTGGGATCAGATGGGGGTTGAGTTCCTGCACGCCGCCCGTCATTTCAACGAAACCATAACCGATCCTTTGGTCTATGCTTCAGAGCTGGTTTATGCCGATGGCCAACATGATTGGTTCCATGGTGGAGCGCCTTACTACGATTGGCTGGCGCGACAAATTAACGCCCTTCTGTAACTTCTTAACCCGGGCGCTGTCATTGATGGCGCCCGCAATCCATGGTTTGTCTCGCCGCTGATTTAACCGCTGCTTCGCAATACATTGTCCCTGTAACTTAACCTGCCATGTCATGGCTTACTGCCTTTATGCAGTGTATATGCCGTTTATCTTGGCAGTAGTGCAATGCCAATCCCGCTCATTTATACAGCTTTTATACAAACCCTGCGGATATTTACACCCCGTTTTTATACCGGTTTTCATAAGCTTTGACTCTGAAATTAAAGTCTTTTTCAGGAGATATTCATTATGGCTGTTATGGAGTGGGCCGCTTTGCTGCTGGCCTTGGGACTATTTGGCTATCTGTTTTTTGCCCTGATGCATCCAGAGGATTTCTGACTATGTTGACTATGGAATCCTTAGGCTTGCCGGCGATTTTTCTAGGGCTCTTGTTGGCGGCATCCCTACTGTTGGCCAAGCCGTTGGCGCTATTGATCCGGCATCAAAAGCCTTTCAAACGCGAGGCGGCGTTATGGTCCGGTATGGCCGCGGTATTTGAGGAGATGAACTGGCGCCAATATGCGGCGGCGCTCTTGTGTTTCAACGCCCTTGGCGCCCTGTTCCTGATGCTTATCCTGCTGTTGCAGCAACATCTGCCGCTTAACCCGCAAAACCTGCCGGGGATGGATTGGCAACTGGCGTTCAACACCTCAATCAGCTTTGTGACCAACACCAATTGGCAGGCCTATTCGGGCGAAACCAGTCTCAGTTATTTCAGCCAGATGGCGGGGCTGACGGTGCAGAACTTCTGCTCGGCCGCCACGGGTATGGTGGTGGCCTTTGCCATTATCAGAGCCTTGACAACCAAGGGGCAGACTATGCTCGGCAACGCCTGGTTGGATTTGCTGAGGGTGAACCTCTATCTGCTGTTGCCTCTGGCCTTGTTGATCGCCCTGTTGTTGGTGCAGCAGGGCGTCATTCAGAATCTTGCCGCTTATCTGCCGGTGACCGGGTTGGAAGGGCAACAACAGCTGTTGCCCATGGGGCCGGTAGCATCCCAGGAAGCGATTAAGATGCTGGGTACCAATGGCGGCGGTTTCTTTGGTGCCAATTCGGCGCACCCCTTTGAAAATCCCACGGCGCTGAGCAATCTGCTGCAGATGCTGAGTATTTTCCTGTTGCCCTGCAGCCTGGTTATCGCCTTTGGTCTCTGCGCCGGGGATTGGCGCCAGGGGGCGAGTATTTTGGGGTGTATGGCATTGGTGTTTGTGGCGGCCTTCCTATGGATAAATCACTCTGAGCTGCAACTGCAGCAGATGGCCGACATTCACTTCCCCGGCAATATGGAAGGCAAGGAGACTCGCTTTGGCATCGGAGCAAGCAGCCTGTTTGCCACTGTCACCACGGCAGCTTCTTGTGGCGCGGTGAATGCCATGCACGACTCCTTTACCGCGCTTGGCGGCATGATGCCCATGTGGTTGATGCAACTTGGCGAGGTGATCTTCGGCGGCGTTGGCAGCGGTTTTTACGGCATCTTGCTGTTTGTATTCCTGACAGTGTTTATTGCCGGACTGATGATAGGCCGCAGCCCCGAGTATCTGGGCAAGAAGATTGAAACCCGGGAGATGAAACTCGTCTGTCTGGCTCTGCTCTGTTCGCCTGTGATAGTGCTGTCCGGCGCGGCGCTTGGCTTGGTGCTCTCTCCCGAGTCGCTGCAGGAAACCGGCCCCCATGGCTTCAGCGAGCTGCTGTACGCCCTGTCATCGGCGGCCAACAACAACGGCAGCGCCTTTGGTGGCTTCAACGCCAATACGCCTTTTTACAACCTTCTGCTGGCGGCGGCCATGCTACTTGGGCGCTTTGGCGTGATCCTACCTGTGCTGATGATAGCCGGCAGTATGGCTGCCAAACCCGCCCAAGAGGCAGGCCCAGGCACCTTGCCCACCCATGGCTGGCTGTTTGCCAGCATGTTGCTGGGAACCCTCTTGCTCTTTGGCGCCTTGACCTTTATTCCGGCATTGACTCTCGGGCCTGTGGCCGAGCAGCTGACATTCCCGTTGCCGCAAGCACTGCCGACAGCTCAATGAATTCAGGGAGAAACAGACAATGAAAACCTTCAGTTTTGATATAACGCCAGATCATCCAAGAGAGACAGGCTGCAACAAGCGTCATCCCGTGCTGCAGATAGATGCCGCCATGCTGAGGCAAACGCTGCTAAGCGCGCTGACCAAGCTGGACCCCAGAGTGCAGCTGAAGAACCCCATCATGTTTGTGGTCTATGTCGCCAGTATTCTTCTGTCGCTGGAGGCGGTGGCCATAGGCTTGGGTTGGCGCGCCGGAAATCCCTGGTTCAGCGGTATTATCGCCATCTGGCTGTGGCTGACCTTGCTGTTTGCCAACTTTGCCGAGGCGCTGGCCGAGGGACGCAGCAAGGCGCAGGCAGACAGTCTGCGGGGACTCCGACGCAGCAGTTGGGCCAACAAGCAGACAGACAAGGGGCTTGAGAAAGTGCTCGCCGATACCCTGAAGTGCGGTGATATAGTGCGGGTGGAAGCCGGTGAGATCATTCCCTGTGACGGGGAGATTATTCAAGGGGTTGCCTCTGTGGATGAGAGCGCTATTACCGGTGAGTCGGCACCCGTTATCCGCGAGTCCGGCGGCGACTTCAGCTCTGTGGTGGGTGGAACCCGGTTGCTGTCAGACTGGCTGGTGGTGCGCTGCGCCCAGGAGAGCGGCAATACCTTTCTCGATCGCATGATTGCCATGGTGGACGGCGCCAAGCGGCGCAAGACACCCAATGAGGTGGCGCTGAATATTTTGCTGATCACCCTGACGCTGATTTTCCTGTTGGTCACTGTGACTCTGGCGCCATTTTCCGCTTATGGTGCCATGGGCAGCGGCGGCGAGCCTATCTCGATGACGGTGCTGCTGGCGCTGCTCATCTGCCTCATTCCCACCACCATAGGCGGGCTGCTGTCTACCGTGGGTATCGCCGGCATGAGCCGCATGATAGGCGTCAATGTGATAGCCACTTCGGGAAGGGCGGTGGAAGCCGCCGGTGATGTGGATGTGCTCTTGCTGGACAAGACAGGCACCATCACCCTGGGCAATCGCCAGGCGAGTGATTTTCTGCCTGTGGTCGGTATAGCTGAAGAGGCGTTGGCCAATGCGGCGCAGCTGGCCTCTCTTGCCGATGAAACTCCGGAGGGGCGCAGCATAGTGGTGCTGGCGAAACAGAAGTTTGCCATCCGGGAGCGCAGTCTTGCCGAGCTCGACGCCAGTTTTATTCCCTTTACTGCCCAAACCCGCATGAGCGGTATCAATCTGGGGACGAGGCAGATACGCAAAGGCTCTTTCGATGCCATCAGTCAATATGTGAAGGCCAACGGCGGCGAGGTTCCCAAAGAACTGGGAGCCCTGGTGGATAAGGTGGCCAAGCAGGGCTCCACTCCTCTGGTGGTGGCCGAAGGCAACAAACTTCTCGGGGTGATAGCGCTCAAGGACATAGTCAAAGGCGGTATCAAGGAGCGCTTTATCCAACTGCGCAAGATGGGCATCAAAACCGTGATGATCACCGGCGATAACCCGCTCACCGCCGCGGCCATTGCCGCCGAGGCCGGAGTGGATGAGTATCTGGCCGAGGCTACGCCCGAAGCCAAACTGGCGCTGATTCGGCAATACCAGAATGAGGGTCGCCTGGTGGCCATGACCGGCGATGGCACCAATGACGCACCTGCGCTGGCACAGTCGGATGTGGCATTGGCAATGAACTCGGGCACCCAGGCGGCCAAGGAGGCCGGCAATATGGTGGATCTCGACTCCAACCCCACCAAGCTTATCGAAGTGGTGCATATCGGCAAACAGATGTTGATGACCCGTGGCTCGCTTACCAGTTTCAGCATAGCCAACGATCTGGCCAAATATTTTGCCATCATTCCCGCGGCCTTCAGCACCACCTTTCCGGCGCTCGAGAGCCTCAACCTGATGCGACTACACTCGCCCGAGTCGGCGGTCATTTCGGCGGTGATCTTCAATGCGCTGATCCTGGTGGCGCTGTTGCCGCTGGCGCTCAAGGGCGTGCGTTATCGCGCCATGGCGGCCGCCGCAGTGCTCAAACGCAACCTGTTGTTTTATGGGGTTGGCGGCCTGCTGTTGCCCTTTGTTGCCATTAAAGTCATAGACGCAGTGCTTGCCGCTACTGGCTGGATCTGATTGGAGTATGTTATGAAAACCTTGAAAATGGGCTTGTGGGTATTTGGCGTTATCTTTGTCGTGACCGGGTTGGTCTATCCGCTGCTGGTAACTGTTGCCGCCACGGCACTGTTCCCGCACCAGGCAGGAGGCAGCATAATAGAGAGAGATGGCGTCTTACTGGGCTCAGAGCTTATCGGGCAGGACTACAAGGCGGATGGTTTTTTCCATGGTCGCGCTTCGGCTTATGACGCCCAGGCTTCCGGCGGCAGTAACCTGTCGCCCCACAGCCGTGAGTTGCAATCCCTGTGGCAGCAGCGAGCCGCGGCCTTGAATGCCCACAACCCTGGAAATTCGTCTGTGCCTGGGCTGCTGGTCACTGCCTCCGGCAGTGGTCTGGACCCTCATATCTCACCCGAGGCCGCCTACTGGCAGATGGGGCGAGTCGCCAAGGCTAGAGGGGTATCAGAGGCGCGGTTAAAGGCACTGATTGACAGCCATATTCGGCAGCCGTCCTTGCCCTTTATCGGCCAGCCCACGGTCAATGTTTCATTGCTGAACCTGGCATTGAGCAAAATGGAGTAATCACTTGTCAGAAATCAGGCCCAATGCCGATTTGCTGCTACAGCAACAGCCGTCCTCCCGGGGGCGGCTCAAAATCTTCTTCGGCGCCTTTGCCGGGGTGGGCAAAACCTATGCCATGCTCAGCGAGGCTCGCAGGCTAAGACTGCAGGGGCTGGATGTACTGGCCGGATTGGTGGAAACCCACGGCAGAGATGAGACGGCGGCCCTGCTCGAAGGCCTGGAGCTACTGCCGCCCAAAGCGCTGAGCATAATGCACAGGCGTTATCAGGAGTTTGATATCGATGCCGTGCTTGCCCGGCATCCGGCGCTGGTATTGGTCGATGAGCTGGCCCACAGCAATGCCCCGGGATGCCGTCACCGCAAACGCTGGCAGGATGTCAAAGAGTTGCTGGATGCAGGTATAGATGTGTTTACCACAGTCAATGTGCAGCATCTGGAAAGCCTCAACGATCTGGTGGGCGGCATTACCGGTATCAAGGTGTCGGAAACCCTGCCGGACTCAGTGTTTTATGAGGCCGACGAAGTGGTGCTGGTGGACCTGCCACCCGATGATCTGATGCAGCGAATGCGTGAGGGTAAAATCTATCTCTCATCCCAGGTGGAAAGGGCGATAGAAAACTTCTTCAACCGTCAGAATCTCACCGCGCTCAGGGAGTTGGCCCTCAACGCCACCGCCGAGCGGCTGGAGCAGCGCAGGCGTCAGGACAATGAGCCCGGCCTCAGGGGCGGCCTGCTGCTTGGGTTGACCCATGGTGAGCAGCAGGAGAAGCTTATTCGCCACGCCATGCGTCTGGCCAAGCGCCTCAACTGCCACTGGTATGCCCTGCATGTGGAAACGCCCGAGGCGCAGCAGTGGGATGATAGCAAGCGGCAACAGCTGCAGGATAACCTCAAGCTGGCCGAGAGCCTGGGGGCCGAGACCGCGACTCTGGTGGATCATGATATCTGCCACGGCTTGCTGGAATTTGCCGGCGAACACAGGTTGGAGCGGGTCCTTATTGGCCACCACAGCGGCAAGCGGCACCTGCCATGGCGCCGGGAGCTGGGCCAGCGTTTGAGAAAGCGCGCCGCAGACGAGGAGATTATCAGCCTCAACCTTGATCAAGCTACTAAGCAGCCCAAGGCCGCCAATCCCAGAGCCTGGCCCAGGCTGCGCCCGGCGAATATAGCCCTGGCCCTGGGTATGTCGGCCTTTTGTACCTTGCTTGGCTATTGGCTGGCGCCCTGGTTTCACGCCACCAACATAGTGATGATCTACCTCTTGGGCACTGTCTTGCTGTCGCTCAGGCTCGACAGAATGAGTGCCTTGTTGGCAACTTTGGTCAATGTGGCCTGCTTTGACCTCTTCTTTGTCGAGCCCAGGTTCTCCTTCTCGGTTGCCGATGCCCAATATCTGATGACCTTCTTCGCCATGGCCATAGTCAGTATCGCCATCACCCAACTCACACATACCGCGCGTATTCAGGCGCAAATGGCCCGGCAGCGGGAGCTGCGCACCTATCAGCTGTTTGAGATGTCGCAGCAACTGGGCTCGGCGCAAACCGAGCGGGAGATGGCTGCCATCGCCCAGCAGCATATCGGCAAGAGCTTCGCCGCGGCGGTGGCGGTATTGAAGGCCGAAGAGCAGGGGACCTTGCTGTTGACCAAGGGTTTTACCCGTTATGATTCGGCCATTGCCAAGTGGAGCATAGCCAACAACTGTGCAGCTGGCGCCGGAACAGATACCCTGCCCAATGCCGGTTGCTACTATCAGCCGGTAGCGATAGAGCAGCGGGTGCTGGCCATGGTGGTGCTCGAGCCTGTGAGTCTCAGCGGTTGGCTGGCACCTGAGCAGCAAAGGCTGCTCAATGCCTTTGTTTGCCTGTTGGCGCAGGCGCTTGAGCGGCTCGAGCTGGCCAAGGCCTCCAAGCAGGCGCAGTTGAATGTGGAAACCGAAAAGATGCGCAGCACCATGCTATCTTCCCTGTCCCATGACTTGCGCACTCCGCTGACGCTTATCCGCAACCAGAGCGACAGCCTGGTGACCAGTCTGGCGCCTTTCCCCGAACAGTGTCAGCAGGCGCGCCAACTGGCGCAGCGGATAGGTGAAACCATTCGGTTGACCAACAATGTAATGGAGATGATCCGCCTCGAGTCGTGCCATTTTATTTTGCAGCTTGACTGGCAGGATCTGGAGGAGATCCTCGGGGTGACGCTAAGGCAACTGGAACCCAGAACCCAGGTTCGGTTGAATATCCCTGCCGAGCTGCCGCTTATCTATTGCGATGGCAATCTCATTCAGCGGGTGCTGTTGAATCTTTTGGAAAATGCATTTAAATATGGTCCGCCGGAGGTACAGATAAACATCAGTGCCCAGTTGGATGCCGAGCAGTTTTATATTGAAGTGGCCGACAACGGGCCCGGGCTTCCCACAGAGGATGCCAGTTGGCTGTTTACCAAGTTTGAGCGCGGCAACAAGGAGTGTGGCATTCCCGGGCTGGGGCTCGGCTTGGCCATCTGTCAGGCGATAGTTTCGGCCCATGGCGGCCGTATCTGGGCCCATAACCGCGAGCAGAGCGGCACCGTGTTCACCTTCAGCTTGCCCTATGTTTCACCGCCCGAGATGTGCGGCGAAGAAGAGTATTTACCCGAGCAGGAATCCAGTTATGCCAGCATTGATTGATCCGCAGCCGTTTCATCATAGAAGGGTATTGGTGATAGATGATGCCCAGGAGATCTGTCAGTTTGTCAGTAAGGCCTTGCAGCAGTTGGGGCTTGAGGTGTTCGCCGCTCACTCGCTCAATCAGGGCTTGATGGAGGCCTCGACCCGGCAGCCGGATACTGTGATCCTGGATCTCGGTTTGCCCGATGGCGATGGCCAGAGCTTTATTCCCCGTTTTCGCAGCTGGAGTGATGCCCCTGTGATAGTGCTGTCGGCCCGCAGCGATGAAGCCGACAAGGTGCAGGCGCTTAACAGCGGCGCCGACGATTACCTGTGCAAGCCCTTCGGCATAGAGGAGTTGCTGGCCCGGGTGCGGGTGGCGTTGAGGCGACACTTACGCCACAGCCATGAGCCGGAGGCTCAGGTGCAGTTGGGAGAGGTCTTGTTCGACCGCCGCCGTCAGCAGCTGAGCCGCAACGGCGAGCCCGTGCATCTGACCAAGACGGAATTAAAGCTCCTGAACGCCCTGCTGGAGCAGCCGGGCAAGGTGTTGACTCAACAGAGCCTGCTGAAACAGGTCTGGGGGCCGACATTTGTCGAGCATGGCCACTATGTGCGCACCTATATGAAGCATCTGCGCAATAAGATAGAAGCTGAGCCCGCCAACCCCAAATACCTGCTCACGGAAATCGGCATAGGTTATCGCCTCGTCAGCGGTAAATAATGGAGAGGCCCGGCTCGGCTTCAGGCCTTAGTTTTTGATTTTGTCGCAAAAGCCGCCAGATAACGCCTTTGGCGTGATTTTGCCGACAAGGCGGCCGGTTTTAACTTTGGTGAACCTCTTCCGGCGTGTTATCTTTCCCTATTGATTTTCAGCCAGTCAGAGCAATCGGATTTTCATGTCACAGCCCCGTTTCGTCCATCTACGTGTTCACTCAGACTTTTCCATGACCGATGGTCTGGCCAAGGTCAAGCCCATTCTGGCCAAGGTGGCCGATGAGGGCATGGCGGCAGTGGCGCTGACGGATCAGAACAACCTCTGTGGTCTGGTGAAATTCTACAGTGGCTGTCATGGCGCCGGGATAAAACCCATCATAGGGGCCGACTTCTGGATGTTGGTGCCCGGCTTTGAAGATGAGTTCTGCGCGCTTACTGTGCTGGCCATGGATAACGACGGCTACCAGAACCTGACTCAGCTGATCTCCAAGGCCTATCTGCGCGGTCAGGTGCGTGACCGGGTCGCTATCGATCAGGAGTGGCTGCTGGAGCACGGCGCCGGTATTTTGCTGCTCTCCGGCGCAAGGGAAGGGGACCTGGGCAAGGCACTACTCAAGGGCAACCTGAACCAGGCCCAGGAACTGACCGATTTCTACAAGCAGCACTTCAACGACCGTTACTTTATTGAACTGATCCGTACCGGGCGCCCGGATGAGGAGCGCTACCTGCATATGGCGGTGGAACATGCCGCCAACACAGGCCTGCCTGTGGTTGCCACCAACCAGGTGGTGTTCATGACCCCGGAAGAGTTCGAGGCCCATGAAATCCGGGTGGCTATCCACGATGGCTACACTCTGGCTGACCCCCGTAGACCCAAGAAATACAGCGAGCAGCAGTATCTCAAGACAGAAACTGAGATGTGCGAGCTGTTTGCCGACATTCCGGAAGCGCTGCAAAACACGGTGGAGATAGCCAAGCGCTGTAACGTTACCGTGCGGCTTGGCGAGTACTTCCTGCCCAACTTCCCCACGGGTGAGCTGTCCACCGCGGACTATCTGGTGATGCGCTCCAAAGAGGGGCTGGAAGAGCGTCTCGAGTTCCTGTTTCCGGACCCACAGGTGCGGGCGGAAAAGCGCGGCGAGTATGACGAGCGTCTGGATATTGAGCTCAAGGTAATCAACCAGATGGGCTTCCCCGGCTACTTCCTTATCGTGATGGAGTTTATCCAGTGGGGTAAGGACAACGGCATTCCCGTGGGCCCTGGGCGGGGGTCGGGTGCCGGCTCCCTGGTGGCCTATGCGCTTAAGATCACTGACTTGGACCCGCTGGAATTTGACCTGCTGTTCGAACGTTTTCTTAACCCCGAGCGGGTGTCGATGCCCGACTTCGACGTCGACTTCTGTATGGACAGGCGCGACGAGGTTATCGATCACGTGGCCGAACTCTATGGCCGGGATGCGGTATCGCAGATCATTACCTTCGGTACCATGGCCGCCAAGGCGGTAGTGCGTGATGTGGGCCGGGTGCTGGGTCACCCCTATGGTTTTGTCGACAGAATTTCCAAGATGATCCCGGCCGAGCCCGGGATGACGCTGGCCAAGGCTTTCGAGGCCGAGCCTGCGCTGCCCGAAGCCTATGAGGCCGATGAGGATGTCAAAGACCTTATCGACATGTGCCGCAAGCTTGAGGGGGTGACCCGTAACGCGGGTAAGCACGCAGGGGGCGTGGTGATTGCGCCGACCAAGATCACCGACTTCTCGCCGCTTTACTGCGACGCCGAAGGGAAAAACCCGGTGACCCAGTTCGACAAGAATGACGTGGAAACCGCCGGTCTGGTGAAGTTTGACTTCCTGGGTCTCAGGACCCTGACCATTATCGACTGGGCGCTGGGGATGATTAACCCAAGGCTCGCCAAGCTCGGCAAGCCGCCGGTCGATATTGCCGCCATTCCGCTGGACGATGCCAAGTCCTTCGGGGTTCTGAAACGCTACGAAACCACGGCGGTATTCCAGCTGGAATCCCGCGGCATGAAAGATCTTATCAAGCGTCTGCAGCCCGACTGCTTTGAAGATATGATCGCTCTGGTGGCCCTGTTCCGCCCAGGTCCGTTGCAGTCGGGGATGGTAGATAACTTTATCGAGCGTAAGCATGGCCACGAGGCTATCTCCTACCCGGATGAGAAGTGGCAACACGAGAGCCTTAAACCGATTTTGGATCCTACCTACGGCATCATCCTCTATCAGGAACAGGTGATGCAGATTGCCCAGACGCTGGCGGGCTATACCCTGGGCGGCGCGGACATGCTGCGCCGGGCCATGGGTAAGAAAAAGCCGGAAGAGATGGCCAAGCAGCGTGCCGGTTTTGAAGCCGGGGCGATAAAAAACGGCGTCGACGGCGAACTGGCAATGAAGATCTTCGATCTGGTGGAGAAATTCGCCGGTTACGGCTTCAACAAATCGCACTCGGCCGCCTATGCACTGGTGTCTTATCAGACCCTCTGGCTCAAGACCCACTATCCGTCTGAATTTATGGCGGCGGTAATGTCCGCCGATATGGACAACACAGACAAGATAGTGACCCTGGTGGATGAGTGTGAGCGCATGGGACTCAAGCTTATTCCGCCGGATGTCAACAAGGGCCTGTTCAAGTTTACCGTCGATGAAGAACTCAATATCGTCTACGGTATAGGCGCCATCAAGGGGGTGGGCGAGGGGCCGGTCGAATCGATTCTGGAAGCTCGCAAGGGGGGGCCGTTCAAAGACTTGTTCGACTTCTGCGCCCGGGTGGATTTGAAAAAACTCAACCGCCGGGTGATTGAGAAGCTGATCAATGCCGGTGCCATGGACAATCTGGGGCCGCACCGGGCCTCCATGATGGCTACCTTGCCGGAGGCGATACGCGCCGCCGATCAGCACGCCAAGGCCGAAGCCATAGGCCAGTGCGACATGTTCGGTCTACTCAACGACGACCCCCAGGACAGCAAACAACAGTTTGTTGACTGCCCGCGTTGGCCGGACAAGGTCTGGTTGGAAGGGGAGCGTGAGACTCTGGGGCTTTACCTCACAGGTCACCCCATCAACCAATATCTCAAAGAGCTCAGGCACTACACCTCCGGGCGGCTCAAGGATATTCACCCCACAGACAGGGGCAAGACGGTCAAGGCCGCCGGATTGGTGGTCGCCACCCGGGTGATGCTGACCAAGCGAGGCTCCAAGATGGGGCTGCTGACGCTGGACGATAAGAGTGCCCGTCTGGAAGTGATGCTGTTTACCGAGTCCTTCGAGAAATTCAATCACCTGCTGGAGAAAGACAGGATCCTCATCTGTGAAGGTGAAGTGAGCTTCGATGACTTCTCCGGCGGCAACCGGATGACGGCGCGCAACATTATAGATATGGGCGAAGCCCGCAGCCACTTTGCGGCGGCGGTGGAGCTGGATCTCGACGCGGCAATATTGAGCCTGGAATGGCTGACACAGTTTTATGAGACCCTCTCACCCTGGCGCGGCGGCTCTGTGCCTGTGGCGATCAACTATCGTCAGGCCCTGGCCAAGGGGCAGTTTCGTTTGAGTGACGACTGGCGGGTGAACCCCAGTGATGAACTCATGATGGCACTGGAAGCCATGCTCGGCACAGATAAGGTCAGGATCCTCTTTTAATGTCCCACACTCTGGTCGATACCCTGGTACTCAAGTTAACGGCGCTGCTGGATCAAATCGGCGCCACGGCTGACAACCACCTCTGGCTGGGTTACAGCGGCGGTATGGACTCAGAGCTGCTGGCCTATACCTTGGCGCGCTTTCGCGAGACTCATCCCAATACGCCTTATCAAATCTCCCTGGTGCACGTACACCATGGCCTCAGCCGCAATGCCGATGCCTGGGCGGCTCATTGTCGCCAAAGAGCCGAGCATTATGGCCTGAATTTTGTTCTTCGGAAGGTGCAACTTGAGCTCGGTTCGCGCGTCAGTATCGAGGCTGAGGCGCGGCGTGCCCGCTATCAGGCGATTGCCGAGCTGCTCAATCCCGGCGATATTCTGCTGACTGCCCATCATCAGGACGATCAGTTGGAGACGCTGCTGCTGGCACTCAAGCGCGGTCAGGGCCCCAAGGGACTGGCGGCCATGGGGCAAGCCCAGCACTTGGCTCTGATATCTAAGGCAGAAAGTTCCTTGGCTCAGACATCCAAGGCAGAAGGTGCACCATGCTGGCAATTACGGCCCATGCTGGACAGCAGCCGGGCTCAGATAGAGCAGGCGGTGGCAAGCCTCGAGCTGCCCTATATCAATGATGAGAGTAATCAGGACACCCAGTATGACCGCAACTTCCTGCGCGCCGAGGTGATCCCTGTACTCAAGCAGCGCTGGCCTTCGATTGCCACTACTGCCTCACGCAGCGCCGCGCTGTGCGCCGAACAGCAGTTGCTGCTCGATGAAGTCAGCGCCGAAAAGTTACAGCCCTTGCTCGGCCGTTGCCGCTTCAGCGGCGTTCGGGTACTGGATAGCGCCGGGCTCAAAGTGCTGTCACCCCAGTGGCAGGCGCAGTTGCTGCGGCAGTTTATTCAGATGCAGCGCTTGCCCTTACCGGCACAGGTGCAGTTGCAGCAAGCCTTGGCGCAGCTACTCGATGCCAGGGAGGATGCTCAGCTTGAGCTTAGCTTTAAGGGATTGCTCCTCAAGCGTTATGGGCAACAGATCTATGCCATGGCGCCTCTGCCGGGGGCAGCATTCCAGCTGCTTGATGGGGTAGGTTCGGTTGAAGATGTGGCAGCAAAAAACTCGAAACTGACTCTGAGCCAAAAGCAGCTGCAAGCATTGAGCCAAGGGCAGAGTCTGAGTGTTGGGCTCACCTCCCCCTGGCAGCGCCTGGAGCTGACATTGGCTGACTCAGGGCCCAGGGTGGCGCTGGCTCAGGTCATGGCTCCACAACTGGCTCCTCTAATGGCTTCACTATCGGCACCGCTACTGACGTCACTATCGGCGTCACTAGGTGCAAAAGTTCAGCCATCAGATACCGCTGCAGCACCTGAACTGGTCATGGGGCTCAAGGGCAGTTACCGCTGTCAGCCTCACAATAGAGACAAGGGGCGGGAGCTCAAGAAACTCTGGCATGAACTTGGAGTGCCACCCTGGCTTAGAGACAGAGTGCCGCTGCTGATGCAAAATGGCCGACTGCTGGCGCTGGCCGGTGGTTTTGTCGAGCGTAGCGCACTGGCATTTGGCTCTGAACCCGGAATCGTGTTGAAGCTGGTTGCTGAAGCAACCTCTTAGTGCCAATAGTTTGGGCACAGTGGCTCGGGAGGCGTTCTTGCTAATCGCTATTCAGCGTATGCAACAGTATTCTCTCATCGTCTGAGAGACTATCGCCCTTGAGGAACTTTGCCGCCACAGGATTGCCACTAAAGAGCAATGTCCAACGCTCAATGACTTCAAATGGTGTCAACGCTTGTTGCGTAGCAAGGTCGATTTTGAGCACCAAATGGTAGTGATTACTCATGACCGCATAAGCGCAAACGTCGATGCAGAATATTGACGACAACTGCCTGGTTTTATCCACTATCCAGCCACGTCTATGTTCGTAACTGCGCCCCGATAGTGAATCTTCACCACACAAAAATGCCCTTCGGACGCAACGGTTAATTACGTGGTAAAAGGGCGTACTTTCAGCATCTATCAACTGACGACGGGCGGTGGTCATAACCAACCTCGACTGAGCTTTGATGGGTATTTCAAAGCCTAGTCAAGGCTTTGCGAAACATCAAAAAGATATGGCTGTCCTGTCTTTTTCCTTACGCCTTAATCACTAAACAAACTGCAAACCAAAAATGCCACGCGTGCCAAGTCCCGCTTGAACGCTTGTTATATAGCTCGCCTTTCAGCTTCAATTTACCACCTAAGAAAAGCCGAACAAGTAGTGAATGTTGCCGCAAGCAAATTACCTGAAGTGGTTCACGAACTTGGACAGACAAAACGTCCAGCGCTCGTGGATTCAAATCGACCAGCGACAAAGATCGCTTTTACGTAGAGAAACCTAACGAACGGAACCGACATTGCACACAGAAGTTTCGATAACATAATGCTTGCCACACCTTGTGCCAACCGAACCGTCCACGCGCCGTTGGCCAAAGACAACTGGATATAAACACCAAATTTATAAAGCTATATAACGCCGCGAACAGCCGCTGGCAAAATTGGCGCTTGTTTTGCCAACGGCAAAACGAGTGACAGTTTTGACAGTCGGTTGCTGCGCCTTGTTATGCACGTGTTATTTGTAACCATACAAGCGCAAATAATCTTTATTTATTTCCATCTCAAATTGACCTATTTCTGAAATAAGCTTATGTATTTGAGAAATGTTTTGGGCTACTTTTTTGGTGCCAGACTTTAAGTTATTTGTATTTACAAGAATATTTGCTAGCACTGGAAATTCCAGCCACTCAATTTCCTTGTAATCATAATACCCTTTAGGGTATCCACTTATCATACCTTCCATACTATGATCATAATAATCGAAACAATATCCAGCATGGTCTAGATACATATTCCTTAGTTCATCATCCCAGACCAGTTTAACTTTACATTCTTTGATAACTTCTTCTTTATGGGAAAGCGCTTTCATTACCTTTACCCACTTTTTATCATTCATTAAGAATGACTTGAAACGGTCTTGAATAATCCGATCTGTTTTTTGCCTAGCGTAATCTAGTGGATGCTTCATGACTCTCTCAGTGCATAACGCTTTGCTCACCGGAAAATTAGGAGCGTAGCGAGTAATTTTTCCGTGTGCAGCAACTTGTTAAGCAGCGCCGGCACGTTGACTATTTTGATAAAACGGCTCCAGTTCATTTGGTTGCCAAGAGGGGTATTCTATTTCATCGGTATAGCTCATAATTTTGCGAATGCTCTCAAATGCGATTTCAAAATCGACACCATCTACTGTGTGCAGAGAAAATGGAGGCTGGGGATAAACACCTAAAACGTCACCATACATTTTTTCAGCTATAACTCCATCGTCCTTAGGTGAAATAATTAGGGACTCACCCGCCGATCTTGCTAGATGAAAGTTAAACATATGAGCTCCTCCTTTCGCTAATTGATACCCACAGGTTTCGTTGGGCTTGTTGACGAATGCATTCCAGTCGCTTGGCATAGAACACGCAACAAAGCACAACTTAGGAGTTAAGGGGTAAAATAAGCATGTATCGGGTAACTCAATAAACCCAGTTTGCAGAATTGGATTATCACTTCTTACAAAAAAATCGTCCTCATGCGCCAGAAGTAAACACCAATCTCTATTCGCTACATAGCTGAGATCTAAGCAGTCCTTGCAGCCGACGCGACAATGCTTTGGCTCTTCAGTAATTCCAAAAATTTCACGTGCTTTATTCTCATACCTCATATAGGTTGGCGTACGAACCAATTGAGATAACATAAACTGAGACCATACAATACGCTCATCTTCAGATAGCTCATTGAAGCTGACTATTTTTTCGTATATAGGGCTAGCTAAAGTTTCAAGCTCTTGGTCCAATGACCTTTCAACTGCCCATGAATAAAGGCCACGCTTTCTTCCCCATTGTTTCCAACCCTTAGAAGATTTCTTAACCTCACCACTATATGAACAATTAAAATACGATGTGTAGCCCTTACTATCAGCCCACGCCTTATTCGCAAATTTCGGTGAGTAATGTGATAAAGGTGGTTTAGCCAAGTATTCACTCCATTTTTTCTTTAGCTGCTTAACGCCGCATTAAGGTGTGAGCAGCGCTTGGCTATACTTGAGCGAAGCGAAACTGCCAAGCGTTGCGAATCACTCTTAAATGCTTTGTTAGCTTTATCTGTTTCCTTTGTACTTTACTTCGTCGCCATAAATTCCAATATCTTTACGCATTTCTGATAGGAAAACTAACGCTTTATCTCTAAATAAATAAAATGAGTAATCGCCATTTTCTAGCGAATCATAGAAATAGTCGACCATATCATTAAATGCTTGAAATACAGGTTGTGGTGCAAACAAAGCGAGTTGAGCTGTTATATGTAACCGCTAGCGGTCAAATTCATGTACGTGATCTTTGGTTAAACCTTGCTTCGCAATTAGCGCAACCATCTCAATCAACGGATTTGAAACCACTTTATACAAGTCTAATTTTTGCTGGTAATTTAGGCTATCTTTGTGAATCAAAGAGTCTAACTGAGCCTTATACTGAGACAGCTCTTTATCATGTTGTTGTTTTTCATTTTGGAGAATGCGTTTTGCCCATACTTTGCCAAGAAAACTAGATAGAGCAAAAATAATAGCAGCGCCTCCACCTACCGATAGCAGTATCGCTTGTGCGACTTCAAATGCTGATGTATTCAATGAATTCTCCTTGTAAAGCTAACAGCTGTATAGTGCGCATGCGCGTTTTAGTCCTCGGAGGAGTGTAAACGCGCATCGCTATCTGTTTGTATTCGCTGGATATAATACCATTTAGTCCAAATATCCCTTGCAGCTAAACGCGCATGCGCGGTTTCCAAACCTATTATCTACCAGCTGTATTTTTTAACGTTATGAATTTAATAGTATTTTCTAAAATGTTACAGAAATAACGCGCAAACTTAGCTGCAAATTTCCGGCATTTTTCCTAGAACGTCAATAATACTGTATAGAAAATCAGTTCTTAGGCACTTACCATGAGCGCTTCAAGCCCTGCAAATAAGGGCCTTAAAATCAAGGGCCCTAAAACCCAGGTCTTACAAAAAACGTTAAGTAAAGCCATGGCTACCGCACGGGTCCAAACTCTGTTCGTCCCCGCATTCCGCTGAAAACGGAAAAGTGTTGCTTTCGGCCTTAAGCTTAAGAAAGTGCTAAAGCTAAGCGTTTGAATTAGTTATACAATAGCTAGCATTGAATGTGAAAACAATTAGCCAAAGGTCAAGTTTTGACAAATGCAACAAAACCCTGATTTGGTTTGTTTTTGAAGCAGAATTGACTGAGTGTTTGCATTCTTCCCTGTTTTTGACGGTCACAGTCCCACCAGAACTAGAACCAGAGCCTGGAAATTAGGTGTATGTCTGCAAGCACTTCAGGTGTTTCAGGTTACTCCGTACTAACAGAATTGCACGAATTCCGCCTCGGTGTTGCTGACAACCGTTGGCGAAAATAACGTGGTTAAGCCGCGGTCAATCACCTGCGGTGCGCCTTTCGCACAGGCGATCCAGTGACACGGCGTGAATACGTCCATGTAGCCTCGACGAAAACGTCCCTGTTTTCGACGGTCACAGTTTCGCCTGTGCCTGGAATATGGGCGTATTTCTGTGGGCATATAGGTAGCTTCAAACAAGTTAGTTCTCACAGAATTGCACCAGTCCCCCCCTCGGTGTCGCCGAAAGCCGTTGGCGCAAATAACGTGGCTGAGGCATGGCCGTTCACGGGCGTCCTGCCCTTCACTGCATTGGGACTCCTGTCCGGCAGTTGCCCATTCTGCGCCAGTTAATCAGGGGCGAGTGTCGCTTAGCGACGAGCTAACGAGCGCGAGACAGGATGTTGAGCTGGGTCAGAGTCACATGGATGTGACTCGGAGCGTCTGAAGCGATAGTTATTTGTGCCATAAGGCCGAGGGGCTTTCGACAGTGTGTGGGGCGGCAAGGGAGATCCAAGAGGGGATTGCTGTTGATCCCTTCTTGGTTGGGTGTGGGGTGAAGCTCCACGACTTTAGGCCGCTGGCACAGCGGCTATTTATGGTTTTAAGCCAAAACTTACCAATGAACTTGATCCTAGCGGCTAGCTAAGTTGTAGCCAATCACCTGCGGTGCGCTCCCGCACAGGCGATCCTGTGACTCGCTGCGAGTACGTCCCTGTAAAGCTCTGCCTCGCCATCCCTGGCTCGGAAGGTCACAGTTCCGCCTGTGCCTGGAAATGAGGTGTATGTCTGCAGAACTCTCAAATGTTTCCAGCTACTCAGCGCTAACAGAATTGCACCAGCTCCCCTTCGGAGCCGCCGCTGGCGTTGTTGCAAATCGGCGTAGCCGAGACAGGGATGTCGAGGCTCGAAGGTCGAGCAAGGATGCGAGTCCTGAGTGTAGCCAATTTGCTTCATAAGCCAGTGGGGATTTCGGCTACGTCGGGGTGTCCTTGGGGATGCAAGGGGCTTTGGACAAGCAAAGCCCCTTGCCCGGTGTGGTGTGGAACACCACGACTTTGGGCCGCTGGCACAGCGGCTATCATGGCTTTAAGCCAAAACTCACCAATGAACTTGATCCTAGCGGCTAGCTAAGTTGTAGCCAATCACCTGCCGCAGGGATGGGCAGGAAGCCCGAATGCAGTGAAGAACAGGATGTTAGAGAACTGCCTTATGCACAGGCGATCCTGTGACTCGCTGCAAGCACTTCAGATGTTTCAAGCTACTCAGTGCTAACAGAATTGCACCAATCCCTCTCGATGTCGCCGACAGCCGTTGGTGCAAATAACGTGGCTAAGGGCGAATACACCTATGAGCACGAGCCCCAGATGGATTTGAGTGCCAAATCCGCGCGGTCGAAATGAAAACCAAGAGAGTCCTCTTGGTCTAGGGGCAATGCGCCGCGACTTACTAGTCTCAATCGCGGGCTAGTCAATCGCCGGCTCGTCTCAGTCGCGAGTCGCTATACAGTATCTGTTACGGCCGGCGGCCTTGGCGCGATAAAGTGCACGGTCGGCCTGTTCAAACAGTTGATCCTGATTTACTCCGGCGCTCCAGGCGGCTATGCCTATGCTGCAGGCGATGCCGTGGCGGTGAAACAGGGTTTCGTTGGCGAGCATTTCGAGCAGGCGCTCGCTCATGCGCACCGCCGACTCCAGATTGCCTTCCACCAATACCACAAACTCGTCGCCACCTATGCGAAAAGCCTGGTCGGCATTGCGGATGCCACACTTAAGCAGCTTGCCGAACTGAGTCAGCACTCTGTCACCAAACTTGTGGCCGAGACTGTCGTTGAGCTGCTTGAAATTATCCAGATCAAGCACCACCAGAGATATCGGGCTGTGAGCCCGTCCGGCTCTGGCGAGCGAGGTACGGATACACTGACCGAAATAGTGGCGGTTGCCAAGCTCGGTCAGGGAATCAAACATCGCCTGCTCCGACATCTGCGAATAGGCGATGGCGTTGAACAGCGGCTGTGACAGCAGGGCTTCTATCTGTTCAAGCTCTGCCTGCTCCACCGGGCTCAACACTCTTTGCAACCGGTAGCGCAGCTTGGCGGTGCCCAGTTTACTGACCAGTTCTCTGCTCACCGTACTTTGAGAAGTACGCCCCCAGTGAAATTGATGTCCTTTCAGTCGCAGCTGTACTCCCTGTACCGGCAAATATTGTTGCAGCAGTTTGCCATAGCAGGCAAATACTGTCCGGGGATCGAGACTCGCATGCAACCGCTGAACCGCCTGCAGCAGATCCATCTTGGGACGGATAGCCTGAGGTTGATCAGACAGATACTGATAGTCTTCAGGGTAAAACTCTGTTGCCAGACCAAAGTCCATCATAAATACTCCAATAAGGCAGAACCTTTCACGACTGTTACAATGCAAAATGCGTGCCTGATAGGCTTTTGTCTGATTTGTATATAGATCTCATTGAGTTAAGCTTAGGAGTGTTACAGACAATGTTCATGTGACAAGTATTTGACGCCGACAAAATAATGAATTGAACCTTAGAGAGCAGGGGAGTGCGCATGGAACATGGATTCTTTATCCAGATCCTCTTGATGCTGGTTATTGCCATAGCGGCGATAGCCTTGCTCAGGCGTATAGGCTTGCCCGCTATTCTGGCCTACCTGCTGACGGGGGTTATCAGCGGTCCTTCCGGATTCAATTGGTTTTCGCAGCACCAGATGCAGTCGGTGGCCGAACTTGGGGTGGTGCTACTCATGTTTACCCTGGGACTGGAGTTTTCTGTACCCAGGCTCTGGGCCATGCGCCGCACTGTATTTGGCCTCGGCAGTGCTCAGGTGGTATTGACCACCTTGCTGGCCATGGGGGCCGGATTACTCTTTATCAGCGACGTGACTCAGGCGCTGGTGATAGGTTCAGTGACAGCCTTGTCTTCCACCGCCATAGTGCTGAAACTGCTCAACGACAAGGGCTGGCTCAAGCGCCGCCATGGCGAACTGTCGGTCAGTGTGTTGCTGTTCCAGGACCTGGCCGTGGTGCCCTTGCTTATTCTGCTGCCTTTGCTTGCCGATGGCAGCGAGCCTTTGACTGCCCTGCAGCTTGGGGCAGCTCTGGGGAAAGGGATCCTGGCCTTTATTGTGCTGATGGCTTTTGGTAAGTGGGCTCTGCCCAAATTGTTTGATGAAGTTGCCCGCTCCCGCTCCAACGAGCTGTTTGTGTTATCGACTCTGGTGGTGGCGCTCTTGACCGGCGCCTTTACCCAGTGGCTGGGGTTGTCCATGGCATTGGGGGCCTTTATGGCCGGGATGCTTCTGGGGGAGAGCCAGTACCGGCGCCAGTTGGAGGCGGATATTCGCCCGTTTCGGGATCTCTTGATGGGGCTGTTCTTTATCTCCATAGGTATGTTGCTCGACTTCAGTCTGGTGCTGGCCTATTGGTGGCAAATTTTACTGTTGCTGTTGGCGGTGATTATCGGCAAGACGGCGATAGTCTTTGCCCTGCTGAGGCTGGCTAAAGAGCCTTTCAGGGTGGCCATGTCCACCGGCCTCAGCTTGGCACAGGTGGGGGAGTTTTCATTCGTGGTGCTGGCCCTGGCGGTGAGTTATCACTTGTTGGCCCCCAGTGTCAGTAACACTTTGGTGATGGTTGCCGTACTGTCCATGGCACTGGCGCCGGCATTGGTGCGTCATAGCATAGACATAGCCAGGCTGCTGCAGGGCCTTAAACCCAGGCCGGAACCGGCAGAAAACCTGCCGCCTTTGGATCCCCAGCAAGATCTGGTTCTGCTGCTGGGTTATGGCCGGGTTGGGCAGACCATAGGGCGGTTTCTCAAGGCCGAAGCTATCCCTTTTATTGCCCTCGACCGGGATCCCTCCCGGGTTGCCGAGGCACGCCGGGCCGGAGAGCCTGTGTATTTCGGCGATGCTTGTAAACGCAGTTTGCTCAAACAAGCCAATGTGCGCCACGCCAAGAGTATAGTGCTGACCTTTTGCGAGCAGCCGCAGTTGGAAGAGGCCTTGGTACTGTGTCGGCAACTGGCGCCCGAGGCGCGGATTATGGTGCGAACCCGGGATGACAGCGAGCTTGAGCAACTGGAGCAGGCCGGTGCCAGTCAGGTTATTCCGGAAACTCTGGAAGGCAGCTTAATGCTGGTATCTCAGGTGTTGTATCAGTCAGGGGTACCCTTGTCGCGGATCCTCAAACGGCTGGAGTCGGAGCGGCGCAATCATTATCAGTATCTGCACGGTTTCTTTTCCGGTGAGGAAGCCGACTTCTCTCTCGAATTACTACATGCAGTGGCTTTGCCAAGAGGCGCCAGTGCCGTGGGGAAATTCAGTGCCGAGATCCCCTGGCAACAGCTCAGGGTGGAACTGAGAGCAGTGCGCCGCGGCGGCAGGGAGTACGAGCCGCCGGATGAAGATTGGCAGTTCCGCGCCGGTGATACCTTGCTTATTCGCGGCAAGCCCAGAAGGGTGGAGAAGGCCGAAGTTATTTTGCTTCAAGGCTGATTGCCCGGCCGCTGGCGTTGGTTTTATTTGCACGTTAAATGGGGTACTCTGCGACCTTTGTGGAGCTGAATGCCGGGAAGGACTGCTTGGCTGCATATGTTGCAGCGACTTTTCCAGAATAAGCGCAAACCCGAGTGACCTACAAGGAGTTGGCAACCGTGACCCATGACAGTAATGATGGCCTCGATATCTCGTTCGAGGAACTGTTTGAGATTTTGACTTCTACCCAGCAGCTGCTGTTTTGCCGTGATGGCGATGTGCCGCTGATCCTGCCGGTGAATATCGATGGCAATGAAGAGGCCAGTCATTGTTATGCCTACCTTCCCATGATGGATGAGCAGGAGGCGAGCCGGGTGCTTGCAGAGAATCTTAAACAACCGGCGGATTACTATCTCAAACCCATGCATTGGCAACGGCTTATTCTGACCGCTCATTTCAATGAGGTGCTGTTGCTGGAGCTGGCAGGCAAACTCGTGCTGCCGGTGGAAGATCAGCAAGCCTACCTGAGCTATATGGCGGGGCGCCTCAATGGTGAAGACTGCGTGCTGCGGGTCAACAATGTGGAAATCAGCCCTTGGCTCACCGGAGAGGCCGACGCCTGGGAGCTGGTGGAAGCACTGTTTGCCCGTTACGCCTCACTCAAGGGGATCTGGCTGGCCGACTGTCTGTGGCAACAGCCCGATGGCAAACCCGGTAAGCTGGTAGTTCTCGACGCCGAGCTGGCCAGCTACGAGATGTCGGCCGCCTTGCAGGATCAGGCCAAGGCGCTGGGCTATAAGCTTGTCCAACTGAGAGATTTGACCCTGGATTATCAGTTGGATGCGCTGACCATACTGCCGCCGCTGGTGAGCCGAAGTGAAACGGGGGAAGTGCGTCTCTATGTCGGTGACCCAAACCAGCCCTTTATTCAGTTTCAGCGCCACCACATAGTGCAAACCACAGTCGACAATCCGGAGAGCGATTCCCATGGTTTACAGCAGGGGGCTGAGAACATAGCAGTGACCGCCAATGAGCGGGAGCAAGGCTCCACACCAACCTTTGCCGTGACTCTGGTATCAGTGTTGCTGGTGGTGGCCCTACTCATCTTTTTCGCCTGACTCATGCTCAACTGATATCGAAAAAGGCTTTCAATTCATCAATCTGGCACATGGCATCCTGATATCCCAAATCTATCAGGGCGCCTGTGTAGGCGTTCTCAAACAGCAGATAAGACACAATACTGGTGTCCGACTGGCTGTCTATGCCAATCAAAGCCAGCAGTCGACGAATGGCGAAGGGCATCTCCTGATAGTAACGCTTGGCCAGCTCACTGAGATCTTCACTGGGTTTAATCACCAAGGTATCAATCGGCCTCAAATCCAACTGTTGGCGACTCTGTTCCGGCACCAGCGCCAGAGTGCTGTTGATGCGCCTGAGCCGCTCCAGATCTGAATTCAGGGTATCGGAAAAGATGGTATCCAGCAGATGACCGGCAATGGTGGCCGTCTTCGGATGATAATCCAGTTCAAGGGGCGTGTTCTTGTGTGGGCTGTCCAGGTTGATCACCATGATCCGCTTGGCGCCCAGATGTATCGGGCTGGACAGCGGCGCCAATTGATGCACCGAGCCATCGCCATAGTAAGACTGGGACAGCTTAATTGAGGGGAACACCAAAGGAATGGCGGAGCTGGCCATCAGGTGCTCTGTGTGCAGCCGGGTGCGCTCGCCGCTGCGTCTTGCCCTTTGCCAGTTCTCCAGCTCCTTGTGGGCCTGAAAGAAGGTCACGGAGCGCGAGCTGTTGTAGCAGGAGGTGTCAATGCTCAGTGCCATCAGGGAGCCGCCGCGGATGTTGCGATCGATTCGCTCGAAGTTAATCAGCTCATTGAGCAGTTGCCGCAAGGGTTCATTGTCCAGCAAACTGCCGGCGTCGGTATTGACCAGATCTCCCTGCATGCCACGAAGGGCCATCTTGGCCAGATGTGCCAGCACGCCGGTATTGGAGGCGCGGTAGACTTTCTCAGTGTGGATATTACGCCAGATCCATTCCAGCTTTCTCAGCCCAAGGTGAAAACAGGATGCATGGGTGGCGATGGCGGTACCATTGATGGCTCCGGCCGAAGTGCCGCAAACAATCTTGAATGGAATGGCGTGATTGCGGGGATAAAACTGCACCAATGCCTTGAGCACCCCAACCTGATAGGCCGCTCTGGCACCACCGCCCCCCAACACCAAAGCCCTGCTTTCCGGCACAGCGCCTCCTTTGCTAAAGCCCAGAACCATAAGAGAATGCCAAGATATAGTATTGTCGCCACTGCTTGGCTAGTTCAGTTTAACTCTAGCTGGCTTTCCTGTGGTCGGAGAAGCAAAAAACCGCCCTGAGGCGGTTTTTTTTAATGATAGCGGATGCTTATCTTATGCGAGCCGGTTTTGGATCTGCTCGAGAATACCACTGGCATCCAGCTTGAGCTCAGTCAGTATCTCTTCCGGTGAGCCGTGCTTGATAAATTCATCCGGCAGGCCAATTTGCAACACAGGCTTGCAGATCCCCTGGCTGGCCAGATACTCGAGCACGCCACTGCCGGCGCCGCCCATGATGGCGTTTTCTTCCACTGTTACCAGCAAGTCGTGATTGGCGGCCAGTTCCCTGATCAAATCTTCATCCAAGGGTTTGACAAAGCGCATATCGGCGACTGTGGCATCCAGGCTTTCGGCGGCTTTCAGGCTGGCAGCCAGGGTAGTGCCGAAGTTGAGAATGGCAATCTGTTTGCCCTGACGTCTGACAAGGCCTTTACCTATCGCCATGGCCGTCATCTCTTCAACCTGCTCGGCGCCGGTTGCACTGCCGCGAGGGTAGCGCACTGCGCTTGGGCCCTGGTCGTAGCAGTAGCCGGTGTAAAGCATCTGCCGACACTCGTTTTCATCGGATGGCGCCATTATCACCATGTTGGGTACGCAGCGCAGGTAGCTGAGATCGAAGGCACCCTGATGGGTAGGGCCATCGGCGCCCACAATGCCGCCACGGTCAATGGCAAACAGCACCGGCAGGCGCTGCAGTGCCACATCGTGGATCAACTGATCATAGCCGCGCTGCAGGAAGGTGGAGTAAATGGCCACTACCGGCTTATAGCCTTCACAGGCAAAGCCCGCGCCCAGAGTCACAGCATGTTGCTCGGCGATGGCGGCATCGAAGTATTGCTCGGGGAATTTCTGGGAGAACTCCACCATGCCTGAGCCTTCACGCATGGCCGGGGTGATCCCCAGTACCTTGTCATCCTTGGCGGCGATGTCGCACAGCCATTTGCCGAACACCTGGGAAAAACTGGGTTTTCCCGGCTTGGTGGCCGGCTTGCAAAACAGTGAAGGGTCAAACTTGGGCACCGCATGCCAGCCGATGGGATCTTTCTCTGCCGGCTCATAACCTTTGCCTTTCTTGGTCATGATATGCAGTACCTGCGGCCCCTTGAGGCTGCGCATGTTGCGCAGGGTCTCCACCAGAGCATCCACATCGTGGCCATCGATAGGGCCTATGTAGTTGAATCCCAGCTCTTCAAACAGGGTTCCCGGAACCACCATGCCTTTCAGGTGTTCCTCGGTGCGGCGCGCCATCTCTTTGATGACGGGCATGCCCTTGAGTACCTTCTTGCCGCCTTCACGTATTGTGGTGTAGAAGCGGCCGGACATCAGCTGTGCCAGGTGGTTGTTGAGGGCGCCGACGTTTTCCGAGATGGACATCTCGTTGTCGTTGAGCACCATCAGCATGTCTTTGTGCAGATCGCCGGCGTGGTTCATGGCTTCAAACACCATGCCGCCTGTCATGGCGCCATCGCCTATGACGGCCACCACTTTACGACCGGCTTGCTCTTTATCGGCAGCCACAGCCATTGCCAGTGCGGCCGAAATCGAGGTGCCTGAGTGACCAACACTGAAGGTGTCGTACTCACTCTCTTCCCGCCAGGGGAAAGGGTGCAGGCCGCCTTTTTGGCGTATGGTAGGCATGCGATCGCGACGACCGGTAAGAATCTTATGCGGGTAGGCCTGATGACCCACATCCCAGACCAGGCGGTCAAACGGAGTGTTGTAGACATAATGCAGCGCCACGGTCAGCTCTACAGTGCCTAACCCTGAAGCAAAGTGACCGCTCGACATGCCCACAGATTTTAATAAAAACTCCCTGAGCTCGTCGGCCAGCTGAGGAAGCAGGCTTTGTGGAAGCTGACGCAGCTCTTCCGGGGTATTGGCCTGTGCCAGCACAGGAAACTGAGTGATATCCAGACTCATAACGAGATACTTTGTCTCTTTTTATACTCTTCGCTCAACGATATAGCGGGCGAATTCGGCAATTAACTGGCTATTGTATGGCAATTTGGCCAGCGCTGATAGTGCATCTTCCAGCAGTTTTTGGGCTGTGGCCTTGGCGCCCTCCAGTCCCAACAGTTTAGGATAAGTACTCTTGTTGGCGTCGAGATCCGACCCCTGGGGCTTACCCAGCTCTTCTGTACTGCCGGTGATATCGAGAATGTCATCCTGTACCTGGAATGCCAGACCTATGGCATCGGCGTATTCCAGCAGGGCTTGCCTTTCATTATCATCGACATCGGCGGCAATTACCGCAAACTCGACGGCGCAGCGGATAAGGGCACCTGTCTTCAATCTGTGCAGGGCGGTGAGCTGCGCAAGGGAGATCTCTTTGTCTGTAGCATTGAGATCCTGGGCCTGGCCACCGCACATGCCGCGGTAGCCGGAGGCTTTGGCCAGCGCCTGCACCAGGCGCAGGTGTTGGCGGTCGCTGAGACCCTCAATATCGCTGCTGATAAGTTCAAAGGCCAAGGTCTGCAAGGCATCACCGGCAAGAATGGCGGTGGCTTCGTCAAAGGCGATATGCACGGTTGGCTGACCGCGGCGCAGAGCATCGTCGTCCATGGCCGGCAGATCGTCATGGATCAGCGAGTAAGCGTGAATACATTCTATGGCGGCGGCGCAATCATCGAGGCGCTCAAGGGGAACGCCGAGCATCTCGCCCACAGAGTAAACCAGAAACGGCCGAATACGTTTACCGCCCAGCAGGGCACCATGTCGCATGGCAGCCTTGAGTTTGGGCTCGGTATCATCCAGGGTGTCCAGAATGGTGCCAATCCTTTGATTGACTCTCTGCTGGTATTGGTTAATAGCTTGGGTTAACACTCACTCACCCTCGACATCAAATGGGCTCAATGGCGCCTGGGGATCCTGGGCCAGCAGTATGGCAACTTTCTGTTGCGCCTGTTCCAGTTTGGCCTGGCTGCTGCGCACCAGACCTATGCCACGCTCGAACTGTTTGAGAGCATCGTCCAGCGATACTTCACCGCGTTCCAGCTCGGCGACTATGCGTTCCAGTTCGTTGAGAGATTCTTCAAAGCTCAGATTTTCGGGTTTTTTGGCCACATCGGTTTCCTTGGTGCACCTTGGTTGCCGGCCCATTCCTGCGACCTGATTGTCACGGTGCAAAGGTATAAGGGGAGGGGATTGGCAGCAGGTGTCTTGGCGTTATGTTCAGCGTGACACAAGGTATATCAGGGCGCGATAAGGGTCAAATTGAAGCGCCCGTTATTTGCTCAACAGCACGCTTTGTCGCTGATTTTTTTTGGAGAAAATTAAAATCTTCCTAAACTTGCCTAAGCCCTGTCCGATAACTCAAAATAGAAACTGTTGAAAATTATCATATTCATCTCCTGCGAATAGCCAAGATCCTATATCACCCTTTGAGGCGGATCGGCTTGTATGGGATAGAGATCCCGGCCACACTGTGTCGGGTCTGCTTTAGAGGTGAGGAGCCACTGTGGATTTAGCAACCCTGATAGGACTGGTAGGTGCTTTTGCTTTTATTATCATGGCAATGGTCAGCAGTGGCGGCATTGCAATCTTTATTGATGTGCCTTCGGTATTGATTGTGATGGTAGGTTCGCTGTTTGTGGTGATGATGAAATTCAACCTCAAGCAGTTTTTGGGGGCGGTCAAGATTGCCGCCAAGGCGTTTATGTTCAAACTGGACAAACCCGAAGAGTTGATTGAACAGTCGGTCACCATGGCCGACGCCGCCCGCAAAGGGGGCTTCCTGGCGCTGGAAGAGGCGCAAATTTCCAACAGTTTTATGCAAAAAGCGGTCGACATGCTGGTGGACGGCCACGACGGCGATGTGGTGCGTGAAGCACTGGAGAAGGATATTCAGCTGACCGAAGAGCGCCACAAGGCGGGGATCAGTATCTTCAAGGCGCTGGGTGATGTGGCGCCGGCTATGGGCATGATAGGTACCCTGATTGGTCTGGTGGCCATGTTGTCCAACATGGATGACCCTAAATCCATCGGCCCGGCAATGGCGGTGGCCTTGCTGACCACCTTGTACGGTGCGGTTATTGCCAACATGGTGGCGATTCCGATTGCCGATAAGCTGGCGCTGCGGATGAACGAAGAGATGCTCAACCGCAACCTGATTATGGACGCTGTACTGGCCATTCAGGATGGCCAGAACCCCAGGGTGATTGAGGGCTTCCTCAAAAATTACCTGTCTGAGAAGCAGCGCAAAATAGATACAACGGACGGAGAGTAACACTATGGCCAAGCCCAAGTGTGATTGTCCGCCACCCGGCGCACCCATGTGGCTGGCAACCTTTGCCGACCTGATGTCGCTGCTGATGTGTTTCTTCGTGCTGCTGCTGGCCTTCTCCGAAATGGATGTCATGAAGTTCAAACAGATAGCCGGCTCGATGAAATACGCCTTCGGGGTGCAGAACAAGGTTGAAGTGAAAGACATTCCCAAAGGCACCTCAGTGATTGCGCTGGAGTTCCGCCCCGGACGCCCGGATCCCACCCCGATTGAAATAATCAACCAGCAAACCAACGAGATGACCCAGCAGATCCTCGAGTATCAGGAAGGGGATGACGACAGTGCCGGTGGCGTGCAGCAGCAAAGGGGCGAGCAGCGTGGCGGCGAGGCTTCGGCCACGGCGCAGGAGCAGGCCGAAGACAAGAAGACCCAGGAACAGCAGGCGGCTCAGGATCAGATTAACGAGCAGGTCAAGAAGATGGCCGAGGCGCTCAACAAAGAGATAGTGGACGGCGCTATTGAAATCGAGTCTCTGGGGCAGCAGATTATCATCCGTATTCGGGAGAAGGGCGCCTTTGCCTCAGGTTCGGGGTTCCTGCAACCCAGGTTCAAACCTGTGGTGCAGGCGGTTGGCGAGCTACTCAAAGATGTACCCGGGATCATCACAGTCTCCGGCCACACGGATGACATGCAGATAAGCAATGAGCTGTACAGCTCCAACTGGGACCTGTCCAGCCAGCGGGCGGTGGCAGTGGCCCACGAATTGGTCAAGGTGCCCGGCTTTGATGCCAGCAGAATGAAAGTGGTGGGCATGGCTTCCACTGCGCCTTTGGTGCCCAACGACTCGCCGGAGAATCGCGCCCGTAACCGCAGGGTGGAAATCTCCATTGAGCAGGGCAAGGCCAAAGAGTCTGATGAGATTGAAGTCGATCCCAATCTTTGATGGCGCAGTATCATCAGAATCAGAGCAGCCTGAAAACGGCTGCTTTTTTTATGCTTCTGCAATCCGGGCACGGCTTTGGAGTGGCAAATCTCTGTGCCAGTTAGCGGGTCTTTGTTATAATCCCACGATTGCTGTTTGAAATTTTTTTCCTCGGGATCCCCATGAAGTTTATCGTAAAGCTGTATCCAGAAATCATGATGAAGAGCAAACCGGTAAGAATGCGTTTTACCAAGATGCTCGAGTCCAATATCCGCAATGTACTCAAAAAAGTGGATGAAGACGCTGCCGTTACCCGCCAGTGGGATCGGATTATGGTGCAGGTTCCCAAAGACAAACCCCAGCTAAAACAAGTTTTTGCCGAGCGTCTGGCTTGTATTCCCGGGATTTCTACCATCAGCCAGGTCAATGAATACAGCTTTGAAACCGTTGATGATATCTACCAGCATGCGCTCAAGGTGTATGCCGACGAGCTGGCGGGTAAGACCTTCTGTGTCCGCGCCAAGCGCAGCGGCAAGCACGACTTCAGTTCGCAGGATGTGGAGCGTTACGTAGGTGGTGGCCTGAACCAGTTTACCGAAGCGGCCGGTGTGCGCCTCAAAGACCCGGATATGACCATTCATCTGGAGATCAACAACGACAAACTCTACCTGGTGGAGAAGAAGATCCCCGGACTTGGTGGATTTCCGATCGCGACCCAGGAAGATGTGCTGTCCTTGATCTCCGGCGGTTTTGATTCAGGGGTGTCCAGTTTCCAATTTATCAAAAAGGGTTCCCGTACCCACTACTGCTTCTTCAACCTGGGCGGTGCCCAGCACGAAATAGGGGTCAAGCAGGTGGCGCACCATTTGTGGAAGACCTATGGCGAGTCGCATAAAGTCAAGTTTGTGACCGTTCCCTTTGAGCCCGTAGTGGCCGAAATCCTCGAGCGTATAGACAATGGCTTGATGGGCGTCATACTCAAGCGGATGATGATGCGCGCCGCCGCCAGGGTGGCGGAACGTATGGGGGTTCAGGCACTGGTCACAGGTGAGAGCCTGGGACAGGTATCCAGCCAAACCTTGACCAACCTCAATGTGATTGACCGCTGTGTCGATACCCTGATCCTCAGACCTTTGATCACCATGGACAAGCAGGACATCATCAACGAGAGCCGCAAGATAGGTACGGAAGACTTTGCCAAGTCCATGCCTGAATACTGCGGCGTGATTTCACAAAAACCCACGGTCAAGGCGGTGTTGTCCAAGGTTGAAGCCGAGGAAACCAAGTTTTCCGAAGATCTGCTGGACCGGATCATCGCCGATGCCGTGGTCATGGATATTCGGGAGATAGCAACCGACATGGATACCAAAGTAACGGAAACCGAAACCGTCGCCAGTGTCGGTCAGGGGGAAGTGGTGCTGGATATCAGGGCGCCGGAAGAGGAAGAGAGCAAGCCGCTGCAACTGGAAGGTGTCGAGATAGTTCATATTCCTTTCTTCAAGTTGGCCAGCGCCTTTGCCGAGCTCGATAGCAGCAAGACCTATCTGCTCTATTGCGATCGCGGCGTTATGAGTAAACTGCAGGCGCTCTACCTTCAGGAGCAAGGGCACGGTAACGTCAAGGTTTACCGCCCCTGATAAACAAAAAGCCGCCTCTCTCGAAGCGGCTTTTTTGCTGCTGACGCTCAGCGAAATCCAATGGGACTCAGTTAAGCTGAACCTTTGATGGACTGGCTGCAGCGTCTTCGGCCAACAGCAGTGTCGGCTCGTCCAGCGCATGGGTTCTGAGCTCTTCGCTGTTGGCGGCAATGTTACGGCTCAGCTCCTGCTCAAGCAGTTTGAAGTCTATCTGCACCGCAGGGGCTTCGACAGCAACTCGTGGCAGAGGACGAGTTTGCGCCGGTGCAGAAAGACTTTCCGCAGCCACGGCGCTGGTGCTCATGCCAAACAGCAGGAGCACAAAAGCGGATTTAAAGTTCAACATGGGATGCCTCCGGGTGAGAACGGGCACTGAGTGCCAGTGTCAGACCTTCCCTTCGACTGCTCAGAGATTGTCTGAATATTCAACTTTTCGGCGCAAAATTTAACCAAAAGCGCTGGCTTTAACAAACGATAAAATGTAACAATCTGGATTAGAAAAACTAATTAAAAAATGAGAAGTGGATCACTATGTCAAAACGACTCCCTCCGCTGAATGCGGTCAAGGCGTTCGAGGCAGCAGCAAGGCATTTGAGCTTTACCCGCGCCGCCGAAGAACTGTTCGTTACCCAGGCCGCAGTGAGTCATCAGATCAAGGCGCTGGAAGACTTTCTGGGATTAAAATTATTTCGCCGAAAGAACCGCTCGCTGCTACTGACCGAAGAGGGGCAAAGCTACTTCCTCGATATCAAGGATATTTTTACCCAACTGTCGGATGCCACTGACCGGCTGCTGGCTCGTAGCGCCGTGGGTTCCTTGACCGTCAGCATGTCGCCCAGCTTTGCCATTCAGTGGCTGGTGCCGCGTCTGGCAAAATTCAGTGAGAAGAATCCCGATATCGATGTGCGGATCAAGGCGGTGGATGCCGAGTTCAGCGCCTTGTCCGACGATGTGGATGTGGCAATTTACTATGGTCAGGGTAACTGGCCCGGGCTCAGGGCCGACAAACTGCGCAACGAAGTGTTGATCCCCGTATGCTCGCCAATGCTGCTCAACGGCCCCAAGCCATTGGAAAAGCCTGCCGATCTTAAATATCATACCCTGCTGCACGATATGAGCCGTCATGATTGGCAGGCCTGGTTCCGCCAATGCGGCGTAACGGATGTCAATGTGAACCAGGGGCCGATATTCAGCCACTCATCTCTGGTACTGCAGGCCGCGGCCCATGGCCAGGGGGTTGCTCTGGGCTACAGCGTGCTCGCCCGCCCCGACATCAAGGCCGGGCGTTTGGTCTGTCCGTTCCAAGAGGTTCTGGTCAGCAAAGATGCCTATTATCTGGTGTGCCAGCAAAAGCATGCCGAGTTAGGTAAAATCATCGCGTTCCGCGAATGGATGCTGGATATGTTTGCTGAGGAGTCGCGTAGTGAATTGTTGCCGGGATAAGTCGGTAACACGCTTCTCTGCATATACAGGAAGGCACTACAAATAAGTGAAAGCTTGCAGTTTATAGGGAACTTTGATGGAACTGGCTTACATAAACGAAAACACGGAAGAGAGTGATGCCATGTTTAGTTGCTCTGATAACAGAGAGCACCTGTACGAAGACATGGACTACATTCCAGTGAGCGCATTGAGTGCGGTTATTTGGGAGGACGAAGACAGTTATTCAGAAGCAGTTTTCGATATCACAAACTCAGGGGATTTAAGCGTTACCAAACCTATAGCAGACGTTTTTATGAGCTTTGACCCATATGGCGTCGCTTTTTTGCCCAATAGATTACAGTGCATGGATGGTCTGTCGACTCAGCAGCGATATATTATCGCGATAAATAACGAGTTGGATGTATTGGATGAAGACAAGTCAGTTATAAAAAACGTTATCAGGCATTATGATCCCAAAAAGCACGGCTACGATGTGCCATTGGAAGAGCAGAAGCCTTTTCATTCAATCATAGTTAGTAAATTGTATCTTGACCGAGAAAAGCTCGAGTCTTATCCCATGAACCGCAGACACATTTTCAGGGTTAAAGGTACCAATAACTTTTTCTTTTCTTCAGAAGTATATGATGAGCTCTATAATATCGCTCTACAGGGGTTAGCTTGTGGACTGACCGCTTTTAAGTTTGATGTCGATGATGAAGCACCAAGGAGATAATAGTAAGTGAAAGATGAATACTCGATACTCACTAAACAAAATATGGATACTTTCCCATTCCAACAAACACCTGCACCAGTAGGTGCTGCAGCACCGGATCTGTTATTGGAAATGACCTTTTCTCCAAAGCTGTTCATTATTGGTGATATAGCATCCAAACTGGAGCCATTGGTGCAGCATGGTGTTGAATGGCTGGATGCTCGTGTTGACAATTCGCCAAGTCAACCTTCGGATGAACAACTCGAGGTATATGACAACTATCGAATGCCTTATATCCAGCAGACGTACAGATTGACGGATAAAGAAAAGCAATTTGGTAAGTTGAATTGGTTAGATACTGACTCGACAGAGTTCGATTTTTCTAAGCTGGAAAATATTCCTGTGGAACAAAGGTTAATATTTAAACTGGAAGAGGACTTTGGCTTGGTGTTTATTCATCAAAGTGTGATTGATTTGTTGAAAAAACATGTAAAAACGGTATGGGTAAGAGATATATAATTACCGCTTGGTCGTTTTTTAACGCTACTTTTTTAATAAATTGATTTGTCAGGGAAGTACGGTATTTAATATTGTGGTTTATTCGAACCCAAGCATGAAAATTATTGTATCTTCGGACAGGGCTGATGATGAATTTGAATACTAACTGGCTGCTGGATAAAGGTAAAAACAGTGACACTCTGGTGTTGTTCGCCCATGGCGCCGGTGCCGATATGCACAGCGACTTTATGGCAGATTATGCCACACTGTTGTCCGCCAGCGGCCCGAGCGTGCTGAGGTTTAACTTTCCTTACATGGTCAAGCGCGGCGAGGATGGCAAGCGACGCCCGCCGGACCGGGCACCTGCGCTGTTGCAGTCCTTCGAGCAGACCTTGGCAGCAGCGGTTGCCGAGTTTGCGCCCAAGCGACTATTTTTTATGGGCAAATCCATGGGCGGGCGGATGGCGGCCATGCTGGCGGCCAATGATAAACTGGCGATGACCCCCTGCGGCGTTATCTGTCTTGGTTATCCGTTTTTGCCGCCGAAGAAAACCGAGCCCAGACTTGAGCCCTTGTGGGAGTGTCCCTCGCCTCTGCTTATTTTGCAGGGCGAGCGCGACAGCTTCGGCAAGCGCGAGCAGTTGGCCTCCTGGGCGCTGCCCGAGCAGGCCAAAGTACGCTTTATTACCGACGGAGATCATAGTTTTGTGCCGCGCAAGTCGTCCGGAACGGATCTTAAGGCTAACCTGCAGGATGCCGTGAAAGAATCACTTATATTTATCGGGAGTTAGTTATGCGTAAGGGGTTATTGTTACTGGCGGCCATCAGTGGTTTCTTTGCCGTTGCTCTGGGAGCTTTTGGCGCCCATGGACTCAAGACCATTGCACCTGCCGAGTTGATCGCCATATTCAACCTGGGGGTGGAATATCAGTTCTATCACACCTTTGGTTTGATAACCCTGGCCTTTGCCGGTCACTGGTTCAAGTCGCGTCTGATTGACTGGGCGGCGGGGCTGTTTATCGCCGGGATCTTTATGTTCTCCGGCTCGCTGTATCTGTATGCTCTGACCGGCACCAAGTGGCTGGGCATGGTAACCCCTCTCGGCGGCAGCTGCTTCCTGGTGGGCTGGTTATTGTTGGCGGCAGCGGTATGGCGCCACCGCATGGATGAAACCGGGCTTTAAGTCTGGTTGGCTAAAGCCATTATTTACTAAAATAATCATTTACTAAAGTAATTGCCCACTAAAGCTGTCCTCTAAAAAGCGAGCCCTCCAGAGAGATAGATAGTTAGAAATATAGCTATTTAAGTAGATAGTCCGCAGGCATGCCCTGGCAAACACCCGCCCAAGTGGCGGGTGTTCTATTCCCAATTGCCGAAGGGCAGGGTGCATGGGCCGATACGCGCTGCAGGCCGAGGTCAATTTAGCCCGAGCTTTCTTACAAGCCTGGCATGCTCGGCTTTTCATTCTCACCGAGTCAGGCAACTCCTATTCACAATGCTATGGTATACTCGCGCCTTCGCCAGTTGCCGGAGGCTTTCCGGTAAGATTCACTGTTTGGAAATACCAATGAACAACCTGTTTCTGTTTTGTCGTGCCGGCTATGAAAAAGAGTGCGCGGCCGAGATCCAAAATCGGGCGGCACTGCTCAATGTCGGTGGTTTCGTCAAGGCCAATAACAACGATGCCTATGTGATCTTTCAATGTTTTGCCGAAGGGGAAGCCGACACCCTGGCACAGGAACTGGCGCTGGACTCATTGATCTTCGCCCGGCAGATGTTTGTCTGCGGCGATCTGCTCAGCGACCTGCCTCCCGAAGACAGGGTAGGGCCAATTGCCGCCGCGCTTGAAGATATCAGCAAGGGCGGTGAGCTAAGGGTCGAAACCCCGGATACCAACGAAGCCAAAGAGCTGCTGACCTTCTGCCGCAAGTTTACCGTGCCGCTGCGTCAGTCGCTGAAACAGAGCGGTACTCTGCTGGCCAAGGAAAACCCCAAGCGGCCGATAATCCATGTGTGCTTTGTGGCACCGGGCAAGGCGTTTGCCGGTTATTCCTACAGCCATAACTCGTCACCGTTTTTTATGGGGATCCCCAGGCTCAAGTTTCCCGCTGATGCGCCCAGCCGCTCGACTTTGAAACTGGATGAGGCCTTCAATCACTTTATTCCCGAGCGGCAGCGGGAAGAACGTTTGCGCAGCGGCCTCAACGCCGTGGATCTCGGCGCCTGTCCCGGCGGCTGGACCTATCAGTTGGTGCGCCGCGGTATGTTTGTATCGGCCGTCGACAACGGCCCCATGGATGCGAGTTTGATGGAAACCGGCCAGGTGACTCACTTCCAGGCCGATGGTTTCCGTTTCGAGCCCAAGCGCAAGAACATCTATTGGCTGGTGTGTGACATGGTGGAAAAACCGGCCAGGGTGGCCGAGCTGATGGAAGCCTGGGCCATTAATGGCTGGTTTAAAGAGGCTATCTTTAACCTGAAACTGCCGATGAAGAGCCGTTACAAAGAGGTGAGCACCATATTGGAAAATATGCAGGCCATTCTCAAAGAAAACGGCATCACAGAGTTTAAGCTGGCCTGTAAACACCTCTATCACGACAGGGATGAAGTGACAGTGCATCTGTGGCTGCGACCCAACTCTCCTTGGTGAGTTGGCACTCGAGGCCCCAAGCGGGCCTTGATGCGTTTCAGCTCAAGGCCAACTGCTGTAGCACGGCATCTGGAATATCATACTGGCCGCAAACCCACTCAAGATTGCCGTCGACAAAGCCGAGTAGTTCCCGGGTCAACATCAGGTTATAGACGGCAGCGGCCACTAGGCTAACGTACTCGGCTTTCTTTCTCGGTGACAAGTGATGGTGGCGCCGGTAATCCTGCAGTGCCTGTTCCAGCTTCTTGCCGGCAACGCCTAGGGAACCGGCTTGTTCCCGCATCAATTCCTGCTCTAACAGACTCTGCTGTTGCTGCTTTAGTTCACTCAGTTTTGAGGCTGACACCCGCTGCTCCTCTGGCTGCTTCTCCTGTTTTTAAGTGTGTGCCCCTGATAATGGATCAACAAGTCGATGTCGGCGAAATGTTCGCTGGCGCACAAAAATCTGCTCTCAAATGACCATGCAACTTATACTTGGGCGCTTGCAGCCATTTAAGCTTGGTAAATATTGAGTTGTATCACGCAACTAAAAAACTTTTAAGGTGTAATCTGCTGCGGTTCCTGCTACTAAATAAGTTCTGTTTCTTGATATGAGTCTGCGGATAGAAGTAATGCAGTTTTCCAAGTTTGGTGACAAGTTTAACCGTTATACAGGTATCACCCAGTTGATGGATGATCTCAACGAAGGGCTACGCACTCCGGGGGCGATTATGCTGGGTGGCGGTAACCCGGCGGCCATCCCCTCCATGCTGGACTATTTTACCGAGCTTAGTGCCGATATGTTGGCCAAGGGCGAGTTGCTAGCGGCCATGACCAACTATGATGGCCCGCAGGGAAAAGATGCCTTTCTCAATGCCTTGGCCAAGCTGCTGAACGATACCTACGGTTGGTCGCTGACCAAAAACAATATTAGCCTCACCAACGGCAGCCAGAGCTCCTTTTTCGCGCTGTTTAACCTGTTTGCCGGTACCACTGCCGAGGGGCAAAAACGCAAGATCTTACTGCCGCTGGCCCCGGAGTATATCGGCTACAGTGATGCCGGTCTGGAAGATGAACTATTTCGTACCTTCAAGCCGGAAATCACCAAGCTGGATGGCGGCTTGTTCAAATACCACATCGACTTTGAAAGGCTTAAAGTCGATGCCGATATCGGTGCCATTTGTGTTTCGCGGCCGACCAACCCCACAGGCAATGTGCTGACAGATGAAGAGGTTGATAAGCTGGATAAGCTGGCAAGAGCGCACGGGATCCCGCTGATCCTCGACTGCGCCTATGGCTCACCTTTCCCCAATATTCTGTTTGAAGATGTGACTCCTTTCTGGAACGACAACACTGTGTTGTGTATGAGTCTCTCCAAGTTGGGGCTGCCGGGGCTGCGCTGCGGCATAGTGATAGCCAACGAAGCCATCACCCAGGCGCTGACCAATATCAACGGTATTATTTCTCTGGCACCGGGCAGCATGGGCCCGGCGATGGCGACAGAGATGATAGCCCGTGGTGATATGCTGCGGCTCGGCAATGAAGTGGTGCGGCCTTTCTATCTGCAGCGGGCGCAGCAAACCGTGGCCATGCTGCAACAGGCTCTGCCGGACTCCAGATTCAGAATTCATAAACCCGAGGGTGCGATTTTCCTCTGGCTCTGGTTTGAAGGCCTGCCCATCAGTGCCATGGAACTCTATCGACGCCTGAAAGCCAGGGGCGTATTGGTGGTGCCCGGGGAGTATTTCTTCTTCGGACTGGCCGAAGAGTGGCCACACGCCGGTGAGTGTATTCGGATGAACTATGTGCAACAACCTGAATTGATGCGTCGCGGCATTGAAATCATCGCTGAAGAAGTCAATAAGGCTTGGGCGCAGCTTGGTTAAAACCAAGGCTACTATCGCAGAGTTGCTTGCTGTGAGTTTCAAGCAACTCTGCTGTAGCGTTATGAATCGCCACTAGTTTTCCAGACACCTTTTAGTTAGATAAACTCGCTAATTGTCAGAAATTGTTTAGCTGAATTCCAGAGGCTTTCAGGTATCTCTCCAATCGAACTTTATTCGACCTCCATCGTGTCTGTAATTCGACTTTTTCGCTCATTTCAATAACTGAATGGCCCTCAAAAGGCTTGAAAGATGATTTTCTCCCAGTGAAAACATCAATGTTTCTGTAATCCAGGCAACTAGAGCCTTCACTCAGCTAATAATAGCTAATAATGGGTGTCTTTGTTGTCGTTCTCTTCGAGATGGCATCATGTGGGACCAAAACATCGCCCAAAATAAAGGATTGACGCCATAGTCGTTTGTTAGCACTTTTTTGCGAATGCAGACTCTAGTACTTTTTCTTGTGCAAGAGAAATCATTTTCAAAAATATGGTGCAGTCTAAATTAGGGAACAACAATAAAAATTTAGAAAATGTAATTAATGACGATAGCATTGCAAGATCAATCGGAGTCTCATAACCATAATGACTTGGACCTACAACAAGTACAGCACTATTAAGCTCTGAAATTGCGAAATTTGCATAATTAGACTTAGATGGAGCATGGATCTTCTCGCATGCTAAGGTAAAGTAAGGTCGATAGTGATCTAAACCAACTTTTACTTCTAAGTCATATAAGTTAGGACGATTTCCTTTATAGCCGTTCTCTTCTAAAAATGGCATTGCCCAAAAATAATCTGAATTATTATAATCATCGCCTAGTTCTTCAAACGCAGCCGCTTTTAAAGAAGTAATTGAATCTAATTCAGATTGCGTATATGGCTTATGATTTAATTTAACAGCATGATCGCTATAACACTTTGCACCTTTAGCATTCTTAATATGTTCAGACAAAAGATAATATTTGGCGGACTTTTTAGATTCAAAAATAACACAAGAGCATACAGCTAATTCATGGAGTGTTCGCCACCGAGTCATTGCGCCATCAGGGTAACCAGCCTCAATTAACGCTTGAATCTCTCTAAGAACTAACACCGATTTAGCATGAATCTGAGTCAAAGCAACAAACCTAAGATCGAGGCAATCATCCGTTTTTAATACAGACTCGCGATACATTGATGCAATATCTAGGTAACTGAAAATATAAAAATCAAAGAGGTTAAAAGTGGCTCCCCAATATTTCCATATCTTACCTTGTGACTCTCTTCGACTTTTTAAACCATCTTCCAAAGCATCTAAGCTGTCATTTAAGAATTCGCTTGCTACTCCCGAAATAAAGCTGTCAATTTCAGCATCTGTCATACTTTTAAATGATTCTTCTTGCTCTATTTTCTTATGAATTTCGCCGAACGTATATTCCACTAGAATGGCTCGCTAATTTGGTTAAATAGAATAGTGCTAGACATAATGATTCCCTGTGCAGGTGTCGGCCTCCGTGTTTTCTCGTGGATTAGTTAAACCAGAGCCACACTGTTTGTTGATCCAATAGGCAAACAATCACAGGAGGCCGA
>NZ_JBKORJ010000018.1:0-66123 GCF_047314585.1 Shewanella sp. BJSY2023SW005
AGGGCTCACGAAGCCGGATATATGTGTGTGGCTACTTTGTCAGAAAGAGACCTGCCGGTGCTTGCATCGGAGAGGTGTCCATATAAGCTATTTAGTCAAGGCTTGGCGAAACATCAAAAAGATATGGCTGTCCTGTATTCTGACACTCGAATTATGAGGGGATCCTCCAGCGCCTCGTTAAGAGGCAAATAATATGTTGGCTAAAATAAGCGACGCAGGAGCAAAAGCCAACTGTTATTTGTCCTACTTTAACGACTTGTTATGTGTAGATTTATTAAGGATTCTCAGCGTATGAAAACTTACAAACCAATTGAAGTTTATCGTTAGGTGACTCAAACTGTTTCGCCTCTGGAGTTACTATCATTTCACCAGTATACTTTGCAATGATGAAGCTCTCGCTCAAATGCTCTTTTTGTCCAAAAACCCAAGATTCGAGGGTTAAATATGTTGTGCTATTTAATTTAAACGAATTTAAATGAAAGGCTGCTTGAATACCGTAATGTCTGTAAGTGGAATTATGGCACCAACCAATTCCTTCTTTTGACCAAATATCCTGCTTGGTAATATTCAAGGAGCCGTCACTATTTATTTCGTTATCTTCTATAACCCTATAGTATGATTTATCTCCGCTACAGCCTATAAGTCCCTCGAGGACAACTTCAGGAGTACCGTTATTATCAATGTCAAATTTTGAATATTTTAAAAAATTATTTGTAAGGTTATAAGGACCTTTTACTTTGTTCCACTTCGTGAAGTCATAATCCCCCCCAGAAGCTTTAATCGCAGAGTGAAAGTTAGCCTCTTTATCACTAAGAAGGTTTTTATATACACTTGCACAAACTTTTTCATCGTTGTCTTCATTTAGTACAACATGTTGGGCATATGTGAATGTTGAAACTACCAATGTTATTGGTAGTAATATATTGCAATAAGACTTCATAATTTCTCTATAAAATTAGACCTAATTTAGAGCACTAGACTGCTGATACACATAACAGCTGTATAGTGCGCATGCGCGTTTTAGTCCTCGGAGGAGTGTAAACGCGCATCGCTATCTGTTTGCATTAGCTGGATATAATACCATTTAGTCCAAATATCCCTTGCAGCTAAACGCGCATGCGCGGTTTCCAAACCTATTATCTACCAGCTGTATTTTTTAACTTTATGAATTTAAAGCTATTTTCTAAAATGTTACAGAAATAACGCGCAAACTTATCTTCAAATTCGCAGGCTGTATCTGTGCTATATGCCCCCGGCAAAACCCATAGCTACCGCACGGCTCCAAACTCTGCTCTCCCTGCATTCCGCTGAAAACAGGAAAAATGCCACTGCCGCCGACTGTGTGCCGCTGAGCTTAAGGAAGTGCTAAAGCTAAGCGGTTGAATTAGTTATACAATACCCAGTACTGAATGTTAAAACAATTAGCCAAAGGTCAAGTTTTTGACAAAGGCCACAAAACCCTGATTTGGCTGATTTTTGCAACAGAATTGACTGACTTTGAAATCTAAAGCGATTTTCCCTGTTATTAAACCTGATTCAGTCGCACTGGCTGGTGTCGAGCAGACTGGTATGTGGCCTGGTACTTTAGCCTTTAAGCCCGATACGGGCGAAATAGATGGCGGTTTTGCCCTCATGGCTTGAGTAGTACACCAGCTTGAGTTCATCGCCGTCCAGCTCGATACCGGCGTAGCTGGTATCTCCGCCGGATGGCAAGGTTAAGAGCTCGGTGACCTGGGCTGTGGCGCTATCGATTTCCACCAGCGAGGTGCGCACCTTATTATCATAGAGGCGCACCACGGCCAGCAGGCGGTCGTTATAGAAAAAGGCGACCGGACCACCGATACGGCAACTGAGCTGCTGCCATTGCCAGGTTTTGAAAGGTGCCAAGGCGCTGCCGAGCAGCCCGGTTTCTTGTGCGTCCCACACAGGATCGCGCCTTAGTAGGCAAAGCGCTTCTGTGTTTGAAGAGGATTGAGCTGAGCGAGTATGCTCGCCGCCCCAAAACAGCAGTGATGATTCGTTGACATAGCCGTCATTTTGCAAAGGAGCGATCCAGGGCGTAAATTGCAGTTTACCAGTTTGTGATGCTTGCAGGCGCTCACTACGATAGAGCCTGACATCACCATCGGCGCCGGGGCGATAGCCCACGCCATAGAGGCCATCTTCGGCCTCGGTCACCCGCCAGAGCCAGTATCCGCTATCGGCGACTTTTTCGGGGGCCGACCAGTTGATGCCATCCAGCGAGTGCCACATCAAGGACTGTAGCGGCGCCTTGCCATGTTTGGAGGCTGCGCCAAAAAGCCATAAACGGCCAGCATGGGCGAGCAGTTTGCCGTCGCGCAGATCGCCAAGCTCGCTTTGAATAAGCGCCTCGGCCTGCCAACTTTGACCGTCGTCGGTGGATTTAAGCACTCTCAGCGCACCGTCATCAGACACATGAGCTTGGCCCTCCCGAAAGACGCAGTAGAGCGCCCCCTGCCAGCGGCATAGATCGCAAAAGGCATTGTGTTCGCCTTGGTCCCAAATTTTTGTGTGTGAGATCAGCTGCATGCCTTGGCTCCCTGAGTTGCTGTTCCTTTATCTTATACCATGACTGAACTGCGCCAAGGTAAGTGGACTTTTTACGGTAAAAAGTGATGGCAAAAAACTTTGGTAAAAAGCTATGGCAAAAACGACGACAAAAACTATGCAAAAGCAGCGAGAAACAGTGCAAAAAGCTTAGAAAAACAGCAACAAAAAAGGCCGCCGCGGCGACCTTTCATTGCATTGGAATCACATCTTTAGATGGGATTAGATAGGCTATCGACAAGCTATAACACACTGCCGATAAGGCCTTGGCAGCATCAGCTGCGCTGCCGGGTTGGCTTGGGCTTGCCCGCCGCCGTCTTGTATTTACGCACGGCGCGGCGCACTTTGGCACTGCGCACCTTGTTGCGGGCCACGCTGTGTTTGTCGGCACCCAGCATGGAGCGGGTTTCCGGATCCATGCCCGCCAATTGGCGCAGGTAGTTGACCTGCTCCAGCGGCAGTTCGACCCAGCCGCCACGAGGCAGGCTCTTGGGCAGTTCTATCATGCCGTAACGCACCCGAATAAGGCGGCTCACCTGCACTTCCTGGGATTCCCACAGACGACGCACTTCACGGTTACGCCCTTCACGCAGGGTAACGTGCCACCATTGGTTGATGCCTTCGCCACCGGCGGCCTTGATGTGATCAAACTGGGCCGGGCCATCTTCCAGCATAACGCCGCTGCGCAAACGCTGCAGCGCCGCTTCCGGCACTTCACCGAAGGTACGCACGGCGTACTCACGCTCCACTTCATTGGAGGGATGCATCAGGCGGTTGGCCAGTTCACCGTCTGAGGTGAACAGCAACAAACCCGAGGTGTTGATATCCAAACGTCCCACTGCAACCCAGCGGCTGTCGCGGGTGCGGGGCAGACGATCGAATACTGTGGGCCGGCCTTCGGGATCTTTGCGCGAGCAGATCTCCCCTTCCGGCTTGTGGTAGGCCAGTACCCGGCAGATCACATCATCGGCAGATTTCAGCGATACCGCACGGCCATCGATACGTACCTTGGCGTCGGCTTCGATGCGATCACCCAGTTTGGCGATTTCTCCGTCAATACTCACGCGACCTGCAGCAATCCATGCCTCCATCTCACGACGGGAGCCATGGCCTGCACGGGCCAAGACTTTCTGCAATTTTTCGCTCATTCAAGTTGACTCTTCTAAGGGTTCCGGCGGTGTTTTCATCCCCGAAAATACCGCCTCTAATGATTCGGCGTCAGACAGAGGCGGCAGATCCGCTATGCTGTCCAGACCGAAGTAAGCCAGAAACTCTGTAGTGGTGGCGTATAACGAAGGCCTTCCCGGCACCTCTTTGTGCCCCACAACGCGGATCCAGCGTCTGTCTGTTAAATTCTTGATAATCTGGCTGCCGACAGCCACCCCTCTGACCAGCTCAATTTCGCCGCGGGTCACAGGCTGACGGTAGGCGATAACCGCCAGGGTTTCCAATGTTGCCCTGGAATACTTGGGCGCCTGCTCCTGCCACAGAGGTTGCAGCAAGGGGCTGAGGCTGTCGCGGGTCTGAAACCGATAACCGCCGGCAACCTTGACCAGTTGTACTCCGCGCTCCTGGTAATCCAGGGTCAATTCATCCACCGCGGCGCGAATACGCTCGCGGGAGACACTGAAATCGGCCAGCACGGTTTCTCTCAGCGCCTTCAAGGTCATGGGCTTGGCCAGCACAAACAGACTGGCCTCGATCAGTTGTTTCAGCTGAAGGTCGTTAATCTTCGCCAAGTCGGCTCCCGTCAGTACGCCTTGAGATAAATTCGCGATAAAGGTTCGGCCTGGATCAGTTCCACCAGCAGTTCCTTTACCAATTCCATCAATGCCAGAAAGCTGACCACCACTCCGGCGCGCCCCTCTTCCACCTTGAACAGGGCTTCAAAAGGGGTGTAATGCTCACTGGAGAGCATGGCCAGAATTTGGCTCATCCGCTCCCGGGTAGAAAGCTGCTCGCGCTGCACCTGGTGAGAAGTGCCGGCTTCCACCCGCTTGAGTACCTCGCCAAAGGCCCGGGCCAGTTCGGCCAAAGACACATCCGGCGGCACCAGCAAGGGCTTGATATCCGGCGCCTTGCCCGCCTTAGCCTGGAATACGTCCCGCTCGAGCCGGGGCAGTTCATCCAACCTCACCGCCGCCTCTTTGATGGCTTCATAAGCCTTGAGTTGGCGGATCAGCACGGCTCTGGGGTCTTCCTCTTCCTCGGCTTCCAGCTCCGGCCTTGGCAACAGCAAGCGCGACTTGATTTCCGCCAATGTTGCCGCCATCACCAGATAGTCGGCCGCCAGCTCTACCCTGGCGCCCTGCAGCAGCTCGATATACTCAAGATACTGGGCGGTGATCCTGTGGATGGGCAGATCTACCACATCCATTTTTTGCTTGCGGATCAGGTAAAGTAGCAAGTCGAGCGGCCCTTCAAACGCCTCAAGAAACACCTCAAGCGCCTCGGGAGGAATAAAGAGATCGGCAGGCAGCTCTCTGAGCGCCTCACCCCGCACTACGGCAAGCGGCAGACTCTGTTGAACGCCTTCACTCAAGCCGTTTTCTCTCCTCTGGCAGCATCCTTAAGGCGGCATAGGCCGACCAAACGCGCGATTATACCTTTATTGAGCGGTTAAAGAAATGGGCTGATATCGCCACTGCCTTCACGGACTATGACCATTTCGCCTTCAGACATGTCTATCACTGTGGTGGGCTTTTCGCCCAGGTAACCGCCGTGGAGAATGGCATCTACCTGATGTTCGAGAATATCGCGGATATGCTCGGGATCCGACTCGGTAAAGTCGTTGCCGGGCAGAATAAGACTGGTGGACATCAAGGGTTCACCCAGAGCTTCCAGCAGCGCCAGGGCGATAACATTGTTCGGCACCCGAATGCCTATGGTGCGTTTCTTTTCGTTCTGCAGCCTTCTTGGCACCTCTTTGGTGGCCTTGAAGATGAAGGTGTAACAACCCGGTGTGTTGTTCTTCAGAATGCGAAACGCCTGGTTATCGACTCTGGCATAGGTCGACAGCTCAGATAAGTCGCGACACATCAGCGAAAAGTTATGATCATTGTCTATCTGGCGAATTCTGGCGATACGGCTCATGGCGTCTTTATCACCAATCATACAACCCAGCGCATAGCCGGAATCTGTGGGGTAAACTATGACCCCGCCGCTTTTCAGAATGCTCACCGCCTGGCTTATCAGACGGGTTTGAGGATTCACCTCATGTACGTAGAAAAATTGACTCATTTAGTTATTGTCCATTGCTTGCATTGCCAGACCCAGTTCAATCCCTGGGGCCGATACAGATTCTTGCCCAGTTCCAGCCAGCGGCCGGGAAAGTGGAAATCGGATCCCACCGAGGCGTAGAGGCCGTTGAGAGTGGCCAGCGCCCCTAAATTATTTCTGTCGTCTGTGGTTTGCTGCCCGAGCACCACCTCCATGGCATCGCCACCGGCGGCCTTGAATTCGCGCACCAGGCGTTTGAGCCACTTGGCCGACAGTTGATAGCCACTGGGGTGGGCCAACACGGCCACGCCACCTGCGTTGTGGATCACCTCAATGGCCGTCGCCATCTCGCCCCAGTTGTTGGGCACATAGCCCGTTTTGCCGCGGCCGAGAAACTTCTTGAACACGCTGGCGCTATCCGGCGCGTGCCCCTGCTCGGCCAGGAAACGGGCGTAATGGCCACGGCTCAGCGCCGCATCACCGGCGAGCGCCCTGGCGCCTTCGTAAGCCCCTGGAATACCGGCCTTTTCAAGCCTTGCGCCTATCTCGCGAGCCCGCTCTTCCCTGAGCTCACGTTGACGCTCGAGAAAGACAAGCAGGTTTTCGTCGTGGCGGTCAATATCCAGCGCCACAATATGAATATCATAGGCGTGCCAACGAGTAGAGATCTCAACCCCGTCCACCAAAGTCAAAGGCGCGCTCTGCCCGGCATTGAAAGCATGGGCCTCATCCAGCCCGGCGACTGTGTCATGATCGGTAATCGCCAGCAGCTCAACCCCCTTTTCCAGGGCGCGCTCGAGCAACTGAGACGGTGTCAGTTGGCCATCTGAGGCTGTGGTATGGCTGTGAAGATCGGCCAAAGTATTTTCAGTTATCATAACGCTATTGTACTTGGTTTTGTTGGCAAAATGCGATTTATCTCCGCTGAGCGACGGCAAATTGGCAGAAATTTATCTAAATTAAAAATATTCAATTGACATTGGCGGGCAGCTGGGTTTTTCTATAGGTCAAACGTCGAGAGGACAAATTTTCAATGACACACTTCAACGCTTCACTCAACATCATCTGGTGGTGGCACTTCCCTTAAAGCGGGTAGTGTGAAGCGCTGTGCACGATTGAAAATAACGCAGCCAAATTCAACAAAAAGCCCGCAAGAGATTGCGGGCTTTTTGTGCTTAACGGTCAGGAAAACCCCGCAGCCAGGCTAAACAGCGGAACAACAGGAAGGACAGATGAACAGAATCGAGCCAATCGCCAGAGTACACCGCCAGACGCGGTCACTGCCCTATTACGACGATCCCCTGAAACTGTATCAGCAACTGACGCGGGACAAGCCTCACAGCATGTTGCTGGAGTCGGCCGAAATCGACAGCAAGGATCACTTGAAAAGCATTATCCTCAGCCACGCGGCGTTGGCCATTCGCTGTGACGGGTCGACCTTGAGCTTTGAGGCTTTGACAGACAACGGCGCCGGACTGCTGCCCGCGATTCACGACTTCTTTAACTCGCGTGGAGAGGTCAGCCTGGAGCAGCAGAGCCTCAAGGTCGTGCTGCGCCCCATCATTGCCGAACTGGATGAAGATGCCAGACTCAAGGCAGGCTCGCCGCTCGATGGCCTGAGATTGCTGCAGCAGGGTCTGGTTGATGAAAACGAGAGCCAGTTTGAAACCGGATTTCTGGGCGGCGTTTTAGGGTACGACCTTATCGCCAGCACAGAGCCGCTGCCAAGCGTAAGCCAGGGCGCCAACCACTGCCCCGACTATCTGTTTTATCTGGCTGAAACCCTGATAACAGTAGATCACCAAAAGGGCTGCGCCGAAGCCGTGGTGATGGAGTTTAATGGCAACAACGAGGTGCAGGCCGAGCTTGGTGCCAGACTGGATGCCATAGAAACCAACTGCCAGCTGCTGGAAGATGTTGCCCCTTTAAGCGGCGTACATGCCGAGGCCAGCGTCAATATCAGCGACGCCGATTTTTGCCGCCAGGTGAGCCGCCTCAAGGAGCATATCTGCGCCGGTGATATCTTTCAGGTTGTGCCATCACGCTGTTTCAGCCTGCCCTGCCCCAATACTCTGGGCGCCTATCGGGCACTGAGACTGACCAACCCCAGCCCCTATATGTTTTACCTGCGCAGCGCCGACTTCACCCTGTTTGGCGCCTCTCCGGAAAGCGCCCTCAAGTATGAAGCCGAGGGCAATCAGGTTGAGGTTTACCCCATCGCCGGTACTCGCAAACGCGGCAAGACCCCAGATGGCGAGATAGATTTCGATCTCGACAGCCGCATAGAACTGGAGCTGAGACTGGACAAGAAAGAGTTGTCGGAGCACATCATGTTGGTGGACTTGGCCCGCAACGATATCGCCCGCATCAGCCAGAGTGGCAGTCGTAAAGTGGCCGAGCTGCTGAAGGTAGACAGATACTCCCATGTGATGCATCTGGTCAGCCGGGTAACCGGACAGCTTAGGGAAGATCTCGACGCCCTGCACGCCTATCAGGCCTGCATGAACATGGGCACCCTGGTGGGCGCCCCCAAGGTGCGCGCCGCCCAACTCATTCGTGAAACCGAGCAGCAGCGCCGCGGCAGCTATGGCGGCGCCGTAGGTTATCTCAACGCCCTCGGTGATATGGACACCTGCATAGTGATCCGCTCCGCCTTCGTCAGCGAAGGCATGGCGCACATCCAGGCCGGGGCCGGAGTGGTCTATGATTCAGATCCCCAGGCCGAGGCCGACGAAACCGCGCAAAAGGCGCAGGCAGTGATCAGTGCAATCAAGATGGGAGGTGGCCTGTGAAACTCTATCTATTGGATAACTTCGACTCCTTCACTTACAACCTGGTGGATCAGTTCCGCAGCCTGGGCTTTGAAGTGCTGGTGTACCGCAATAATGTCAGTGCCCAGTTGCTCGCCGAGCGGATGCTGGCGGAGCCGGGTCAGGCGGCACTTATTTTGTCTCCCGGCCCGGGCGCCCCCAGAGAAGCCGGTTGCATGATGGAGCTTATTGCGCTGCTGGCCGGCAAACTGCCGATTCTCGGTATCTGCCTTGGTCACCAGGCCCTGGTTGAACATTACGGCGGCAAGGTTGAACGCGCCCCCCAAGTGGTACACGGTAAGGCCAGCCCGGTCGAGCACAACTGCGACGGCCTGTTTGCCAACCTGCCATCCCCCTTGCCTGTGGCCCGCTATCATTCGCTGGTGGCAACCAAGGTGCCCGACTGCCTGGAGGTGATTGCCACCACAGAAGGCATGCCTATGGCCATCAGCCATCGCTGTGATGCCGCAGTCGGCTTCCAGTTCCACCCCGAATCGATTCTCACCACCCTTGGCAGCACCTTGCTGGTGCAAACACTGCAATATCTTACCATGAACCGCGAGGAAACCTGCCATGACTGAACTGCAACCTCTGTTCGACCGCCTGTACCGGGGCGAGTCTTTGAGCCGTAGCCAGGCCGCCAGCCTGTTTGCCGAGCTTATCGACGGCAAGCTCAGTGAAAGCCAGATGGCGGCCATGCTGATCGCGCTCAAGCTCAAGGGCGAAACCATAGACGAGATCAGCGGCGCCGCCGATGCCCTGCTGGCCGCCGCCAAGCCGTTTCCGCACCAATGCCAAAGAGTGGTGGATATCGTCGGCACCGGCGGTGACGGCCACAACACCATCAATATCTCCACCACGGCCGCCTTTGTTGCCGCCGCAGCCGGAGTCAATGTTGCCAAACACGGTAACCGCGGAGTATCCAGTAAGTCGGGCTCTTCCGATCTGCTGGCACAGTTCGGCATAGACTTGACCATGTCACCCGAGTGCGCCGCCAAACACCTTGCAGTCAACGGCCTGTGTTTTCTGTTTGCGCCCCATTATCACGGTGGAGTGCGGCACGCTGTGCCTGTGCGCCAGGCGCTCAAGACCCGCACCCTGTTCAATGTACTCGGCCCGCTGATTAATCCGGCTCGCCCCGACTATATGCTGCTCGGGGTCTACAGCCCGAGCTTGGTTCGCCCCATCGCCGAGGTGTTGCGGGCCCTTGGCGTCAAAGGCGCCATGGTCGTTCACGGCAGCGGCTTGGATGAAGTGGCGCTGCACGGCGAAACCCAGGTGGCCGAACTCAAGGGTGAAAAGATAGTGGAATATCGCCTCAGCCCGGCAGACTTTGGCGTGCCGCAGGCGACGCTGGCCGAGCTGGAAGGCGGCACCCCGGCAGAAAACGCCCTGATTACCCAAGCACTGTTCGCCGGTAAAGGCAGCGCCGCCCAGCGTCACGCCGTGGCTATCAATGCCGCCTGCGTGCTCTATCTCGCCGGCAAGGCTGACAATCTCAAGCAGGCCACCCAACTGGCACTGGCCACCCTGGATAATGGCCGCGCCTGCGCCAAACTCAACGCCCTGGCGGACAAGGCCCACCAAACCCAGACTGAAAACAATGACGCCAACTCACCACAACCCAGCAAGGCAGGAGCTATATCATGAGTAACGTGCTTGAGCGTATCGTCGCCACCAAGCAGCAGCATATTGAAGCCCTCAAGCTGCGTTTTCCCGAAGAGAGCCTGACGCCCAAGACGTCGGATCGCAGCCTGTATCAGGCACTCAGTGCAAAAGGCGCCGGCTTTATTCTGGAATGCAAGAAGGCCAGCCCCTCCAAAGGGCTTATCCGCAAAGACTTCGATCCGGTTGCCATTGCCGATGTTTACAGCCGCTACGCCTCCGCGGTGTCGGTACTGACAGACGAGGCCTTCTTTCAGGGTGACTTTCGCTATTTGCCCAAGGTGCGGGCCAGAATCAAACAGCCGGTATTGTGCAAAGACTTTTTTGTTTCGTCTTATCAGGTTAAGTTGGCGGCCCATCAGGGCGCCGATGCCATCTTGCTGATGCTGTCGGTACTCAGTGATGAGCAGTATAGATTGCTGGCGAGCGAAGCCGAGCAATATGCCCTCGACACCCTCACCGAAGTCTCCAACGAGGAAGAACTCAAGCGGGCGCTGGCTCTGGGCGCGCCGATTATTGGCATCAACAACCGCAACCTCAGGGATCTGAGTACAGATCTGGCGATGACAGAATACTTAGCCCCCAAGATCCCCGAGGGGACACTGATCATCAGCGAATCCGGGATCTACAGCCGTGAGGATGTACGCCGCCTCAGCCCGCTGGTCGACGGCTTTTTGGTGGGCAGCTCGCTGATGGCCGAGGCCGATTTGGATCTGGCCTGTCGCCGCCTTATCTATGGCAACAACAAGGTGTGTGGCCTGACTCGGGAGCAGGATCTGCTGGATGTGGCAAAATCCGGTGCCGTCTACGGCGGCCTCATCTTCGCCGCCAAGTCCCCCCGTTGTGTCAGCCGCGCCCACGCCGCCGAGCTGTGCCGTTACAACGCCGAGCAGCCGCGTAAACTGGCGATGGTGGGGGTATTTGTCAATGAATCACCGGTGCAGATGGCCGAGCTGGCCAATGAACTGAAACTGAGCGCGCTGCAGCTTCATGGCAGTGAATCAAGCGAAGATATTGCCAAGCTCAAGCAGCTGCTTGAGCAAAATGGGCACCAGGCCGAGATCTGGAAGGCAGTCCCGGTCAATGTCGACGGCGGCGAGCTGCCAGCCTTGCCGGAAGGCGCCGACCGCTATCTCTATGACAGTAAAAGCGGCGACAGCTTTGGTGGCACCGGCAAACATTTCGATTGGCAGCAAGGGCTTGCCCAGCGTGAACGCGCCATGCTTGCCGGTGGCCTGAGTCCGGACAACGCCGCTTTGGCTGCCACCCAAGGCTTTTTCGGGCTGGACTTTAACTCAGGGGTGGAAAGCGCCCCCGGCATCAAAGACAGAGCAGCACTGCAGGCGGTGTTTAAGCAGCTCAAAGCCTGACAAGAACAACAGCATTCGCCTGTCAGACAGGCGCAACAAGTATCCTAAGGAAAGCAGTATGAGCGAGTTAAAACTCAACCCTTATTTCGGGGAATACGGCGGCATGTATGTGCCGCAGATTTTGATGCCGGCGCTGAAGCAGTTGGAAAGTGCCTTTGTCGAGGCCCAGAATGATCCCGCCTTTCAGGCCGAGTTCACCGAGCTTTTGAAAAACTATGCCGGGCGTCCTACCGCCTTGACCCTGACCCGTAACCTGTCGCCCAATGACAAGGTAAAAATCTACCTCAAGCGGGAAGATCTGCTGCATGGCGGCGCCCACAAGACCAACCAGGTGCTGGGGCAGGCGCTACTGGCCAAGCGCATGGGTAAGAAAGAGATCATCGCCGAAACCGGCGCCGGTCAACACGGGGTGGCCACCGCCCTGGCCTGCGCCCTGCTGGGCCTTAAGTGTAAAATTTACATGGGCGCCAAAGATGTGGAGCGCCAAAGCCCTAATGTGTTCCGCATGCGTTTGATGGGCGCCGAGGTCATTCCTGTCACCTCAGGCTCTGCCACTCTCAAAGATGCCTGCAACGAGGCGATGCGCGACTGGTCCGGCAGCTATGACAAGGCGCACTACCTGTTGGGTACCGCCGCCGGACCTCACCCCTTCCCCACCATAGTCAGGGAGTTCCAGCGCATGATAGGCGCCGAAACCAAGGCGCAGCTCCTTGAGCGTGAAGGCCGACTGCCGGACGCCGTCATTGCCTGTGTTGGCGGCGGCTCCAACGCCATAGGTATGTTTGCCGACTTCATAGATGAAGCCTCGGTGCGCCTCATAGGCGTTGAGCCGGCCGGAAAAGGCATAGATACGCCGATGCACGGCGCGCCGCTGCGGCACGGCAAGACAGGCATCTTTTTTGGCATGAAGGCGCCCTTGATGCAGGACAGCAACGGCCAGATAGAAGAATCTTACTCCATCTCTGCCGGTTTGGATTTCCCCTCTGTGGGCCCGCAACACGCCCATCTCAATGCCACCGGACGCGCCACCTATGAGTCGGCCACCGATGAGGAGGCGCTGGCGGCCTTCCAGTTACTGGCCCGCTGCGAAGGGATTATTCCGGCGCTAGAGTCGGCCCACGCGCTGGCCTATGCCATCAGGCTGGCCAAAGAGTGCCGCGAAGAAACCATACTGGTGGTTAACCTCTCCGGCCGCGGCGATAAAGACATATTTACCGTTTCCGATATCCTGGCAGAGCGCCAGGCTGCATCTGCATCCAAATCTGAGCCGTCACATAAGCCACAGGAGTCACAGGCATGAGTACACGTTATCAAACCACTTTTGCCCGGCTGCAGGCCGAAGGCCGCGGCGCCTTTGTTCCCTTTGTGACACTGGGCGATCCCGGCCCTGAGCTGTCGCTGCAGATTATCGACACCCTGATTGCCCATGGTGCCGACGCCCTTGAGCTGGGCTTCCCCTTTTCCGATCCGTTGGCCGATGGCCCGGTGATCCAGGGCGCCAACTTACGGGCGCTGGCTGCCGGCACTACTCCAGCCAAGTGTTTCGAGCTTATCGCCGAGGTACGTAGCCGTTATCCCGAGTTGCCCATCGGCCTGCTGTTGTACGCCAATCTGGTATACGCCAACGGCATCGACAACTTCTATCGCCGCGCCGCCGAGGCCGGGGTGGATTCAGTGCTGATAGCCGACGTGCCGGTTGAGGAAGCCGCACCTTTTATAGAAGCCGCCAAGGCCCATGCCATAGCGCCTATCTTTATTGCGCCACCCAATGCCGATGATGATACCCTCAAGACGGTGAGTGAAGCCGCTGAAGGCTACACCTATCTGCTGTCCCGCGCCGGGGTAACAGGCGCCGACAATAAGGCAGGTATGCCGGTGGATGAGGTACTGGCCAAGCTCAAAGCCTTCGATGCGCCGCCTCCACTGTTGGGGTTCGGTATCGCCGAGCCGGCTCAGGTCAGTGCCGCAATTGCCGCCGGCGCCGCCGGTGCCATCTCGGGCTCTGCCGTGGTCAGGATCATTGAGCAACACCAAAATGCACCCGATATGCTATTGAGCACTCTGGCCGACTTTACCCGTGCAATGAAGGACGCCAGCTAAGAGAGGACTTATTCGCCCCTCCCTCTTTAACCCTCCAGCCAGGGTATTCCCTGGCTTTTTTATGCTTGTCTTACAATGACTTTGCGCTTGTTGCTTGTGTTGGCACAGGGTAACAAGATACCCTTGAATCATTCTCTATGCGGTTGCAAAGAGAAGCATGTAAAACCGAGATCCTTGTATCAAGCTAATCATCTCGGTTTCCGGGACGAAAGGGACTTTCGGCCGTGCGGTAGCTATTGTCTTAATGCACTATTTTCATGCACTGTTTTAAAGCTGTATTTAAGGCAATGGCTTGGGATAGAGCCACGCAGCACTCAGATACGCTTCAGGAGCCCAGTCTCAAACCGCGACTGACAACCAACTACACCAAGCGGAACTCAAGTATGAGAAGACTATTTTGCCTCCCGATTATTCTATTCTCGACTGCCGCTATGGCCTAAACACTGGAAACGGATGGTTATAAAATAGAGATAGAAATCAACTGTGAAAGTGAAATGTTATGTGACGATGTTTCCTATATAGGCCAGTCCAAAAAGTCGCGGAATCAAATAAGATTAACCGGCAGAACAGTACACACTGTGTGCAATGATGGTGTTCCCCCCTGCACCTTCCTGGGCTATGAGTTTCAAAACGGCTCAATCAATTACTTTGTTTCCGTCTTTGGCGAGCTTAGCGTCACCAATCAACATGGCGAGTTGATCCTGGAATAATCCGGGCAATGGCTCGATTAGCATGCTCATCAGCAAATCCAAATTCACTATCAGACTTAATTGTATAAAGGACAGGGAAAGAATAATGATAAAAAGGATGTTAGCTGTTTTTGGGATAAGCTTTTTTATTGTCGGTTGTGCCAATATTCCACTTGGCACCATGCTCAGTCTAAGCTCCTTCGATGAGCAGGATTTTGTTCAATTAAACCCGCAAGTCATCAGATCGCAGATCCTTATCGATGCGCCGGGCAAACTCGACCTTGATACCACTGAACTGACCCTGGAGCTGGATAGCAGTAAGGGAATATCCAGTTATCGCTTCCCGCTTAGACTGGAATCGACTGAGATTATCCCCCAAAACGAGGGACTGTTCAGCACCAGTCCCATGAAACACCATTACCAATTGGCACTCTCTGAAACGGCAATAAGCAGTTTCAGGCAAGTGCAGGCGTTGATAAATGCCGAGACACCCACAGAGTACAGCTTTTCCATCGACGCGGGCCTTGCTGATACAAGCGAACCGTTAAGGGAAGTCACCTTGTCGGTTTTGATCAAACTGACCGAAGAGCAGGGATATCTGACCTTGATAGATAACGCGACACTCAACCTTGAGCATTAGCCTTGAGCTTGGGCCTTGAGCATAAAACGACAGCAGCCTTAACCCCTGATTTGATTAAGACTGGATCCAAAACAACCAACAACAACTCAAGGAAATCGGTATGCAGATTGACCTTTTACAGCAAGTTGATGATGACCTGCAAAATGAGCTTATCGACAAGCTCAGAACCTATAATCACAGCTATATAAACGAAACTAGCCAACCTCTGGCCGCCATCGCCCGCGATTCCGAGGGACAACTCATTGGTGGCGTGAGTGGCCGTAGCATCTATCGCCAGTTGCTGATTGAGGTTGTTTGGGTCGCGAAGGAGCATAGAGGTTCAGGTCTTGGCAGCCGCTTAATGGCTCTGTACGAGCAAGAGGCAATCAAACGGGGGTGCCTGGCTGCGCTGCTCGACACTTTGTCGTTTCAGGCGCCGGCATTTTATGCCAAACAAGGGTTTGAAGTTGTCGGCTCGGTCAGCGGAATTCCCGGCAGTCCGGACAGGTATTTTATGTGTAAACGCTTCAATGGCTGAAGGCCAGGCTGCAATATGCCTTTTCTCCTGAGAGCGTATTTGCGCCTTGTTCAATATTAGAGACTTGTTCCATGCACGGACTCATGAGTAACACCAAGTGGCGCAAGGTATTGACTGTTCTGGCCAAGTACCCCGTCTATCTACAGCTCAAACGCCTGCAGGATGAAGACTTTCCACTGGATGTCGAACGCGCCGATCTGATTCTATCTGAGCTGGGTGCGACACACTTTACTTATGTCAGATGTTCAGTCAGCTACAACGAGATAGACAAGTTGAAAGTAAAACGTCCAGCCAGAATATCGGCTTGGGGAGCAAACGAGATGACAGATTTATTTTCAGAGCTGAGCACGGAACTGAAAACCCTAGGTCAGCTCCCTTGCCAATTTGGGACCGATACGCTTGTCCTGTTCGGTTATCAACAAAACGTCGACTGAAGCCGGTATTATTATACTCCCCCAAAATGACAGAGAACGCCATGACACTGACACAACTCAAGAAACTGTTACAGCAATGCCCCAACGCCACTGCCGACTATCCTTTTGGTCCTGAGGCCAGAGTCTATAAGGTGATGGGTAAGATGTTTGCTCTGCTGGCCGAGCAGGAAACGCCCCCTAGGGTGACACTCAAGGCCAAACCTGCCGACGTGCTGGCACTGATCGATAGCTTTGAGGCGATAGTGCCCGGCTATTACATGAATAAGCAGCATTGGTTCACGCTAACCTTGAATGGTGAGGTCAGCGAGGATATGCTCCGTGACCTGATTGAGGCATCCTACGCCCTGGTTGTCAGTAAACTGACCAAGGCGCAACAAGCTCAGTTGCAACAGCAAAACACCTAAAAATGACTTTTCAGATTGAGGGAACAATCGAGATGCGTGCCAGCCTGCGACAAAAAGTTATCCATGTCTGCCAGCAAAAAATCGCTCAGAAGGGCGAAAATGTTGGCGTCTCCTTCTATGCCTTCTTTGCCAACAAGAATGATGATCCCGAGTTGCTCATGGAGGCCGCTACCTGGTGGATCCAGACCCACAAACTGGATCACTTTGAGAAGGCCCGCAAAATTCTGCAAATGGTGCAAGCCGGGCAATAACCTCAGGGGCTGAGTAGCGCTAACCAGAGCCTAATTAAGCCCATGGATATAAACCATGCAACTGCAGGAAGCGCCGGGGAACGATGAGCGCATCCTGCTCGGCCTGGCTTTCAAAGAGCACCACAACCCGACCCAGGATTGGAAAACCACAAGATATGAACATTGAAACCCCATCCAGTGCCGACTTTGCTGAGCTGCTGCAAGTCTGGGAAGATTCAGTGCGCGCCACCCACGACTTTATCAGCGAAGCTGATATCGCCTTTTTCAAGCCGCTGATCCTCGATAAGGCCTTCCCGGCGGTGACGCTCAGATGTATACGAGATGAGGCCAAAGCCATTGTCGGCTTTCTGGGCGTAGCAGACAACAAGATAGAGATGCTGTTTGTTCACAGCCGGGCTCGCGGCCAAGGCGTAGGCAGTGCCCTGCTCAAGCATGCCATCGAAGACCTCGGCGCCAACTTGGTCGATGTCAATGAGCAAAACCCACAGGCGGTCGGATTCTACCGCCATCAAGGCTTTAAACAAATCTCCCGCTCGGCACTCGATGCCATGGGTAAGCCCTTCCCTATTTTGCATCTGGCGCTTGATACTTCAGCAAAAAGGATAACTGATTGATGTCCAAGGAAGATGAGTTAAACAAAAAATATCGCGCTCTGCCCCGCGGCGCTCGTTGGCACTTAAAGCTGGATGCCGATGGACGAGCCTACTTTATTGGCAGACAGCAAACCCTGGCTACAATCTGGGGCTTTATCATGCTGGTTCCCCTGTCGGCCTCAAGTTTAATGGCTGTGGTGCTGACAGGTAAATCACAGGTATTTCATGCCGTCTCGGCCTTGCTGTTGTTAACCCTGGCAATTGGCTGTTTGGGGGTGAGAAGGCGTTGGCTGTTTGACCCTAAAAGCGCTGAGATTAAAGAATACACTGGCTGGTGGCGTATAAAAGCCAAGCCCCGTAAAACCCTGCCCTACAGTCAACTCTCTATTCATATTACCCCACTGGCGCAAACGCCCAATGGGGTACAGCTGGTGCTGCTCGGACAGCGCCACACCCTGACAGATATGGCTGAAGCGCTGGCATTGATAGGCTTTTTGCGCGGCTGCGCCAGCCCGCTTGCAGTCTATGAACTTGAAGTTTATGAAAAAGTCACTGCCTGGCCCGAGTTGAAAGCCGTGCCCTTTGACGCAGCTCCAAGCGACTTGGCGCCGCCGGAGGCCGAGAGCCAGGCCGCAAAATCCCCCCATACCGAAACCAAGCCTCTGAAAGCCGCGACTCAAACTGGCCAATCCATCAGTCAGTACCGACCCATTTGGGAGCAACACCTGATGTGGAAACTGGCACTGCCGCTGCCGCTTTTTGCCCTGCTCGGACTGCTACTGACACGCTTAGGGAGCTGAGCCATGGCGCACTGGAACAAGTACTCCTCACAAAGGGCCGAGTTGGTGTTTGGCCGCTGGACCTGGTTAATCGGCCTGCCGCTGGCGGCGCTGACTCTGGCACAGGTGTATTTCGGGCTTAACCCTGAATTGCTGCTCGGTTGGGCCATGGGGGCAACACTCGGCTGGCACGCGTTGTTCTGTCGCCATAAAATCTTGATAGACAAAGATACCTGTGTGCTGGTGCACAGTATTCGCAGTATCTACCCCATAGGGCAACTCAAGGTGCCACTGGCCGAAATCAGCGGATTTTGCCTCTGCCCCCATTTCGGCGAACCCAGATACTGGGACTTGATCTTGATGCTCAAGGATGGTCAGAGAGTGACCCTGCTGAAACGTAAGGGCAAGGCCGCAATGCAGGAGCTGGGTAAAGAGCTGGCCGATGTCAGCGGCCTGGCCTATGACGAAGAGTTCAGAGACTGAATCCCGGCTTGCATTAGCATTGAATAACATTCCTGAAGAATCCAATTGTCAAACTGATACCAGACAAGGAGGCTGTATGTCTGTTTATACTTCACCAAACGCCCAAACTCCGAGCGCCAGCTATAGTGCGGCGGACAAGAAACCCACTATCGCCATAGTGGCTTTCGATGAATTTACCGATATCGATCTGTTTTTGATGTGGGACATAGTGGGCCGCATCCAGAATGATTGGCAGGTCAAGCTGCTCGGCAGCAACAAAAGTCACAAATCGGCATTGGGTCTTGAGATTGAGATGCAGGGCCATATTCGCGAAGCCAACCAGGCTGATGCCGTGCTGTTTATCAGCGGCAAACAGGGGATCCCGCTGGCGCTGCAAGACCCGGACTTTATCAATACTTTTGAGTTGGATCCCAACAAGCAACTGCTCGGCTCTATCTGCGCCGGTTCCTTTATCCTGCAAAGATTGGGGTTACTGGATTGCCGCGCGGCCACCACGCATCCGGATGCCAAAACGGCATTGCAAAAGACAGGTGCCGAAGTACTGGATGAACCTTTGGTGATAAGAGGCAACATAGCTACCGCCGGTGGCTGCCTGTCGGCCATGTATCTGTGTGCCTGGCTGGCCGAACGCCTGCTCGGCGAAGAGAAGCGCCGGGAAATGCTAAGGGAGCTGTTGCCCGCCGGACAACAGCCACAGTTTGAGGCCATTATTGATGCCAGCCTGCAAAGTGCTGCCGAGGCTGCAATCCAAACCGCATGCCAATAACTATTGAGAATAATCGCCTATAGAGGTTCTGTGGCAATAACAGCTTGAGAAATCCGTAGCGCTCCAGTAATTTGGGCCAAGTTTCATTGCTTGGTGCCGTTACCGAGCTTAAGGAGTCGAGATGCAATCTGCACTGGTAAGCAGCGAGTGGTTGGCCGCTCATCTTTCTGATCCCAAGTTGGTCATTTTGGATGCCAGCATGGACAAGGTGATAGGCCGCGAGCCGATAGTCTACGATGAGCCCTGCTTTATTGCCGGTGCCCGGCGGCTGGATCTGGAGCGGGAGTGCACAGATCTGCAGTCCAGTGAGTTACACGCCCTGCCGAGTCAGGCCCAGTTTACCGAGCTGGTGCAGCGGCTAGGCATCGACCAGGACTGCACTGTCGTCATCTATGACAATCAGGGCATCTACTCATCGCCCCGGGGCTGGTGGTGTTTCAAGGTCATGGGCTTTGAGCAGGTGTTTGTTCTCGACGGCGGTCTGCCAAAATGGCTCAAAGAGCAGCGCCCCTGCGCCGACAAACCGGCGACCGAGTTTCAGCGCGGTAACGCCTGTGGGCAATATCAAGCGGAAAAGGTCTGTAACGCCCTCCAGGTATTGGATACCCTGGCAGGCAAGCAGGCCATGATACTGGATGCCAGAGCCAGCTCACGCTTTCTCGGCCAGAGTCCCGAACCCAGAGAAGGGGTGCGCAGCGGCCATATTCCCGGCGCCGTGAATCTGCCGTTTGCCGAAGTGCTGGATGGCGACAGCCTGAAACCTCAGCCAGCACTGGAGCAGATTTTTCTGCATCTGGGTGCCATGGACGCCAGACGCAGCGGCAAACCTTTGATCTTCAGTTGCGGCTCAGGGATCACCGCCTGTATTTTGATCCTGGCGGCCTATCAGGTACGCCTCGATGCCCTGATACTCTACGATGGCTCCTGGGCCGACTGGGGCAGCAAGGCCCATCTGCCGCTGGCAACAAATTAGGGAAGGTGCGAACAAGTACTCGTGGCCTTCTCTTTTGTAGAAAGCGGCTTGCACAGCAATTGGCGTTCAAGGCATCTGACTGAAGGCATGCCGGGGCCTGTCGAAGTCGGATAACGCAGAAAGCCGGTTGCTGTGAAGCCCCGAAGGGCGTGGCTTACAGGCCTGCCTGCTGTGTTGTGCTTCTTGCAAAGGACTAGGCCATTTGCTACGAACCACGCCTTGCATCCAGGTCCGTAAGCCAACGCAGAGCACACATGGGACTTGCTTGCACCTTCCTTAAGCCTCGCTTGCCTTTGAACAAAAGCATTCTAAGCAAAACGGCTAAGACCCAAGCCGTCGTTATAAACCAAAGCTGTTATAAACCATCTCTCGCTTTCAGCCTAACTGAATACGAGCAGCAAACGGTTCTCTAGCTTCACCTTAACCCTCGAGCTCAGTCTCAAGCCTGCTTCCCCAAGCAGGCTTTTTAACATCATAGCCGCCCATCAGCTTGCCCCTGCAAAAGAGAGCCAAGGCTGCTTATGCTTGCCCAAAGAACTGCCTTAAACCCTTTTCTGACAACGCCACACTTTCTTAAGGCGCCGCAATCTTTCAACCAACATGCTTTTCTTTCACCGCCATAAAGTATACGATTCATATATGTTTTATATATAAAGTGTATTTTTAGCATATGGGAATTATCAAGATATCCGATGAACTCCATGAGGAGCTGCGTAAGGCCAGCGGCCTGATGGCGCGCTCCATCAACGCCCAGGCGGAATTTTGGATCAAGATGGGCATGCTGGCCGAGCTTAACCCCGACCGGAGTTTCAATGAGCTGATGGCCGAGCTGTATCAGCGGGAAGCCATCAAGGTACCTGGAGCGCAAAATGCTTGATCAAAAAAGAAAAATTCATTTAAAAACTGCGGCTGAAGCCGAGCTGATGCGCCGCTCAGGCGCCCTGCTTGCCAAGGTATTTGCCATGTTGGACGGCTTTGTTGTTCCCGGCATTTCGACCATGGCCATCAACGACAGAGTAGAAGACTTTATCGTCAACGAGCTTAAGGCGCGTCCGGCCAGCAAGGGCCAATACGGCTATGCCTATGTGCTCAACAGTTCGGTCAATGAAGTCGTGTGTCACGGGGTTCCGTCGGAGCAGCAGTTGCTGAAGGCCAACGATATTGTCAATCTGGATATTACCCTCGAAAAAGATGGTTTTATTGCCGACTCCAGCAAGATGTACCTGATGCCACAGGCATCGCCTTTGGCCAAACGCCTGGTACAAGCCACTTATGAAGCCATGTGGCGAGGAATCAAGATGGTCAGACCCGGTGCCCGCCTCGGGGATATTGGCCATGCGATTCAACAGTATGCCGAATCCCAGGGCTACAGTGTGGTCAGGGAATACTGTGGTCATGGCATAGGGCGCGAGATGCACGAAGAGCCCCAGGTGCTGCACTATGGCCGCGCTGCCAGCGGCCTGGAACTGCGAGCCGGTATGTGTTTTACCATAGAGCCGATGATCAACCAGGGCGGCGCCAAAATAAAGACCAAGAAAGATGGCTGGACAGTAATGACCCGGGATAAAAAACTCTCGGCCCAGTGGGAGCACACCATACTGGTGACAGATACCGGCTATGAAGTGCTGACCCTCAGAGATGAAGAGCGCTGAACCACAGCGCTCATCCCAAACGCTTGCGGAACCTCAATGAAGCGAGCAACACGCCTCCCAGGGTGAACGCCCCCAGCCAAAAGGCATCTTTAGCCAACATCAGGATATCGGCCTCACGCAGGACTATGGCGCGCACCATACGCATAAAGTGGGTCGCCGGCAGCGCTTCGGCTATCCACTGCGCCGCAATTGGCATAGCTTCGTAAGGAAACATAAAGCCTGACAACAGAATAGAGGGCAACAGGATAAATACCGTCAGTTGCATCGCCTGCAATTGGGTCTTGGCAATAGTGCTGATCACCAGGCCCAGGCTGAGGCTGGCAAAGATAAACAGCAAAGAGGCCAGCAACAAGCTGTCAAGACCGCCGCGCACAGGCACACCGAACAGGAAGTGGCCCACGCTGAGGATAATACTCACCTGAATAAGCCCCACCAGCACATAGGGGATGATTTTCCCCACCATCAGCTCCATGGGTTTGACCGGGGTGGTGATCAGAAACTCCATATTGCCCTGCTCTCTTTCCCTGACAATGGCGGCAGAGGTGAACATGATCATTGTCATGGTCAAAATCACCGCCAGCAAGCCGGGCACTATGTTAACCACAGTGCGCTGCTCCGGGTTGAAATACTGCACCACCTCAAAGCTTGGCACCCGGCTTTGGCTGCTGAAACCGGCCACTTCATCCAGCGGCATGCTTCTCAGGCTACGAATCGCGGCGGCGATAACCGTATCCGAGCCATCCACCAGCCACTGGGCCACGGGCCGGGTAAGCTGGCTGTCGCTTTGACGATGGTCGAAGGCTGGATGATTCACCAGACGGGCATTGAGATCTGCCGGCAAATAGAGCACGGCGCGCACTTCTCCCGAGGTGATGGCCGCCTCGGCCTGTTCGATAGAGGCGTATTTTGCCTTGAAGTCCACCACTTGGGTGGCCTTTACCGCCTGCACCAAGGCCCGGCTGTAGCTGCTGGCGGACATATCCACCAAGCCGGCGGGCAGATGCCTGGCATCGGTATTGATGGCGTAGCCAAACAGCAGCAGCTGCACCAGAGGGATCATCACTATCATGCCGAAGGTCATCCTATCCCGCGACAGCTGCCTGAGCTCCTTGAGCATGATTGCCAATATCCTAGCCCACATGTCGACCTCCGGTGCAGGATACAAACACATCTTCGAGACTGGGGCGCGCCATGGCGAGCTTGCGCCCATCACAATAGGGGCTGAGAAAGGCGATGGGATCTGTGGCATCACGCCGCACCAACACCCTGAGCCGGGTGCCTACCTGAGCGGCAGAAACAACCTCAGGTAAGGCCACCAGCTGCTGTTTGAGCGCCCTTAGCTGCTCACCGCTCACTTCCACCACGCTGGCGCCCATCTGCTGCATCAATTCGGCCGGGGAGCCATCGGCCCGCTTGGCGCCACGCTCCAGGATTGCCAATGCATGGCAGCGCTCCGCCTCGTCCATGTAGTGGGTTGAAACCAAAATAGTGGTCCCGGCGGCGCAGAGATCGAACAGCCGCTCCCAAAACTCGCGGCGGTTTTCCGGATCGACCGCCGAGGTGGGTTCATCGAGAAACAACAGCTCGGGGGAGTGCAGTGTGGCGCAGGCCAGTGCCAGACGCTGCTTCTGACCACCACTCATGGAGCCGGCCAACTGAGACTCCCTGCCCTCCAGGCTATACAGATGCAGTAGCTCTTCAATGCGCGCCTTGCCGCGGCGGCCGAACAGGCCATAAATACTGGCGACAAATCTGAGGTTCTCCAGCACAGACAGATTATCGTAGAGGGAAAACTTCTGGGTCATATAACCTATACGTTGCTTGAGCGCCTCTTCGTTACCGGCAAGCGGCTCTCCCAATACGGTCACCTCACCGGCATCCGGCAACAACAGGCCGGTAAGCAGCCGGATCGCAGTGGACTTGCCGCAACCGTTGGGACCGAGAAAGCCGTAAATACTCCCACGGGGAATAGCAAGACTTAGATTATCCACCGCGGTCAACTCACCAAAGCGCCGGGTCAGCCCATGAGCTTCAATGGCCAGGGGAGCTTCAATGGACAAGGTGGCTTGAGTGGCCGAAGAAGCACCGGCATCAGCTGACTGAGTCATGGCAGTCGTACCTCCAGCGCCAGCCCTGAGGGCAGAGACTCGGCGCCCTCGACATCGATATCCGTCAGATACATCAACCTGGCACGATCGCGCTCATTAAGGGCATAAAACGGGGTAAATGCCGGTTGGGAACGGATATTTCTGACAGTGCCTTTGAGCGGCTGTTCCACCCCATCGACCCAGACCTCCAGCTTGTCGCCGCGGGAAAGCTTACTGATGGCCGTTTGCGGCAAATAGACTCTGGCATAGGGTTTATCCAGTGCCAAAAGCGCGACAAGTTGAGTGCCCTGAGCCACTCGATCGCCCCTCTTCCAGGGCAATATGTCCACCTCTGATGCCAGCGGCGCCCTGAGACTGAGGTCGTCCAAGGCTTTCTCCTCGGCCTTGAGCGCCGCCGCTGCGGCTGCCACTCTGGCTTCGGCCTGGGCCAGTTGTTCGCTGCGGGTACCGTTTTCCAGTTGCAGCCATTGTTCATTGGCCTGCTCGACCAAGGCCTTGGTGTGATCCCGCTCGGCGATGGCCGCATCCAGCTCCGCCTGCCCCACCACTTTGGCGGCAAACAGCTCGCGGGTACGCTGATATCTGAGTCTGGCTTCGGTCGCGGCTGCCGTTGCCGCCTCTATGGCGGCTCTGGCCGCCCGCCGCTCTTCTACCCTGGCACCTTGTTGCAGCTCATCAAGCCTGGCGCCGGCCTCAGCCAGTTCGGCGCGGCGCTGTGCCACTCTGGCTGCCGCGCTGCGGCTGTCCAATTGCAGCAACAACTGCCCTGCCTCGACCTTGTCACCCTCGGCCACATGGATATCGGCTATCTGCTCGGCAACGGGGGCTGAAAGCTGGATACGATCCCGCTCCAGAGTGCCCATGGCGCGGCTTTCGCCGTTGTCGCCACAAGCTTGCAACAGCAATAGTGTCGCTGTCAGTATCAGGGATATCTTGTTCATTGGGGTTCCTCACTGCCCGGGTTGGCGGCAATATCCTGGCGCAATAAGCCTTGATGCAGGACTTTGGCATTGTGCTCTGCCAGCTGTTTGAGCCAGGTTTCGTTCAATTCGACGCCGAAGTCCCGCATCAGATGGGCCGGGGCGATCAGCGGAAACACCATCAGGCTGACAAAACTCAGCCGCGCCAAGGTAGGGTCCAGGTTGGGATTAAGGCCTTGATCTTGCCCGAGCTGGCGGATCCACAGCCTCGAGCGGCTGAGCATGTCACTGAATACGCTGGCAAGGGCATCGAAGGCTTCACTGCCTTCTCTGTGATTCAACACCTGGATGATAAGCCCGGGCAAGGCCGGGTTGGCAGCCATGGCGCGGTAATAGACCTGCATCAGCTCAAATGGCCCGCCAAAACCTGGCTCGGGTCTTTTCTTGCTCGAATCAAGACTCATCTTGCTGGGCTCAAGGCTGTTATTACCAAGCTCAAGGCGGCTATTGCTGGGCTCAGGGTTGTTTGCAGAGCCCTCACTGGCAGATTGATGACTTTGCGCGGCATTGTAATGTTTGAAAGCTTCCAGCACTGGAGCGATTGTGTCTCTGACCATGGCCTCAAACAGGCCTGCCTTGGAGCCGAAGTAATAACGGATCATCGCCGCATCCACTCCCGCCTTGCGCGCCAACTCTCGGGTGGAAACCCGCTCATACCCCTTCAGGGTAAAGCAACTGCGCGCGGCTTCTATCAAAGCATCCCTGGCCCCTGAATGGCCTTTAGGACGACCGGCTGTGGCTTTCATCCCCTGCTCCTCAAAAATTCCTCTTGTGATGAATATACTCAGTTTAGTGCTTATATGGCAGTGAGTTAATTCTCCATTCGTGCCTATGTTGGGGAATTTAGTCGGCCCAGTTAAGAGGCATTGAGCAAGCTTGATCCACCGTATTCGACTCCCGTCCTTTACCTCACCTCCGGCGGAGCCAATGGGAATTCCATCACTCTTGAGCAAATCGCTCTCAACTCAGCCACTCTCAAATCAGTCGCTCCCAATGCTGTAAATGCTGTCTTTGTCCGACCAATTTGTGGTTATCGGTACAGGCTTCTAATCAGACCAGTTACATCTTTACACAAATCAATTGAGAATCATTTGCATTTGTATTTGAGTGCATGCTAATTTGTCGCCGCTGTCGTCGAGAAATGGATGACAGCAAAAAAGGAATGGCCCAGGGAAAGGCCGAAGTAGTTCCTTATCCCTGGGTGACTTGTCATTGATGACTGACCTCATGTCAGTCGCAAAGGAGGCAAAAGTGACCCACCCCAGCATGGAGCCTGAACAGGCGAGCAATGACCCGAGCTATGATGCCGCCGGCCACCTGCCGTTCGCTCCCCACACTGAACTCTTTGGTATCGCACCCGAACACCACTACTCCCGCTTGATGCAACTGGGCATGGATACCCTGAAACACCGCCTTGAACGGCTGGATGGCCCCAGCAGTGGCATTCGCCCCGAAGAGCTGCAAAACGCATTTTCCGATATCAATCTCGACCGCCCCCTCGGGGACATGAAGCAAGTTCTGGCCGAGCTGGACACGCTCTATCTCAGCCACGCCATCTACTTCCAACACCCTGATTATCTGGCCCACCTCAACTGCCCTGTAATGCTCACATCCTTGTTGGCCGAGCAGTTGAGTTCAGCCATCAATACCGCGGTGGAAACCTGGGATCAGAGCGCCGGCGGGACTCTGATTGAACAGAAGGTTATCGACTGGGCCTGCGAGCGCGTGGGATATCAGGGATTTGCCGACGGTGTCTTCACTACCGGCGGCACCCAGTCCAACCTGATGGCGCTGCTGCTTGCCAGAGAGTTGGCCGGCAGCCTTGAGCCGGGTCACAGAGGCAATGTTCTGGCCGGCCTGGCTGCCAATGCCCGCCGCTACCGCATTCTCTGCTCTGAATTCAGCCATTTCAGCATTCAAAAGGCGGCCGCACTTTTAGGGTTGGGACACGAGGCGGTGGTGAGTGTCGGTTGTGATGCCAATCGGCGCATGGATCCCAAGGCTCTGGCGGGCAAACTCAGGCAGCTCAAAGCGGCAGGACTGATCCCCATCGCCGTGGTCGCTACCGCTGGGACCACTGACTTTGGCGCCATAGATCCCATAGCGCCCATCGCCGCCCTTTGCCGCGAGTTCGGCTGTTATCTGCATGTGGATGCGGCCTACGGCGGCGCCTTGTTGCTGTCACGCACTCAGCGCCAACGCCTCGAAGGCATAGAGTTGGCCGACTCTGTCAGCCTGGATTTCCATAAGTCCTTCTTCCAGCCCGTGTGCTGCTCGGCGCTGTTGGTCAAGGACAAAGGCGTGCTCGGTTACCTCACCTACCATGCCGATTACCTCAACCCTGAGTCCCAGGCCCAGGCCGGAGTGCCGGATCTGGTCAATAAGAGCCTGCAGACCACCCGCAGGTTTGATGCACTTAAGCTATGGCTGAGCCTGAGAGCCGCCGGGCCGGATGCCATAGGCGAAATGTTCGACACCCTGATTGCCACCACAGCCGAGCTTTATGAAAGCTTTAGCCGTTTCCCCGAGCTGCAGACGGCGCAGCGCCCGTCGCTGACTACCCTGGTGTTTCGCTTCAACGACCCGGCGCTCGGCAGCGCCGAATTGGATGAATGCAATCGCCATATCCGTGCCCGCCTGGCCCGCGAAGGCCGCGCCATGATTGCAGCAACCAAAGTGGCCGGCAGCCAATATCTCAAGTTTACCCTGCTCAACCCTCACACCCGTCTCGAGGATATCGAAGCCGTATTGACCGACATCTGCAAAATCGGTCGCGAGCAGGCCCGTCACTACAAGACCAGCGCGCTTTGCAGCGCCTGAGGAGGAACTGATGCAAACCAAAGTCTACGATATCCTGGGCATAGGGATAGGCCCCTTTAACCTGAGCCTGGCGGCCCTGGCCGAGCCGCTTGACGGTCTTGAGTGTCTGTTTGTCGATGCCGGCGCCGGTTTCGACTGGCATCCCGGCATGTTGCTGGAATCGTCCAGATTGCAGACCCCTGTCATGTCGGATCTGGTGACCATGGCCGATCCCACCAGCCGCTACAGCTATTTGAACTTCGCCAAACAAACCGGCCGACTCTACAGTTTCTATATTCGCGAAAGCTTCTTCCTGCCGCGGCAGGAATATAATCTCTACTGCCAATGGGTCTGCGCCGAGCTGAGTAACCTTAAATTCAATTTCAAGGTCACCCGGGTCAGTTTCGATGCCGAAACCAATACCTATCTGGTCAGGGGGCAGGACAGAGTCAGTGGCCAAGAGCAGAGCCTGCGCGCCCGTCACCTGGTGCTGGGGACCGGTACCCAGCCCTGGATGCCCCACTTCTGCCCCGGCGCCGACAAGCGAGTACTGCACTCGGCCAACTATTTGCACCGTAAACAGGCGCTGCAGAGCCAAAATGACATCACCATAGTCGGCAGTGGCCAGAGCGCGGCAGAGATCTTCGAAGATCTGCTGCTGGATATCGACAAATACGGTTATCGCCTGCGCTGGCTCACCCGCTCGCCAAGATTCTTCCCGCTTGAGTACACCAAGCTGACACTGGAAATGACCTCGCCGGAATATATCGACTATTTCCACGCCCTGCCCGAGGCGCAGCGCCGCGAACTTATCGGCTCACAGAAGAGCCTCTATAAGGGGATCAACGCCGATCTGATCAACAGCATCTATGATCTGCTTTACCAAAAACGCCTGCACTGTGATTTTGATGTACAGCTGCTGACCAACACGGCACTGCAAAGCGTTCACAGCGACGGACAGCAACTGCTGCTGGGTTGCAGACATACAGAACTTGAGCAGGAGTTTGAGCTGACCAGTTCGGCACTGGTGATGGCCACCGGCTACTGCTACCGACTGCCGGACTTCCTCGAGCCGCTCCACTCGCAGCTGCTGTTCGATCAAAAGGGCGAGCCAGATGTCCAGCGTCATTATCACATAGACAAAGCCGGACGAATTTTCGTTCAGAACCTGGGGCTGCACACCCACGGGCTGTGTTCGCCGGATCTGGGAATGGGCTGCTATCGCAACGCCACCATATTGCGGCAGATCCTGGGCAAAGCACCTTACGAGATAGAGCAGCAAATTGCCTTCCAAAGCTTTGGTATTCCCAAGCAAGACGCCAGTGCGCCCAAACGCCGGCAAAGCAGCAATCAAGCGTTGCAGCGGGAGGCCAGCTGATGGCCTCTCAAACAGCAGTTAATCCGGCTGCCGACACGGCCGGCTTCAGCGCCAGATACGGCTTTGCGCCGGGCAAGCGCCTTAAGGTCAACGACTTTGATTTTTGTGCCTATCGGGAAAGCGAACACTTTGACACCCTGAGCGACTGGCTCGGCCGCGACTATGCCGCCTTCTGGGGCATGCAATCCTTAACGCCCACCGAGCGCCGCGTTGAGCTCGCCCCCACTGCAGATAAGTTTGGCCTGATGGCCTATCGCGGCGCTGAGCCTGTGCTCTATACCGAGCTGTACGATCCCCGCTTTGATGAAGTGGGCCAACACTTTGATTGCCAACACGGCGATTGCGGCATGCATTTGCTGCTGGCTCCTCCCACTAAGCCGCAGCGCGGTTTCAGCCGCCAGGCCATCACGGCTGTGGTGTCTCTGATACTGCAGCATCTGGGCTTTGCCCGCCTGGTGGTAGAGCCGGATATCAACAACCAAAAGATTCACCCGCTGAACCGTGCGGTAGGCATCTGCTACAGCCACGCCATTCAACTCGAAAACAAACAAGCCATGCTGGGTTTTTGCACCCTGCCTGGGTTCAGTGCCGCACTGGCAACAGGAGCCACACAATGACAGCATCCATTATCGAACAGACCCGTCTCAGCCATCTGACGCCTGCTATCTGGAATCAGGCGAGCCGCCATCTGCTGGCGAAAATTCTCAGTGAATTCAGTCATGAAAAGCTAATAGCGCCAGAGCTGTTGTTGCCAGCAGAGGCAGAGCAAGAGGCCTGTTGGCAGCTCAAGCTGGATAGCCGGGATGGTCAGCTCTGCTACCGCTTCAGCGGTCACCATTATCAGCTGGATCACCTGCAGATAGCGCCGGATTCCATCGAGTGTTTCAAAGATGGCGAGCAGCAACAGCCGGACGCCATGCTGCTTATCATCGCCCTCAAGGAGAGACTCGGCATAAGCGATGCATTGCTGCCCACTTATCTTGAAGAGATCACCAGCACCCTCTACAGCAAGGCCTTCAAACTTCTGTGGCAGGCAAAGCCGGTGCAGGAGCTGGTGGATTGCGACTATCAGCAGATAGAAGCGGCCATGACCGAAGGCCATCCTGTGTTTGTCGCCAACAACGGCCGCATAGGTTTTGATGTCGATGACTGGCGGGCCTTTACGCCGGAGAGCGGCCAACCGTTGCAACTCGAGTGGCTGGCGGTCAGCAGTGAACATACCAGCCTGGCGCTGATAGCAGGGCTCGACTATCGCCAACTGCTGCAAGATGAGTTGGGCGATGCTTTGTTGCTCAGATTTGAGCAGAAGATCCGGCAACAGGGCAAAAACCCGGACGATTATTTTCTGATGCCCGTTCATCCATGGCAGTGGCGCGAAAAGATCAGCCGCATATTTGCCGCCGATCTGGCCCGCGATCGCCTCATTCACCTGGGACAAGGCCGTGATGAATATCAGGTGCAGCAATCCATCCGCACCTTCTTCAACCTGAGCCAACCCAAGCGCTGTTACGTGAAGACGGCGCTGTCGATTCTCAATATGGGCTTTATGCGGGGTTTATCGCCCTACTACATGAGCCGAACCCCGGAGATCAACGCCTTTGTCGCCGAGCTTATCGACAGCGACCCTTTCTTTGCCAATCAAAGATTTGTGCTGCTTAGGGAAATCGCCGCCATAGGCTATCACCACAGATACTATGAGCAGGCGCTGGAGAAAGACACCCCCTACAAGAAGATGCTCTCGGCACTGTGGCGTGAAAGCCCTTATGCTCTCAGCTTCCAGGGCGAGCCTTTAGTAAAACCCGGACAGCAACTGATGACCCTGGCGGCCCTGCTGCACCAGGACAATCAGCAGCAGAGCCTGCTGGCGGCGCTTATCGAGGCTTCCCCCCTGAGCGCCCACGACTGGATGAGCCGGCTGCTGGATCTCTACCTTACCCCCTTGCTGCACGCCTTCTTTGCCTACGATCTGGTGTTTATGCCCCATGGCGAGAACCTTATTCTGGTGCTGGATGACAAGGTGCCTGTCACCATATTGATGAAGGACATAGGCGAAGAAGTCGCAATTCTCAACGGCAGTGCGCCGCTGCCGGGACGAGTGGCGCAACTGGCGGTCTCACTCGAAGAGGAGATGAAGCTCAACTACATACTGCTGGATATTTTCGACTGTATCTTCCGCTTTATGGCGCCGCTGCTCGATAGCCACACCAGCCTAAGTGAACAGGGTTTCTGGAGCCTGGTGGCCGGAAAGGTACGTGATTATCAGGCCTCCCACCCCCAGTTTGCCGATAAGTATCACCGCTACGATCTGTTCCAGCCGACCTTTGTCCGCACCTGCCTGAACCGGATCCAGCTCAATAACAACCAGCAGATGATAGATCTCGAAGACAGGGAGAAGAACCTGCGCTTTGCCGGAGATATCGACAATCCACTGCACCCCTTTGCCGTCAGCCACAGTTTTGGCATGACATCAACCCAGGCCGAGCGTCTTGCTGACCCGGTCTTGTAAACCTTCCAGGAAGTAACAGGAAAATGGATATTAATATGCAAACCCTTAATGGCTTTAAGCCGACCCCCATCGCCCTTCTCTGCTCTGTGCTATTGAGCGCCCCGGCGTTCGCCGCCGACAAGAGCGAGACACAGGAGAAAGAGATGGAGGTACTGACAATCGTCGGTGCCAAAGACAAAACCGCAAGCTACAAGGCAAGTGACATGAGCACGGCCACAGGCATGAAGCTGTCGTTTCTCGAGACGCCGCAGTCTGTCACAGCCGTTACCGCCAAGGCCATTGAAGATCAGCAGCTCAACTCTGTCATAGATGTTATGACCAGTGTCGCCGGGATCAACGCCCGCCCCTCGGACAACGACAGATACTCCATCAGCGCCCGCGGGATCTCGGTCAGCAGCATTCTCTATGATGGCGTGGCAACCACCTATGACACCCGCTTCAACTATGGCGACAACCTGATGGACAGCGCCCTTTACGAGCGCATTGAAGTAGTGCGCGGCGCCACCGGCTTGATGCTGGGTGCCGGTAGCCCTTCCGCCGCCATCAATTTGGTGCGAAAACGGCCCACTGCCGAGTTTCAGGGCAGCGTTAGCCTGAGCAGCGGCTCCTGGGACATGCTGCGCGGCGTGGTCGACCTCTCCGGCGGCCTCAATCAGGATGCCAGCATCCGTGGCCGGGTGGTACTGGCCTATCAGGACAGGGAAAACTGGCAACACAGATATGAACAGCAGCGGCAAACCCTGTATGGCATCCTGGAAGCGGATCTGGGAGCCAATACTCTGCTGACCCTGGGCAGTGACTTCCAGCATACCAGGCCGGAAGGCACCATGTCCGGCGGCTTGCCGCTGTTTGACAGTGACGGCAACCGCACCAATTACGACCGCCATGTATCCACCGCCCCCAGTTGGGCCTCCGCCAAAACAGATGCGCTCAACGGCTTTGTGACTCTGGAGCATCATTTCAGTTCAGACTGGACCCTTAAAGGCAGCTATATCTATGGTGACAACAGCCTGGAGTTTGATGTGCTCTGGCCCATGAAAAATCCGGATCCCGTCACCAATGAGGGCATGGTCCCCGGCTCTTTGGCCTTTATCGACGGCAGCCGCACTCAGCACACCTTTGATCTCAAGCTGAGCGGCAACTTCAACGCCTTTGGCCGCAACCACCAACTGGTGGCCGGTGCCAATCAACAAAAACAGGATTTTGCCAATCCCTACTATGGCGCACTCGGCGCCAGGCCACCTTTGGGAGACTTCCGCCAACCCGGCTTTGATTACCCAAAACCGCAATGGAGCGATAAGGTGCTTTACGGCTCCTGGGGTGAAACCAAACAACAGTCTGTCTATGTCGCTTCCCAGCTTGAGCTGACCGATGCCCTGTCCATGGTACTCGGTGGCCGCCTGGATAACTGGGAGACAGATCAGGATAACTTTGGTGCCAAACATGACTATGAGGTCGATGGTGAGTTCACCGGTTACCTGGGACTGACCTATGCCCTGAGCGACGAATATGCCCTGTATGCCAACTACACGGACATTTTTACTCCGCAAAATAAGGTTCAGGCCGATGGCCGTTACCTGGACCCCATCAAGGGCAGCAACTATGAGGCCGGGATCAAGGCCAGCCTGTTCGATGAGGCGCTGGACTTGTCACTGGCCGCCTTTGAGATACGTCAGGACAATGTTGGTGAGCGAACCGGCGAAAGCCTACCCAACAGCACTATCCCCATCTACCGCAGTGTCGACGGCACCAAGACTCGCGGCTTTGAGTTTGAGGTCAACGGTTCCATCAATGACAACTGGGATCTTTACCTGGGCTACACCCAGTTTGATACCGAAAATCCCCAAGGGCAAAAAATCAACACCACCAACCCGGAGCGGCAGCTCAAACTCTTTACCACTTATGAATTTGATGGCTGGCTTCACGGATTGCAGCTGGGCGCCGGGGTCAACTGGCAGAGCCGCATCTATAGCCAAGTCTCAAAACCGGACGGGAAAAAGGTTGAAGTGGAGCAAGGCAGCTACACCCTGGTGAAGTTGATGGCGAGATACAAGTTCAATGAACAGTTGAGCCTGAGGGCCAATCTGGATAACGCCCTCGACAAGAGCTATTACAGCCAGCTCGGCTTCTATGACCAATTCCAGTATGGCGCGCCGCGTAACTTCAGTGTCACCCTGGACTACCGTTTCTGAGCCGCGTTATGCCGTGAAATTATCCATCATAAGGAGCGCCCCGCACAGCGGGGCGAATAACAAATATGTTGTGTGAAGCAAGGCGCCTATTGGCGCTTATCGTGTTTTTGAGCCTGGGGCTGACGGGCTGTTATGACCCTCAGCAAACCAAAGCCCAAACACCGCTGCAAAACGGTTATCCGGTTTGCATTACCACGGCCCACGGGACCAGCTGCATCGAGTCGCCGCCCAAGCGAGTGGTGACCCTGGGAGCCGGGGCCGAAGACTGGACCCTATCCTTAGGGGTTGTACCCATCGCCATTGAACCCCATTACTGGGGCGGCGATGCAGAGGGTTATCTGCCCTGGTTTCGCCAGGCATTGGAAGCGCAAGAGCTGCCGCTGCCCGCCATCATCAGCAGTTACCCCGAGCTGGATGTGGAGCGATTATTGGCGTTGAAACCGGATCTTATTCTGGCGCCCCAGTCCGGTATCACCCGCGAAAGCTTTTTGCAGCTGAGCGCTCTGGCCCCCGTCATCGCCTATCCGGACAAACCCTGGCTGACACCGGTTAAGCAGCAGGTGGAACTGATAGCCAAGGCACTCGGCAAAGAACTGCAGGCCGAAGCGCTTTTGAGACAGCAACAGGCCTATATCGCCCAAGTCGCCGCCGAAAACCCTGAGTTCAATGGCGTGCGCCTGGCCTATATCAATGCCGCCAGTCGAGTTGGCAATCTCTCGGTTTATGTCACAGGCGATCCCAGAGTGGATCTGCTGTTGGCGCTGGGTTTTGTATTGCCGCCACAACTTTTTGGGCTCAATGCCAGCCGAGGCCACTTCGCCGCCCACATAGGACTGGAGCACGCCGACATGCTGGACGATGCCGAGCTGCTGCTCAGTTGGTACAGCTCGGACAAGGCCAGAGCCGAGGTGGAAGCCATGGCGGTTATCCGTCGTCTGCCCGCCATGCGCCGCGGTCGGTATCTGGCAATAACCGACCCGGCGCTGGTGATGGCCAGCTCCTACGGCTCGCTGCTGAGCGTTAAATGGGCTATCCCCAAGCTGGTGCCGCAACTGCAACAAACCCTGGCAAAGCAAAAAGAAAACCCTCGCCAAAACAGGCCGTCTGACACACAGCCAGACGCGGATACAGGCGCGCCATCGAATAAAAACGGGAGGCCGGGATGACACACCCAAAAATCTTTCTGCAACCTGCAGCGACCCAGTCCCCGAGCCGTCTTGGACGTAACGCTTTAACCCTGCTTGGGCTGCTGACGATACTGGCGCTGCTGGTATTGGCCAACCTGCTGTTTGGCGCCCGCACTCTACCGCTGGCTATGCTGGGCAAGCTCTGGCAACCGGCCGCAGACGATCATCTGTCGCTGGTGTTACAGGCAAGGCTGCCAAGATTGCTGTGCGGCATGTTGGCCGGCATGGCATTGGCAATGGCCGGTTGCGTGATCCAGGCGCTGTGCCGCAACCCCTTGGCGGATCCCGGCCTGCTCGGCGTTAATGCCGGCGCCAGCGCTTCTCTGGTCACTCTGGGGCTGTGGAGCGCAACAGCGGGTTTGAGTCTCTTCTGGCAGGCCTTGCCCGGGGCGCTGCTGGCCAGTACCTTGGTGTATATGATGTCCAGGGCGCAGCAATCCCAGGGGCAATCCGCTGCGGTCAGGCTGATCCTGGCCGGCGCCGCCATCAGCGCCGTGCTCGGGGCCTATGTCCAGGCCAGAGTGTTGCTGAACCCGCAGCTATTCGATGGTTTCAGGTATTGGATGGCGGGCTCCCTGTCCGGGCTGGGCTGGCCGGAGTTTCATGCGCTCTGGCCCTATCTGCTGCCCGCCGCGGTACTCTTGTGGCTGCTGGCGCCGGCGCTGAATCTGATGCTGCTGGATAATCATACCGCCAAGGCGCTCGGTGCCTCACAAGGCTGGCAGGGGCTGCTCGCCTGGCTGGGTGCCACCTTGCTGTGCGCCGCAGCCACCGCCATTGTCGGCCCGCTGGCCTTTGTCGGCCTGGCCAGTGCCCATCTGGCCAGACGTTATCTGACGCTCAATTTCCGCCTGCTATTACCGGGAGCCGCTTTGATAGGCGGCGCCATGGTGTTACTGGCAGATCTGTTGGCGCGGGTATTGATGCCGCCGGCCGAGCTGCTGACCGGTATCATGGTCGCCCTGCTGGGAGCGCCGTTTCTGTACCTGATGGCCCGAGGTCAAAACCTGAAGGAGGCGTCATGAAACACACCCGTTTTCCCATCTGGCAATGGGGCCCGATAACCTTAAGAGCCCCCTCATCCGGCGCCATTAAAGGTGCCTTGCTGGCCGTAGTCCTGCTTGGCGCTGCACTGCTACTTAGCCTGATGCTGGGACATCAGGGCCTGGCTCCTGTGAGCCTTGCCAAGGCCTTGTTTGCCGAAGCCTCCGACTATGAAAACTGGCTTTTGTGGCAATCACGCCTGCCAAGGGCCCTGTGTGCCCTCGGCGCCGGCATGGCGCTGGGGCTCTCCGGCGCCGTGTTTCAAAGCCTGAGCCGTAACCCGCTGGGAAGCCCGGATATTCTCGGGGTCAATGCCGGAGCCAGTGCCGGCGCCGTCCTCTGGTTATTATGGCTGCCGGAACTGCCATTGCTGCCCGGCGCCCTCTTGGGCACTGGGGTTGTGTTCCTGCTGTTTTTCGCAGGGCTCGGACGCCAATGGCAGTTTTCCCGCAATCTGGTGTTGATGGGCATCGCCATCAACGCCTTTGCCATCGCCCTGGTGCAGTTTGTACTGACACTGGTGCAAAGAGAGCAGGCGCAGCAGATGCTGGGGTATCTGTCCGGCAGTCTGGCACACCGCACCTGGGGTGATGTGCTGCTGATAACCTCAGTGTTACTGCTGGCGCTGCCCGCTATGTTGCTGCTCTCCCGCCGTCTGTCACTGCTGGCGTTGGGCCAGGAACTGGCTCAGGCGCTTGGCAACCCGGTGCGCCAAAGCCAAACACTGGCGCTGCTGTTTGCCACCTTGCTGGCGCTGGGCGCCGTACTCTGCGCCGGCCCGGTAGCCTTCGTCGCCTTGGTGGCGCCGCATCTGGCCCGCTTTGGCAATCGTCAATTGGCACTGCTGCGCTCGGCGCTGATAGGCGCACTGTTGCTGCTCGGGGCCGACACTCTTACCTTATTGCTGCCGGGCAACCAAAGGCTGCCGGTGGGCGTATTGACCGCCCTCATCGGCGGCGCCTATCTGGCGCTGCTGTTGAGCCGCGAAATCCGGGGACAACCGCAACTGGCCAAGGGACTGAAAGGAGAAAGATCATGACCCAATACCCTGACTATGACATAGCCCTCAGTGGGCATGAGCTTTATCTCGAGTACGGCCAGCGGCCCATCATAAGCGCCATGAACCTGGCCATCCCCAAGGGTAAGCTGACGGTGATCCTTGGCCCCAATGGTTGTGGCAAGTCGACCCTGCTCAAGTGTTTGAGCCAGGTACTGCCGCCCACACGCGGCCAGGTCATGTTGGGTCACACCCCCTTGGCGCAGTTGAGCAACAAGGCCAGAGCCAGGGAGCTGGCACTACTGGTGCAAAAGCCTGAATTACCGGAAGGAATAGATGTGCAGGAGCTGGTCAGTCGCGGCCGCTACCCTCATCAGAGCCTGTGGCACCAATGGTCAGAGCAAGATGAACTGGCTGTTTCCCAAGCCCTGGCTGCCACAGGGTTAACCACACTGGCACAAAGGCCGGTGGCCGAGCTCTCAGGCGGCCAGCAACAGCGAGTCTGGCTGGCGATGGTATTGGCGCAGCAAACCGACTTGCTGCTGCTCGATGAACCCACCTCGTTTCTCGATATCCGCGCCCAGCTGGCAGTACTCGACTTTTGCCGGGCGTTGGTGGATCAGGGCCGCACCTTGGTATTGGTGCTGCACGACATCAACCAGGCTCTGCGCTACGGCGATCACTTGCTGTTGATGCGTGATGGCAAGTTGATTGCCGGCGGCGCGCCTGAGTCACTGTTGACCGAGGCCCTGCTGGAACAGGTGTTCGATATCAATGCCAGCATAATCACAGATCCCGAGGCCAACTGCCCGATGATTATCCCCAGACCCAGACCCAGAGTAAAGCCCAGAGCCGCCGGGCACCATGGCGGGGAAGATTCGAGCAACAATGCCACCGGAGGACTGCCGTCATGGGAATGAGTATTGCCAGCGAGCTCAACCAACTATTGGCACAAAAAGCCGCCTTCTATGGCGAGCACTTCAAAGCCATAGAGAGTCTGGAGCAGTTACCCCAAGAAGCCATCAGCTTGAACTCAGTCTTGAGCCAGGCACATTACCCGGCGCTGCTGCAACAATTTGCCCTGAGTTATCAAGCCAAGGTGTCCACAACTTGTGCCACAAAGCCCGAGATAGACGCCCGGGCACTGCACTCCATGTGGAGCCAGTGGTTTTTCGGCCTGCAACTGCCCCCCCTGCTGCTGTGGTTGTTTGCCAGTCAGCCCGGCAGCGCACTTAACCGCGCCATTGCGGCTGCAGCTTGCAGTGGCAACTGGTACCTTGAACCTTTTGATAACGGCCGGGCGGAAACCTTCTATCTGCTGCTTGATGCAGATGTCAGCCATCCGGCTCCCGCCGGGCAACTTGCCAGTTGGGAAAGCTTACTCGAGCAGTTGCTCATTCCCATTGTCGAGCGCCTGGCAGAACTGGGGCCAGTGCCATCAAAGCTGCATTTCAGCCATCAAGCCTATATTGTGCATTGGTATCTGGGTGAGTTGTCACTGCCCGTCAGTTGGCGACAACAATTGATAAGAGAGATGTTCGAGCAAGCTGAGTTGCAGCCACGTACCTATGTTGCGCCGATTGCTCATCCGTTTTGGCGAAAGCTAAGGCTCAAGCAGCAGCAAAGCCCGCGTATCGCCTGTTGCCTGCGGCACAAGCTTCCCTGCACCCAAATGTGCGCCGATTGCCCGCTGGATAAAGATGGTCGCAAAGGCAAAGGGCAAAAGGCCTGCGGTTAGGTTACGGCTCAATGCCTTTTGGTGGTTATCACCTGAGCCTTTCGATGGAGAAATAAAATGCTGGCCAAAAGAAAAGCAGCGACAAGTCGCTGCTTTTCTTATTGCAATCCTGGCTATTTAAAGGATTCAGGCCGGGAGTAGGCCCAGACGCTTAGAGGCTCAGGCTGACACCGACAAAGAAGGCACGGCCTTGCAGTATCATATCACTGTTGGTGTCTTCCTCGGCCGGTTGCTCGTCGGTAAAGTTGGTTACCCCGGCGCGTAGTTTCAGGTGATCGTTCACCCGATAACTGCTGCCGATATCGAAGCGGCTGTAGCCATCCTGACGCACGGCACTGCTATCCAAATATGAACCGAAATAGTTACCGGCAACATACAGCTGCCAATCGTCGGTGAGATACCAATCCAGTTGCACATTGGCACTCTGGCGAGGACGACCAGTGAGTTCATCACCGTCACCTGTCTCGGTATCGAGATAACTGTAGTTTGCCTTGAGACCGAGATCCGCCGTGATATCCACGCTGGCGGTCAGCTCTACCCCTTGCAAAGTCACCTTGGATTCGTTGTAGTAAGTACGGGTTGGGCTGGAGCCATCCCAAGCCGAAACAGTGATCAGATCTTCCACCTTGTTATGGAACAAGGTTGCAGACAGCTCATAGGAAGGCTGGCTCCACAAGGCTGCCAGCTCATAGTTGACACTGGTTTCGGGCTCAAGATCTGCATTGCCCACTACAGTACAAGCGCCGCGGCAACTGACTGAAGAGAAAGTCGGAGATGATTCAAACAGTGCCGGAGCCCTGAATGCCGTGCCGACACCACCTTTGAGCACCAGTGCATCCGAAGCACGGTAAACCAGATACGCCCTGGGGCTGAAATGGCTGCCGTACTTTTCGTTGTCTTCGTAGCGGCCGCCGAGGGTCAGGGTGAAATCATCCAGGAAATCGAACTGATCCTGAATAAACAGCGAGTATTGTTCAACACTGTCACCACCGGTAAGCGGATATTGCACAGGATCGTCGACTTCAGTTTCAAAGTACTCGGCGCCGACTGTCCAGTCCTGCTGCCACAGGTTAAAGAAGGCCGAGCCTCTGAAGGTAGTGTTTTTCTCTTCGATGTCGCGTCCCAAAGGGGGCTGCAGCGAATAGCGGCTGTTGTAGTCGTAGATATCCGACTTTTCCAGGTTGGCCAAAAGCTCGGTGCCACCCCAGCTCCACTCGCCTCTGTGAGTCAGAGCAAAGGTGTTGCGCTCTATCTTCTGCTCGCGTTTTGAATTGGCAGCAAAAGTGGTCAAGGGCACCTTGTCATTATCGTATTGATAATCCAAGTCCAGCGATTGATTGTCTGCCAACTGCCAGGTGAGCGAGCCATAGAGCTTGCGGGTCTTGCGCTCTTCTATGGTGTCCTGATTCGGGGTCAGTTCGGGCATCAGCCAGGCGTCCTGCTCGGCCACCTCTGCGGTGAACATCAGCCCCAGATTATCTGTGAGTTTGCCCGAGCCAAACAGGTTGGTACGACTGCGATCGCCGCCCTCGCCATCCTGCATCCAACTGTACTCGCTGTCGAGCACCAGTTGCCAGTCATCATCTGGCGCCTTGGTAATCACGTTGATGACCCCGCCGACCGCATCTGAACCATAGAGAGCCGACATGGGGCCGCGAACAATCTCCACCCGGGAGATAGAGTCGATGGGGATAGCAGTCAAGTCAAAGTTACCGCCGCGCCACAGACCATTGGAAGAAGAAACCCGCTTGCCGTTGATCAACATCAGTACATAGTCTTCATCCATACCACGGATATAGATGCTGTTTCGACCCGAGTCGTTGGTCACCACATTCACACCAACGCTGTTTCTCAGCACATCCCCCAGATCTTTGACCGGCATCAGCTTAATCGCTTCGGCATCGATCACCGAGATTGAGGCAGGTGCAGTGCTGAGTTGCTGATCCTTGGCACTGGCAGTAACGACCATATGCTCCATTTCACCTTCATCTGCCTGGGTATAACCACTGACAGCCATGGCGACCAGGCTCAAGGTAAGCAGTTTGCGGCACTTATCCAGTTTCATTCTATTCCCCCGATTATCGCGGCGACGATTGCGCCTTGTAAGTTATTGCTTTTGGGTAAATCCAGGTAAAGCCCCTGGTTCCATGGCGCGAAAAAGTAGCATAGTCTTTACAACATAGGAATGATATTGGTTATCATTTACAATGTAATGATGCGAATGTGAGCCAGGCCACTCAAAAGCCCATCAGGGCTGAATTTCAAGCTGAAAATGTCACCTTTACCGAGTAAAAATTTCCATGAAAAAATCACTGTTTATCTCTCTGACGCTATTGTTCGGTCTGCTGGTAGGCTGCAGCGCCCAAAGCCTGGATAAAGAAGGCGCCGGGAAACAACAGCGACTGACGCTGAACTCCAACATATTGGGAGAATCGCGGGAAGTATTACTGCGCCTTCCCAAACACTGGGACGCCAGGCACGGCGAGAGCTTTGCCCGTTATGTGATCCTGGATGCCGAGCAGCAGTTTGAGCATCTTGCACCCATGCTGGACTATCTGGCTTCGGGGGTTAATCCTGCGATACCTGAAGGCGTCATAGTCGGCATCATCAACCGTAACCGTATTCGGGACTTCACTCCGGTGAAACTGGAAACACTACCCGGTGGTAGACCCGCAGGGCCGCTTTATCAGCAATCGGGGAATGCCGGCGCTTTTCTCGACTTTCTCGACCAGGAACTTAACCCCTGGCTGAATACCAGGCTTGGGCAGCCCGGCCCTACTGTGCTTATCGGTCACTCTTTTGGAGGCTTGTTGGCACTGGAGGCGCTGCGCCGGCAACAGCCTATGTTCAATGCTTACCTGGTGCTGGATGCCAGTCTCTGGTACGACAGCCCGACTTATGCCGATGAGCTCGAGCAGGCACTCACTCAGGGCAAGCTAACAGGCAAGCCCCTGTACATGGCGATAAGTAACCAGGCCACCACCCCCGGACTTGGCCGCAATGACTACCACAAACAGCGAAATCTGGCGCTGGCCAAACATCTGTCGGCGCTGCCGTCTCAGCAACTTATATTTCAAAGCGAGTTCTTCAGTGACGAAGATCATCACTCCCTGCCTCACATAGGTGTCTATCAAGGTATTCGCTGGCTGATGCACTCGCAACAGTTGGATATATTCGCCGAGGATTTCAGCGTGACTGAAGTGGTCAGTCGCTTCACGCGCTTGAGCGAGAGCCAGGGTATTGAAATCAAGCCTCAGCATCATGCACTCAAAGGCTTGCAGCGCCAGGCACAAAGACAAAAGCTTGCTCAACAGCAGCGGATATTGACCCAGCTTATCGAGCATTATTACCCCGGCTCCGCCCTCGAATGACTCATCCGTAATTCAATGGCAACAAAAAAAGCGGCAACCCTGAGGTTGCCGCTTTTTCAAGATTTGAGCTGCCTGGCTGAGGCTTAATCCAAAAACGCTTCTTCGTCTTTCTCTACCGGAAGTGATTCAATCACTTCATCCTGCAGTTGGTAGTAAGCATCTTGGTACTCATGAATTTCCATAACAACTCCAGTCTATTCTGTAGGGTACAGGGCGTATCTTTTTCTTGGATTCCTGTTAAGTTCAGGTCCCGACGACACTTTATGCCCGATTCCGGCTTTTCGGAGCCCTGGGTGTTTCCCCTAAGGCGGCGCCAGTATAACAGGGCCCGAGAAAGAATTACAGAAAACTTTCACTTTCGTTACCCCAAACTGGTAAAACCACCTTCAAAAGCTCAAATATCCACCGGTTATGTAGGAAGTGCTGAAAGACTTTCAGTTTGATATGCCCCTGGGTTCTGAGGCGAAATTTTTTAAACACATTGGGTCTAGCGACGGGCGCTGCAACTGCTATTGCTTAAAGGAGGCCTCCCCGGCCCGTAAATCAGCAAGAGGACGACGCCATGAATCATATTGTCGACTTTGAAGCACGAACCCTCGCCACCCTGCTGGCCAGTGGCGATATATTGGGAATGCGCATGTTTATGGAAAGGATGCAGATGCCCTTGGATATCCAGGACAGGCTATTGCACCAGGCATCCGGCTTGAGCAGTTTTGATGTCGAAGGCATAGCCGCCCTGTTGGAAGAAGGCGGCCAATCCCTGATCTCTGAACGCCTCAGTTATTGAGTATCCGAGTCCGGTTCTCCCTCATAGCGATACAGCAACACCTTCAATGCCCTGTCAGGATCCCGGTCTGCAAAGGCCGGTGGGTTATCTAGCTGCTTAACAAACTCAAGTTCTGGTGCGGCGTCACTGACCTGGCTCTGCAAAAACGCTCTGTCCAGCTCAGGCGCATTGAGACAGAGCAACAGCTCGGCGCCCGGGTTCAAGAGTTGCGGCAGATGACGCAGCAATCGCAGATAGTCTTTGGTTGCCACAAAGCTGCCCTTTTGGTTGCTGGGCGGATCGACAATCAGCAAGTCATAGGGCCCGAGTTTTTTAAGTTTGCCCCAGGACTTGAAGATATCATGCCCCAGAAAGCGGGCGCCGGCAGTAAGCCCATTGAGCAAATGGTTTTGCTTGCCGATGCCGAGCGCCCCCTTACTCATATCCATATTGACCACCTCATCGGCGCCGCCCTTGAGGGCCGCCACCGAAAACGCACAGGTATAGGCAAACAGATTCAGCACCTTCCGCTGAGCACTGTTGGCCATCACCCACTCGCGGCCGTTTCGCATGTCCAGGAACAAACCATGATTCTGGCCCCGTAACAGATGCAATTGATAACGGCAGCCAAGCTCGCTGGCCAGATGTGGCTCGGGTATCTCGCCGGCAATGAGCTCGGTGCGGGTCTGCCCGGCGGCGCGGTATTGATAGACAAGATTCAGGGCCAGCCCCAAGGCTTGCCAGCGTAATTGCAGACGCTCGGTAACCAGCGCCAGCTCTTCCGGCGTCAGTGGTTTAAAGGCGGTCAGCAACACCACAGGTGCAAACCAATCCAAGCATAAGTGCTCGCTGCCTGGATAACGGCCACCGCGACCATGAAACAAACGGCCACACTCATCTCCTGGTATCAGGTCTGTGATGGCTTCCAAAAATAACTGCATGAAATCCTCAACCTCTTATTTCTGCCTTTATTCGGCATCGGATGCCGCTTCTTTATCGGCATTTTCCCGCACGGCAATACTGGCATCGTCTGAGAGCAAGATTGCCAGCCAACTGCCACTCTGGCTCGATTCCAGAGCTATCTTGACTATCATGGTGAGCGGCACGGACAGCAACATGCCGACCGAGCCCAAGAGCCAGCCCCAGAAGATCAACGACAGGAATACCACCAGGGTGGACAGCCCGAGGCCGCGCCCCATGAATCTGGGTTCTACCAAATTGCCCATCACCATGTTGGTTGCCAGATACAGGGCGGCAACGGCGCCGGCACCCGCTGTGCCCAGCTGCACAAAGGCCAGCAGTACGGCCGGGATGGCGGCGATGATAGAACCGATATTGGGAATATAATTAAACAAAAAAGCCACTACGCCCCAGAGCAGCGCATAATCCACCCCCATCAGCGCCAGACCGACACCGACAATAACACCGGTTGCCAGGCTGACCAGGGTCTTGATCACCATGTATTGGTTCACTGATTGCAAGAAGCGCTCAATCTGGGATAAACGCATCTCGGGGTCATCCAGCGCCAGATGCACCTTGCGCGGCAAAGATTGTGCCTCAAACAGCATAAAGACTATGGTCAGCACTATCAGAAATAGGTTGGCCATCACATTTCCGACACCGGAGAGCGTATTGGTGGTCAAAGACAAGGCCATGCCGGGATCCAGATAGGCCAGCACCTTGTCTTTGGAGATGTGGATATTCAGCTCCTTGAGCTTGTCCAATATCCAGGCAAATTGTTCCACCAGCTGCGCGCGATATTGCGGCAGTTGCTGGGAAAACTCGTTGATGGAACTGCCCACCACAGAGGCCAGCCAGAGCCCAAGCAACAAAATAATCGCCACCAGCACAAATACAGCCAGGGCGCGGGGCACGCGATAACGGCTCAAGGCATTGATGGCCGGACTGCAGATAACCGCAATAAAGGCCGATAACACAAAGGGCACCACTATGGCACTGGCGGCTTTAATTCCCGCCAGCACTATGACCAAGCAGGCCATGACAGCAAATCCTTTCAGCGCCATGGACGGACGATAGGCTGATGACATAATTGAAATTCCTTGTTGATTTCTGTCACAATCAGCCGTTGCATCAACAACAAAAAGTAGTGACATGATGAAACCCGAATTAGCTATTATACGCATTAAAAACCTACGCTTGCGCACTTTTATCGGTATCAAGGAAGAGGAAATCAACAATCGCCAGGATGTGATCATCAATGTCTGCATCCATTACTGTGCCGACAAGGCGCGTAGAAGTGATGACATGGAGCACGCGCTCAATTATCGCACCATCACCAAGGCGATCATTAACCTGGTGGAAGACAACCGCTTCTCCCTGCTTGAGCACCTCACAGGGAAAGTACTGGAACTGGCCAGCGAGCATGAATGGGTAGAGTACGCCAGCGTGGAAATCGACAAGCCCCATGCCTTGAGATATGCCGACTCGGTTTCACTGCAACTGAGCTACCGTAAGCCGGTGTAAGTCAGTCTATACTCTGGAGAAACCTTCAGTGATTCAGGGAGAAAGCATGAATATTTTGCTCACAGGTGCAACCGGGTTTGTCGGTTCAGAACTGGCGCAGCGGCTGGCAAAACGCCATAGGCTGACTATTTTGAGCCGCAACCCCGCGGCGGCCGAGCAAAAGCTGGCGCTGGCACAAACCCGTTACATAGATTCGCTGCAAACACCCGGACTGCTTGAGGAGATAGATGCCATCATCAACCTCGCCGGTGAACCCATAGTTGCCAAACGCTGGAGCGATGAGCAGAAACAGCGGATCTGCCACAGCCGCTGGGATATCACAGAGCAGTTGGCCACGCTTGTCCGCAACAGCCAAAAGAAACCCCAAGTCTTTCTCAGCGCCTCGGCGGTGGGTTTTTACGGGCGTCAGGGGCCGGAACCCATAGACGAAAACGCCACGCCCCATGATGAGTTCAGCCACAGGGTCTGTGCCCAATGGGAGCAAAAAGCCCTGGCGGTTGCCGATCTCACTCGGGTTTGTATCTTTCGTATCGGCATAGTGCTTGGCAAAGATGGCGGCGCCTTGGCCAAAATGCTGCCAGCCTTCAAACTGGGCCTTGGCGGCCCGATTGGCCATGGTCGTCAGGGAATGAGCTGGATAATGCGCGAAGACTTGCTGCGCCTTATTGAATTTCTGCTGGAAACTGAAGCCTGCCGCGGCATATACAATGCCACTGCGCCTCAGCCTGTCAGCAACCGCGACTTCAGCAAGGCCCTCGGCAAAGCGCTGCACCGCCCCGCTTGTCTGCCGGCACCGGCATTGGCCCTGCAACTGGCCATGGGTGAGATGTCGACCCTGCTAACCGAGGGTCAGTTTGTATTCCCGGTTCATGCCCAGGCCGACGGCTTTGAATTCAACTATCCGGAAATCAACCACGCCATGAGGACCTTATTCGATAAAGACTAAAAGGTGTGAATAAGTCCCCGTGGTACTCTGGCTGCAATCAATGGCGCTGACCAGGTTTATTGCCGGCATAAGCCTGCCATCCGGGGACCAGCGTCCTGTATCGACTTTCGGCGTGACATTGGCGTCATTTCAATCTCCTCTGACGCTCAAATTTGTTATCGAAGCATCCCAACTTAATGGCAATTCGGTTTATACTCTTGATCCTGCTAATCGTTCTTTCGGGAGAAAACCAATGAAAATCAGTGCACGTAATTGTCTTGGCGGCACCATCAAAGCCATCGAAGAAGGCTCTGTAAACAACGAAGTCACCATTGAACTGGCTCCGGGTGTCGAATTGACTTCCGTGGTCACCAAGGCCTCCTGTGAGCGTTTGGGGCTAAAAGTGGGTGACAGTGCATACGCACTGATCAAAGCCAGCAGCGTGATGCTGGGTGTGGACGAGTAATAGATGAGCAGCGCCTTGCGGCGCTGCTTTTTTAGTTATGCATAAGGACATCAGTTGGGCCGAAGTGCTGGGCCCGGAAAAACAACAAGCCTACTTTCGGGATACTCTGGCCTATATCGACGCCGAGCGCGCCCGGGGAAAGGCTATCTATCCTCCCAAAAACGATACCTTCAACGCCTTGCGTTATACACCACTATCGGCAGTCAAAGTGGTGATCCTGGGGCAAGACCCTTATCATGGTCCAGGGCAGGCCCACGGCCTGTGCTTCTCAGTGCCCAAAGGGGTGATGCCACCGCCATCATTGCAGAACATGTTTCAGGAGCTGGCCAATACAGTCCCAGGCTTCAGCTATCCAAGCCATGGCAATCTTTGCAGCTGGGCCAGTCAGGGTGTGTTGCTGCTCAATACTGTGCTCAGTGTCGAACGTGGTCAGGCACATTCCCACGCCCATCTCGGCTGGGAGCAGTTTACCGACAGAGTGATAGAGGCCATAGATAAATACACGGAAGGCGTGGTGTTTCTGCTTTGGGGTAAGCATGCCGGGCTCAAGGCCCAGCGGGTTGACGGCAACAAACACCTTATCTTAAAGGCCCCTCACCCATCACCGCTCTCGGCTCATAGAGGATTCTTTGGCTGCAATCATTTCAATCAGGCCAACGATTACCTCATAGCCAAAGGCAAGCCACCCATAGACTGGCGCTTGCCGGATTAACCCGTTTTATCCCCAAGTTCCAGCAACCTAGTTAACCGCTGGACATAAACGCTGGAGATAAAAAAACCGGTCACTTGGACCGGTTTTTTAACGTTAAATCAATGAGTCAAGTTACTCATCACCTTCTGGATAAATGATCTCGGCCTTGGCCTTCAGCATATCGATAACGGCACGATAGTCATTCTCACCAAACTGGCTGTTGAGACGTTGCTTGATGGCCGCGACCTGATCGGCAGGTGCGCTTTCAGTGTCATGGATTGCATCCAGTACCACTACCGCATAACCGGTTGCCAGCGACACGGTATCAACGCTCAAGCCTTCTTTAGCCTTGGCCATCTGGAATGCCTTGCTCACCAAAGCGGAATCTACATCCTGGGTGAAACGTCCCAGGTTGGCGCGGCTTTGCAGCGCAGTGTCGGCATTGCCTTCTTTGAGCTTGACCATGTATTCCTGTGCCTTGTCACGGGCAATCTCATTGGCTTTTTGCTGTTTAAGACGCGCTTCAATGGCAGGCTTAACCTCGGCGAATTCCAGCGTACCGGCTTGCTGATGCTCTTTAACGCGAACAACTACGACATGGTTGCGATCCACTTCAAGCAGCTCACTGTTCATGCCCCCCAGTACATCACTGGAGAAGGCAGCCTTAGACAGCTCAGGCTTATCGAAAGGTGCGGGCGCGTTGTCACGGCCGAACAGTCGGGTAGTCTTGATCTCTGCACCAACGGCCTTGGCCGCTTCCTGCAAGTTATCAGGAATTTCATAGCTGGTATCGGCCAGTTTCTGCTGCAGGCCATAGAACTGTTTTACAGCTTCTTCCTGCTTGATCTGCTCGACTATCTTGTCTTTCACTTCAGCGAAAGGCGCAGTTTGACCGCTCTGAATATCCAGCAGTTTGATGATATGGAAACCGAAAGGTGTCTTGACCACTTTAGAGATATCACCCTTGTTCAGTGCAAACAGGGCTTCATCGAAAGCGGGATCCATCACACCAGGCTCAAACCAACCCAATTCGCCACCCTTCTCACCGCTCAGGGTATCCTGGGAATCAGACTTGGCCAGCGCAGCAAAATCGGCGCCGTTTTCCAGTTGCTTATGGATATCCTCGGCCTTGGCTTCGGCATTGTCGGTCGAGGCGTCAATCAGAATATGGGCTGCCAAACGCTTTTCTGCGGTCTGGTATTGATTCTGATGCTCATCATAGTAAGTCTTGGCTAGCTCGTCACTGACCTCGATACCATCGACCAGATCTTTGGCGTTAAGCTCGACATATTCCAGGCTGACCATCTCCGGACGTTCAAATTGAGCCGGATTGGTGTTGTAGAATGACTTGGCTTCCTCTTCGGTCACTGTTGCTTGGCCCAGGAAAGGCTCGGCATCAACCAAGAGATAGCGAATATCACGGGTTTGTCCCTGCAGCTTGGCCAGAGATTCTGCTTCACCATTGAGAACAAACTCACTGCCAATCAAGGCGCTGATCAGCTGACGACGAGTCATGTCCACCCGCATGCTTTCACGGAAAGCAGCTTGCTGATAGCCCAATTGGCGCAGAATGGCCTCGAAGCGATCATTGTCGAACTTGCCTTCAGTCTGGAAAGCAGGCTCTTGTCTAATTGCTTCTATGATTTGGGCATTGGACACTCTCAAGCCCATTTCAGCGGCAGCTTGATCCAGCAACTTTTGCGCTACCAGACGTTCAAGCACGCCTTTTTTGATACTGGCCAGGTAAGCATCATTGGCCGCCAGGGCGTCAAACATCTCACCCAGCTGTTGTTCCAGACGGGCACGCTCGCTTTGATAGGCCTGGTCCAGTTCGGTTGTGGAAATCTCTTCACCATTGACTGTGGCGGCCGGAGCCACTGAGGAGGAACCCAGGTAACTGCTTACACCAGCAAATGCAAAGGAAAGTATCACCAGTACCAAAATACCTTTGGCAATTACGCCCTGTGACCCTTCGCGAATCTTCTCTAACATCAGACGTCTCGCTTATGCGATTAATAGTAAAAAAAAGGCGCATCTCTTGTGGGATGCGCCTATCTGTAACATGAATGGAGTCTGCAGACGCTACTTCAGCTTATCCTCACACTCCGAAACGTCGGTTAACCCGGCGCTTCCCAATCCGTAAAAAGCACTGCCAGGCAGTGCTTAGTCTTTACGAAAGCCCTACAAAGGCTGCGATGTTAATTAGTTAACAGCGTCTTTCAGAGCTTTACCTGCTTTGAATGCAGGGATCTTAGCTGCAGCGATTTTGATCTCTTTCCCGGTCTGTGGGTTACGACCAGTACGCTCAGCGCGCTCACGCACTTCAAAAGTACCGAAACCAACAAGAGAAATTTTGTCGCCTTCTTTCAGACCATCAGTCACAGCTGCGATGAAAGAATCCAGTGCACGGCCGGCAGCGGCTTTAGAAATGTCAGCACCAGAAGCGATTTTCTCGATTAGTTCAGATTTGTTCATGTCATCCCCTTGAATGTAGTTTTCGCGCCGCAACCAAATCCTTCTCTAGAGCGGTCTGCGGAGGCTTTTATAACAAGCTTGATACCAAAGTTCAAGCTCAGTTGGAAAACCAAAGAATTTAAATTGGATACAGCTCAAAGCCAGTTGCCCCAAGGGCTTGGCACAACTGGCTCTCCACAGACCTAGGCTACCACAGGTCTGGGTTTTGTTAAGCCCCTTTTTTCACTTTTTTTAGTGGCATAGGACATTTTCTTGCGTTAGCCCAAATTTTTAACCACTTCAAAGCCCTCGACTGGTCGCTCAAGCGCCAGTTGCAGTACTTCATCTATCCAGCGAACCGGACGAATATCCAAGTCTGCCACTACGTTAGCCGGAATTTCTTCCAGATCCCGTTCGTTCTCCTTGGGTATCAACACCAGTTTGATACCACCGCGGTGGGCCGCCAGCAGTTTTTCTTTCAGGCCACCGATTGGCAGCACCTCGCCTCTGAGGGTAATTTCGCCAGTCATGGCAACTTCACCCTTGACCGGGTTACCCGTCAGGCTGGAAACCAACGCGGTACACATGGCGGCACCGGCTGATGGACCATCTTTCGGGGTTGCCCCTTCGGGTACGTGCACATGGATATCACGCTTCTCGTAGAAGTCAGGGTTGATCCCCAACTGCTCGGCGCGCGCCCGAACCACAGTCATTGCGGCCTGGATAGACTCCTGCATCACATCACCCAAAGAACCTGTATAGGTGAGCTTGCCCTTACCGGCAACTGAGGTAGCTTCAATGGTCAGCAAGTCGCCGCCCACTTCGGTCCAGGCCAAACCTGTCACCTGACCAATCTGATTCTTGGACTCTGCCTTGCCATAGTCAAAGCGCTGTACCCCCAGGAAAGACTTGAGGTTGTCCTGATTGACATCCACGTGCTTGGTGTCTTTCTCCAGCATGATCTGCTTGACCACTTTACGGCAAATCTTCGACAGCTCACGCTCCAGCGCCCGCACCCCGGCTTCGCGGGTGTAATAACGGATCACCCCGAGAATGGCACTGTCATCAACAGTGATTTCATTCTTCTTCAGGCCGTTACGCTCAATCTGTTTCGGCAGCAAGTGCTGCTTGGCAATATTGAGTTTCTCATCTTCGGTGTAACCGCTAAGACGGATGACTTCCATCCGATCCAACAAGGGGCCCGGAATATTCATCGAGTTGGAGGTGGCCACAAACATCACATCGGACAGATCGTAATCCACTTCCAGGTAGTGATCGTTAAAGGTCGCGTTCTGCTCTGGATCCAACACCTCCAGCAGAGCCGAGGCCGGATCGCCGCGCATGTCCGAACTCATTTTGTCGATTTCATCGAGCAGGAACAGCGGGTTTTTCACCCCGACTTTGGCCATCTTCTGAATAATCTTGCCAGGCATAGAGCCTATATAGGTCCGGCGGTGACCACGGATTTCCGCTTCATCACGCACACCGCCCAACGCTACCCGCACATATTTACGGCCAGTCGCTTTGGCAATAGATTGTCCCAGGGATGTCTTACCTACCCCTGGCGGGCCAACCAGACACAGGATAGGCCCCTTGAGCTGTTTCACCCGGCTCTGTACCGCCAGATACTCGAGGATCCGTTCCTTAACCTTCTCCAGGCCATAGTGATCTGTATCCAGCACCTGTTCGGCCTTGGAGAGATCACGCTTAATCTTGGAGCGCTGTTTCCAGGGCACAGAGGTCATCCAGTCAACATAGCTGCGCACCACAGTGGCTTCGGCCGACATGGGTGACATCATTCTCAGCTTGTTGAGCTCGGCAGACGCCTTGTCTTTGGCCTCTTCCGGCATGCCGGCTTCTTCAATCTTACGGCTCAGACTTTCAAATTCGTCGTGGCCTTCATCGAGATCGCCAAGCTCCTTCTGGATAGCCTTCATCTGCTCGTTGAGATAGTACTCACGCTGGCTCTTTTCCATCTGCTTTTTGACCCGGGAGCGGATACGCTTTTCAACCTGCAGCAGGTCGATTTCCGCTTCCATCATGGCCATCAGATATTCAAGCCGCTCACCGACCTTGACCATCTCCAGCACAGACTGTTTGTCTGCCAGCTTGAGAGGCATATGGGCTGCCATGGTGTCGGCCAGCCGGTCGGCTTCTTCGATACCTGTGAGCGAAGTGAGCACCTCGGGAGGAATTTTCTTGTTCAGCTTGATATAGCCTTCAAACTGACTGATTGCGCTGCGAACCAGCACCTCTTCTTCCCTGTCATCCAGCGCTTCGGACTCCAGGTAGTGTGCGGTAGCAACAAAGAACTCTTCTTCCTGGGTATAGCGTTCGATGCGGGCGCGCTTGCCGCCTTCGACCAATACCTTGACTGTGCCATCGGGCAGCTTCAGCAGCTGCAAAATGGAAGCGACTGTACCTACGTCGAAAATATCGTCTATGCCAGGCTCGTCCAGATCCGCATCCCGCTGCGCCACAAGAATGATCTGTTTATCCTGCGCCATGGCAGTTTCCAAACAACGGATGGACTTTTCACGTCCTACGAATAACGGAATTACCATATGGGGATAGACCACCACGTCTCTCAGTGGCAGCACGGGCAATTCGATTCGCGCTTCACGCTCTAGGGTCATAGTTCGATTCCGTTTCAGTTAAAGATTACAGAGAGTATATTGGGACGCTTTCCCGGCTTTCAATGGTAAAGACAAAAAAAGGAGCCCTAGTGGACTCCTTAATTTTCAACTTGATAGCTTGTTGCTCAGTTATTGGTCACCGGCAGCAGCCTGGGAGTCATTATTCTCGTAAATAAGAATAGGCGCTGACTCACCTTTCACCACAGATTCATCAATAACCACCTTGACCACGTTATCCATGGACGGCAGGTCATACATGGTATCCAGCAGTATCGCTTCAACGATGGAGCGCAGACCACGGGCCCCTGTCTTACGGGACATGGCTTTTTGCGCTATCGCCTTGAGGGCGTCATCGCGAAACTCGAGTTCGACATTTTCCATCTCGAACAAAGTGGCAAACTGCTTGGTGATGGCGTTCTTGGGCTCGGACAGAATCTGCACCAGAGCTGCTTCGTCCAGTTCACCCAAGGTCGCAACCACAGGCAAACGCCCGATAAACTCAGGAATAAGGCCATATTTGACCAAGTCTTCCGGCTCAACCTGCAGCAGAGTATCGGTAATGGTGGCCTTTTCGGCCTGGCCTTTAACCTGGGCGCCGAAGCCTATACCGCTACCCACATGGGAGCGCTGCTCAATCACCTTCTCAAGGCCTGCAAAGGCACCGCCACAGATGAAGAGTATCTTGGAGGTATCAACCTGCAGGAACTCCTGCTGTGGGTGTTTACGGCCACCCTGAGGAGGTACGGCGGCAACAGTACCTTCAATCAGTTTCAGCAGTGCCTGCTGCACCCCTTCACCGGACACATCCCGGGTGATGGAAGGGTTATCTGACTTACGGCTGATTTTGTCAATCTCATCGATATAGACAATACCACGCTGCGCCTTGTCGACATCATAGTCGCACTTCTGCAACAGCTTCTGAATGATGTTTTCAACGTCTTCACCCACATAACCGGCTTCGGTCAATGTGGTGGCATCTGCCATGGTGAAAGGCACATTCAGGAACCGCGCCAGGGTCTCTGCCAGCAAGGTTTTACCACTACCGGTTGGACCGATAAGCAGAATATTACTCTTGCCCAGCTCCACACCATCTTTGGGAGTGCTGTTTTTCAGGCGTTTGTAGTGGTTATAAACCGCTACAGACAACACCTTCTTGGCCTGCTCCTGGCCGATAACATAATCATCCAGATGAGCACGCAGTTCGTGGGGAGTTGGCAGCTTGTCCTGATCCCGGTTGGGCGAAATCTCTTTTATCTCTTCGCGAATGATGTCATTACACAACTCGACACATTCATCACATACATACACAGATGGCCCGGCGATCAGCTTGCGAACTTCATGCTGGCTTTTTCCGCAGAAAGAGCAATACAGCAATTTGCCGCTATCACCGTTGCCTTTGTTGTCACCCATTACTCTACCTCTTTTGCAGTCTGCTCTACTGCCATACACTTAAGCGTCTTCAATCTGAGCATAGCCCAGCCAAAAGCAAAAATCAGCCTTAACGTTTGGTCAGAACCGAATCCACCAAACCGTATTCCATGGCCTGAGAAGCACTCATAAAGTTATCTCGGTCGGTATCCCGCTCGATGATTTCCAGCGGTTGACCAGTGTGATCGGCCAACATCTGGTTCAGCTTCTGTTTGATCCCCAGGATCTCTTGGGCGTGGATAGCGATATCCGATGCCTGTCCCTGGAAGCCCCCTAAAGGCTGATGGATCATCACCCGCGAGTTAGGCAGACAGTGACGCTTACCCTTGGCACCACCGGCCAACAGGAAGGCGCCCATACTGGCCGCTTGCCCGATACATACAGTGCTGACATCCGGCTTGATAAACTGCATGGTGTCATAAATAGCCATACCGGCAGTGACAGAGCCGCCTGGTGAGTTGATATAAAGAGAGATCTCTTTATCCGGGTTTTCTGATTCCAAAAACAGCAACTGTGCCACGATCAAATTGGCCATGTGTTCTTCAACCTGACCAACCAGGAAGATCACCCGCTCTTTCAACAGACGTGAATAGATATCGTAAGAGCGTTCTCCCTTGGCAGTTTGCTCAACCACCATAGGAACGAGTGCATTAAGTACTGATTCTGGCGCGTTATGCATCATTAACTTTCCCTAAATAAAAAAACGGCCCGCATGAGGGACCTCATACGAGCCATTATAAATGGCGAACAACCAAGCAAGTCAAGCTTAGGTTATGCGCGGCCGGTAGCCTTGTTCATAAATTCTTCAAAAGCGACATCTTTCTTAGTCACTTTGGCTGATTTCAGAACCGCTTCAACGGCTTGCTCTTCCAGAGCCAAGTTGCGCATGTTCTGCATCAACTCTTCGTTACCGTTGTAGTATTCGATCACTTCTTTTGGATCTTCGTAGGCAGAAGCCATAGAAGCGATCAACGCCTGTACGCGCTCTTCTTCAGCTTTCAGCTCGTTGGACTTGATCACTTCGCCCAGCAGCAGGCCGACTTTAACGCGGCGCTCGGCTTGTTCAGTGAACAGCTCGGCTGGCAGCTCAGGCATGTTGGCACCTTGGCCACCGAAACGCTGCATGGCCTGGCGACGTAGAACGTTAACTTCACCGTCGATCAGCGCTTTTGGCAGTTCGATTTCGTTGGCAGCCAGCAGGCCGTTCAGCACTTGTTCTTTCACATTGGCTTTCAGAGCTTGTTCCAGCTCACGGCTCATGTTCTTACTGATCTCAGCTTTCAGAGCATCGATGCCACCGTCAGTGATACCGAACAGCTTGGCGAACTCGTCGTTAACTTCAGGCAGGTTGGCACCCTTGACTTCTTTCACTGTGATAGCGAACTTGGCGGCTTTGCCTTTCAGGTTTTCGGCGTGGTATTCCTCAGGGAAAGTCACGTCGATGTCGAACTCTTCACCGGCTTTGTGGCCTTTAACGCCTTCTTCAAAACCAGGGATCATACGACCGCTGCCCAGTTGCAGTTCGAAGTCTTCGGCCTTGCCGCCTTCAAACTCTTCACCGTCAACACTACCCACAAAGTTGATAACGACTTTGTCACCGTCTTCGGCAGCGCGCTCAACTGCTTCGTAAGTCGCGTGTTGCTTGCGCAGGGTTTCGATCATGTTGTCAACGTCGGCTTGTTGTACTTCGGCAACAGGCTGCTCAACTTCGATACCGTCCAGGCCTTTGATTTCAACTTCTGGATAAATTTCAAAGGTCGCGGTGAACTCAAACTTTTCGGCGTCAGTGGCACCTGGGGTAAAGGTAGGAGCACCGGCAGGGTTCAACTTCTCGGCAATGATGGCCTCAATGAAGTTGCGCTGCATTACTTCACCGGTAATGTCTTGGCGAATCGCTTTGCCATAACGCTTTTCAATCACGCTTGCTGGGACTTTACCTGGACGGAAACCTGGAATACGGGCACGCTTGGCTTCGCGTTGCAGGCTGTCTTTAACCAGTTGTTCGATCTGCTCTGCAGGAACAGAGATGGTCAGGCGACGCTCCAGGCCTTGGGTTGTTTCAACAGAAACTTGCATTGTTTTACCTCGAAATGTGTCTAACGTCCTTTGCAATAGCCGATTGTTTCAACTATTCAGGTATTCGTTTCTTGATCTTTAACTTGACTGAAATGCCCATCAGAAGTGAATTCCGGCACCGGTCGCACATTGTTGATTGTTATCAAGACGCAGCATTATATCGACCGTTCTTAGTGGAGTCGAGCCTCAATGCCACAGAAAAGGGCATAAAAAAAGCGACCTAAGGTCGCTTTTTTTATAAAAGAGTGGGGTGACTGATGGGGCTCGAACCCACGACAACTGGAATCACAATCCAGGGCTCTACCAACTGAGCTACAATCACCACTGAAAGTGGTACGCCCGGCAGGATTCGAACCTGCGACCATCCGCTTAGAAGGCGGATGCTCTATCCAACTGAGCTACGGGCGCAGGATCTGCAAATTCGATTTGCATCCTAAGCGGTACTGACAATGCTATCCACACTGCCCTTGAAATCTGGTCGGTGATAGAGGATTCGAACCTCTGACCCTCTGCTCCCAAAGCAGATGCGCTACCAGGCTGCGCTAATCACCGAAAATTTTCTCTAAGCGCGGTTACAACCGGCTTGCCTCGAGAACGGAGCGCATCTTAGCCCCTCACCCAACAAGCGTCAACGATTTTTTTAAACGCTTTATCTGCTTGGCGAAATTACGTGCTGCTTTGACGAAATTCTGTGTTCTGGAGCAGGTTTGTCCATGACACTCCCAAGCCTCACTGGTAAAATAGCGCCGTTTTCAACATCGCGCCATACAAAGGATATCCTACACCCATGACAGCCCAACTAATAGATGGCAAAGCGATTGCGCAATCCATAAGACAACAGCTAAAGCAAAAAGTCGCTGCACGTCAAGCAGCGGGACAACGTATCCCAGGCTTGGCTGTTATTCTGGTGGGTGCTGATCCTGCCTCTCAGGTTTATGTCGGCAGTAAGCGTAAAGCCTGTGAAGAAGTGGGGTTCATCTCCCGCTCCTATGATCTGCCGGATTCCACCAGTGAAGAAGAACTGCTGGCCCTGATAGACTCGCTCAATGAAGATGCCGCCATAGATGGCATTCTGGTGCAGCTGCCGCTGCCGGAACATATTAAAGAATCCAAGGTGATCGAGCGGATCCGTCCCGACAAAGATGTCGACGGTTTCCATCCTTATAATGTCGGCCGTCTGGCTCAACGGATCCCGGTACTGCGCTCCTGCACTCCCATGGGGATCATGACTCTTATCAAGTCTACCGGTATCGATACCTATGGTCTGGATGCGGTTGTGGTGGGTGCCTCCAATATTGTGGGCCGTCCCATGACTCTGGAGCTCTTACTGGCCGGCTGCACCACCACTACTTGTCACAGATTCACCAAAGATCTCAAGGATAAGGTCAGCCGTGCTGATCTTCTGGTGGTTGCCGTCGGCAAACCCGGCTTTATCCCCGGTAGCTGGATCAAACCAGGCGCCATAGTCATAGATGTGGGCATTAACCGTCTCGACAGCGGCCGTTTGGTGGGCGATGTTGACTTTGATCTTGCCTGTGAGCGCGCCAGCCATATCACTCCGGTTCCCGGTGGCGTGGGTCCTATGACCATAGCCAGCTTGCTGGAAAATACCCTGTTTGCCGCGGAGCAATATCACGACTAAGGGTAGATTGAAACCAACCTCAGGTTGGTTTTCAATTTCAAGCGATAAAAAACGCCGGCTTCAACAGCCGGCGTTTTTGTTTCGATTATTGGCAAAGAAGGATTACTTCTTGCGCCAGCTGGTCCCCTGTGGGCCATCTTCCAACACCACACCCAGCTCATTCAGCCTGTCTCGGGCAACATCAGCTGCCGGCCAATCCTTCTCGGCGCGGGCGCGGTTGCGCTCGGCAATAAGTGCTTCGATTTCAGCGACTTCATCGTCGCTGCCCTCGCCTTTGAAGAAGGCTTCAGGTGTAGAGCTGACAATCCCAAGCACCGCGGCCAGTTGTTTCAGTGACACGCCAAGGGCCGAGGCTGCCGCCATATCCACGCCCTTGAGGCGGTTGATTTCACGCACCATCTCAAACAGCACTGAGTAGGCTTCAGGGGTATTGAAGTCATCATCCATCGCCGCCTTGAAGCGCTCAACATACTCTTCGGCAGGCGCCGCAGTAACACTCAGATCCAGGTCTTTGAGCGCAGTGTAAATTCGCTCAAGTGCGGCTCTGGCCTGCTTGAGGTTGTCTTCCGAATAGTTCAGTTGGCTGCGGTAGTGGCCGGACAACAGGAAGTAACGCACGGTTTCGGCATCATAATGCGCCAACACATCGCGAATGGTGAAGAAGTTACCCAGCGACTTGGACATCTTCTCTTTGTCGACCATCACCATGCCGGTATGCATCCAGTAGTTCACATAAGGTGTGTCGTGGGCGCAGCAAGACTGGGCGATTTCATTTTCATGATGCGGGAACTGCAGATCGCTGCCGCCGCCATGAATATCGAAATGCAATCCTAAGTGTTTGCTGTTCATGGCAGAGCACTCAATGTGCCAACCGGGACGACCCGGGCCCCAAGGTGAATCCCAAGTAGGTTCGCCAGGCTTGGACATCTTCCACAGCACAAAGTCCATAGGATCGCGCTTGTGCTCGTCCACCTCGACCCGGGCACCGGCCTGCAACTGCTCCAGGTTCTGCCCGGAAAGCTTGCCGTATTCAGGAAAAGAGGCGACGCTGAACAGTACATCGCCATCATCGGCCACATAGGCATGACCACGGGCGATCAGCGCCTCGACCATTTCGATAATCTCGCCAATATGCAGAGTCGCCCTTGGTTCCATATCGGGGCGCAGCATGTTCAGAGCATCAAAGTCTTGGTGCATCTGGCCGATAAGACGCTCAGTGAGGCTATCGCAGCTTTCGCCATTTTCATTGGCGCGCTTGATGATTTTGTCATCCACGTCTGTGATGTTGCGCAGGAAATTAACCTGGTAACCCGCGTAACGCAGGTAGCGCACTATCATGTCAAAGGAAACAAAGGTCCGGCCATGACCGATATGACACAAGTCGTATATGGTGACACCACACACATACATACCCACTTTACCTGGGTTAATCGGTTTAAATTCCTCTTTTTGGCGGCTCAGACTGTTGTATATCTTCAACATCGACTTTCTCTTCAACAATATAGGATTAGTGGGTAAAACGAATCTGGCAGTTTAGCATTGCCAAAAGCTCTTGAATACTGCCCTTTATAGCCGGAGTCGGATAAGTTAGAATCCGCCAACAAAATTTATCCTGAGGATCCGACCATGATTACACTGCACACCAACCACGGCGACATCAAACTGGCGCTGGATAGTGAAAAAGCCCCTCTGACTGCGGCCAACTTTATCAAGTACGCCCAGGAAGGCTTCTATGACGGTACTATCTTCCACCGCGTTATCGATGGCTTTATGGTTCAGGGTGGCGGCTTTACCGAACAGATGTCACAAAAACCTACCAATGCCCCAGTGCGTAACGAAGCCAACAACGGCCTGTCAAACAAGACAGGTACCATAGCCATGGCCCGCACTTCCGATCCTCATTCCGCCACGGCGCAGTTCTTTATCAATGTCAACGACAACACCTTCCTGGATTTCAAAAACGAATCCATCCAAGGCTGGGGTTACTGTGTATTCGGTGAAGTGGTTGAAGGTATGGACGTGGTCAATGCCATCAAGGGCGTGAGCACGGGCAACCACGGCATGCATCAGGACGTGCCTCTGGAAGCCGTGATCATCGAGAAAGTGACCATAGCAGACTGATAACTTCTGAATGCGCACTCTCTTTATCGGCGATCTGCACCTCAGTGCCGATCGCCAAGATATCCTCAACGCCTTCTATCAATTTCTCGATACCGGTCTTGAACAGGTCGACGCCCTCTATATCTTGGGTGATCTGTTTGAGGTTTGGGTCAGTGATGATTTGGCCGAGCCCTTTGCCTTGGCGCTGGCCAAGCGTCTCTATGAAGTCAGCCGCAGCCTGCCGGTGTACTTTATCCACGGCAACCGCGACTTTATGCTGGGGAAAGAATACGCCGCCAAAGCGGGGATAACCTTACTGCCCGAGGTGTATCGACTGGATCTCTATGGCCACAAGACAGTGCTGCTGCATGGCGACAGCCTCTGCACTCTGGACAAGGCCTACCAGCGTTTTCGCCGTTTTCGCAATATGGCATTGCCCCGCTGGATATACCGCCATCTGCCGAAGAAGACCCGCAGCAATATTGCCGCTAAGCTCAGGCAAAACAGCCAGATGCAGAATCAGCTGAAAAGCATTGAGATAATGGATGTTGAGCCTAGCGCGGTGGATGAACTGTTTGCCGGCACTGGCGCCGAGTTGATGATCCACGGTCACACCCATAGACCGGATATCCATCAATTGGCGGGTAATAAGCAGCGCTTGGTGGTGGGAGACTGGTATGAACAGGGAAGTGTCTTGAGCATCAGTGCCGACAACATAGCACTGACCAGCCTGCCTTTCATAGAATAAAGCCAGCAGACCGGGCTTTAACTGAACTCATTCGGCTCGGGTTTTATCTGTTTGGCTTGAGTCGGCTCACATTGAACCTAGCCAGCCCTGATAACCTATAAAACCCTTCCAATCCAGCAGTTGCCGACCCTGTCGGCATCTTTATCTATGTAGGCGCAATATCGAGTAGTTTAAAGCGGCGCCCCGCTGTGAAACCTGAATTCATCATCCGGCGCTAGAATAAGCTCGGCTTCCACCTCGGCAAAATAAGCCACTCTGGCGCTGATATCCTCGCCGGCAATCACCTCGGCCAATGAAAGATAATCCTGATAGTGGCGCGCTTCAGAGCGCAGCAGTGAAATATAGAAACGTTTAAGCTCATCATCGAGCCAAGGCGCCAGCTTGGCAAAACGTTCACAGGAGCGGGCCTCGATAAAGGCGCCCACTATGAGTTTATCTATCAGAGTCGCAGGCTCATGGGTGCGAACGTGTTTCATCATCCCCTTGGCATAACGGCCGGCGCGGATGTTGCTGTATGGGATATTGCGCGCCAACATCAGCTCCAGCACCTGTTCAAAGTGATGGAACTCCTCTTTGATAAGGCGGATCATCTTGGCGATAAGTTCAGGGCCATGGGGGAACCCCGCCCTGGGCGTCAACTCACCAATCAACTCGTTCTTCTTCACCTCTCTGGCCAGAAAAGCCGCCATATCCCTGTCGTTGTGATAAACAAACTCTTCGTAAGGCTTGGCCCAGGTTAGCAACTGCTCGCCACTTTGCTTGTCCACCGCATACTTGCGGACCAAAAACATCGCCGTCTGCGCCGCCTTAAGCTCACAATTACAGTGATCTATCAGCAATTCGGTCAGTCTATGCTCCTCTTTGGCAGCTGCTATCCAGCTGTCAGGGGTTTCACAGGCCAGGAATTCTTTTACTGGGGCGAGTAACTGCTGCATTGAGGTCAGGCTTCCACAAGAGTTTTCAAGGCCGCCAAGTCTACCAGCAAGCCAATGCTATGCCCACAGCCTCTCGGAGTACAAACTTGACGGCCCGCTGTTTTTGTTCAATAAATAGACTCAGAGCGGTAAAACGCTCGTCTGCAGTTTGACGAGCAAAAGTCAAAGCGGAATAAGGATAATTATAATGGTATTGAATCACTTAATGGGGTTGTATACTCATCCCAAACAGGAATGGCAAACCATAGAACAAAACCATGAGGCACTTAAAAGCTGTCTCAGTCACCTGCTACTCATTGCGCTCATCCCTTCTGTCTGTAGTTATATCGCCGCCGTGCATATCGGCTGGAACCCAGGTGCCGGCGACCCCTTGTTTCTAACTGCCCAAAGCGGCTTCATCATGTGCGCCGGCATGTATTGCGGCCTGGTATTCGGTGTGTTCGCCCTCGCCTACCTGGCCTACTGGATGGGACAAACTTTTGATGCCCATCCGGACTTTACCCAGTGCCTGGAACTGGCGTCTTATACTGCCACCCCACTGTTTATGGTGGGGCTGGCGGCGCTCTATCCAGAGCTTTGGTTTATTATGGTGATAGGACTGATAGGCCTTAGCTACTCTGTATACCTGCTGTATACCGGGGTCCCTATCATAATGAATATTCCCGAGGAAAAAGGCTTTATCTATGCCAGCTCTGTGGTGACTGCAGGTTTGGTGCTCCTGGTCGCTCTGATGGCCAGCAGCGTGATCCTCTGGAGCATGGGACTCGGCCCAATACTGCAATAATAAAAGCAGTCATCAAAACACCAGAGACGAAAAAGGCGCTCCTTGAGCGCCTTTCTTACGTCCAATTCAGCCCTAGCCATATAGCATCCCCCCAACGGAACCCAGGATGTGTTGGGTAAGCAGGAGATATCCGTCATGCAGAACTGCTAAGAAGCCTTACATCTGCTCTGTACAAACTTACAGGCCAAGCCCTAGTTCAGTAATTCCTTTGCAAGCGCGTCATGGCCCAAACGGTCAAATAATGTGGCCAACTCAGTTAAATCTATGCTGCTATTCCTTAGGTCTTCAAAAGCTTGAGCAAATGCTTGCTTGAACTTTTGATCCTCAAGATAAGCTTCAATAAACTTCGCCCAAAAATCTTCCGAATTGATAATGCCGGAGTTAAATCTCTCAACGTAAAAGTGTTTAGCCGCATTGGGTGCATTAATGAAGCAATCCAAATACGCCCATGCATAATCACTGTCCGTCGTTAAGTTCACATCCACATTGAGCTTGTTTATAAACCATGAAATTATTTCGGTTTGATCGGAGTTTTCATGATAACAGGAAGTGACACTGGCATTAACCAAGTAGCCAAAGGCAAGATTAAGCTCTTCGTTGGATACTTGAATGTTGGCAATCAAAAACTCAATGGTATCACGACAAATAAAGTTACAGCTCACCTGTAAAACATAACCCCAAGGTATGTCTGCCTCCATATCGAGCATTAATTTGAATAGTTCAACCCTGCCGGGGATTTGGCACATATGATAGAGAGCATCTTCATCGTCGAACTCATAGGATATTCCTTTGTCGAGCGACTTTAAGAAGTTGAGGCACTGGATGGCCGTAGGGGTGATATCAACACCGGCACTCTCGACAACAGCATTAAAAATTAGCTGCTCCATAGGTTCGGTATCTTTAAAATGATTGTAAATTATTTCGACTAGATCAAACCTGTTACTCTCAATTATCGAGGTCAATACCCTAAAGTCCAGATCGTTCCTGATTGATTCTATGTCACCATTATTTATTGCTTCTTCGACTTCATGTGCTTGTTGAATCAACATTTAGATACCTTATATACATCCAAGTTGTTAACGCTTAAATAATCCCTATCACTTCAGCATCTGTTGAAGAATGATTGTGTCTTTACTGATATCAATCGAGAGCAGCTTAACCAGTTATTCAAGGGAAGGTGCGAACGAGTCCCATGGGTGCTCTATATCGGCTCACTGGCCTGGAAACGGTTTAAAGCGCAGAGGGAAATAAGCGGGCTTGTGAAGCCGACGGCTGACTAAGCTTGCGAAAAACAAGTCTAGTCAGCCACAGCTTTAGAGAATGGTACTGACTTAAGCGAATGAATCTCTTAATGCCACGGTGCGGTTAAATACCAGCTTATCTGGGCTTGAGTCCTTGCTGTCGGCACAGAAGTAACCTTCACGCTCAAACTGATAGGCCTTCTCGGCCTCCGCTTGCACCAGACCAGCCTCAACCAAACCATGCTTAACCACCAAAGATTCCGGGTTCAGCACTTCGTCCACAGTTTCTGCCGCTGCCGGATTGGCATCGACAAACAGGCGATCATAGAGGCGGAACTCGGCAGGCACAGCGCTGCTGGCTTCGACCCAGTGGATCACGCCCTTGACCTTGCGGCCATCGGCAGGGTTTTTACCCAGAGTCTCAGGGTCATAACTGCAGTAAATGGTGGTGACCTTACCGTCGGCATCCTTGTCACAACGCTCGGCTTTGATCACATAGGCGTTGCGTAGACGCACCTCTTTGCCCATCACCAGACGCTTGTAGTGCTTGTTGGCTTCTTCACGGAAGTCGGCCGCATCGATATAAAGCTCACGGCCAAAGGCCAGCTCACGATTACCCAGCTCTTCCTTGTTGGGATGCACTGGCGCACTGACATGCTCCAACTGCCCTTCAGGATAGTTCTCAATGATCACCTTAACCGGCTCGATAACCGCCATGGCTCTCGGGGCATTGTCGTTGAGCTCTTCACGGATACAGGCTTCGAGCATACCCACTTCCACCAGGTTATCCTGCTTGGTCACGCCGATGCGATCACAGAACTCACGGATGGAGGCCGGGGTGTAACCGCGGCGGCGCAAACCGGCGATAGTCGGCATGCGGGGATCATCCCAGCCATTGACCAACTGACGTACCACCAGCTCGTTGAGCTTACGCTTGGACATCAGGGTATATTCCAGATTCAGGCGTGAAAACTCATACTGACGGGTACGGTTGGGGATCTTGAAATCATCCAGATTATCCAACACCCAGTCATAGAGGCGACGGTTATCCTGAAACTCCAGCGTACAAAGGCTGTGAGTGATATTTTCCAGCGCATCAGAGATACAGTGGGTAAAGTCGTACATGGGATAGATGCACCACTTATCACCCGTCTGATGGTGATGAGCGAATTTGATCCGGTAGATTACCGGGTCGCGCATACACATGAAAGGTGATGCCATATCTATCTTGGCCCGCAGTGAACACTCGCCTTCTTTAAATTCACCGGCGCGCATCTTTTCAAACAGTGCTAGGTTTTCTTCAACGCCGGTGTCACGATAAGGGCTGTTCTTGCCCGGCTCTTTCAAAGTGCCGCGGTACTCGCGCATCTGCTCGCCATTGAGAAAACACACATAAGCCAGACCTTTTTTGATCAGCTCAACGGCATAACCGTAGAGGCTATCAAAGTAGTCTGACGAGTAATGGATATCACCGGCCCACTGGAAGCCCAGCCATTGCACGTCCGCTTTAATGGAATTTACATAGTCAATGTTTTCTTTTTCCGGGTTGGTGTCATCAAAGCGCAGGTTGCACTGGCCCTGATAGTCCCTGGCAATACCGAAATTCAAGCATATAGACTTGGCGTGACCTATGTGCAGGAAGCCATTAGGCTCTGGTGGGAAACGGGTGTGCACATTGGTGTGCTTACCGCTCGCCAAATCTTCATCTATGATATTGCGAATGAAGTTACTTGGACGTACTTCGGTGTCCACATGACTCATGAAATTCCTCTTTGCGAACAATGGCTGTCTAACGAAAAGAGGCATGATCCTACAGATCATGCCCGGTTACAATCCTTCTAGAATAAAAACTGCGGCGCACTTCGTCAAACCCGGCGCCGTGATCAAAAAAGCAGCCAAGATGGCTAATGCCGATCAGTTAAGACAGATCGCTTGACGATCTCACTGAAAGGATCAAAATCCGATGACCCCATGTCATCGGATTTTTTTATGCAACTTTCAGAAGCTTTGGCGCGTACTCATATCAACCGTCTTACCGAATTCACCTGTCTGGCCGATGTACTTGAGCCCGATTTAATTCAGTCGTGCCTTGATTCACATGGTGTTGCCAGTTTAAGGCGACGTAAGTTACCTATGGATGCCATGATTTGGGCGGTGATTGGTATGGCTCTGTTCAGAGGCGAATCCGTCCGCTCTCTCATCAATAAGCTTGATATCGTCTTACCTCAAGAGGTGGATTACGTTGCGCGCAGCGCTGTCACGCAAGCGCGCAAGCGGCTGGGCTCCGACGTTGTTCGAGATGTGTTTAAGCGAAGTGCCAAGACCTGGCATGAAAGAGCAGAGCATCCTCATTGGTGTGGACTCAATCTCTATGGGGTCGATGGTATCGTATGGCGAACACCTGATAGTGAGCAAAACAATCAGGCCTTTGCCAAAACTGCCAACGCTTCTGGTGATGCTGCCTATCCTCAAATTCGCATGGTTTGCATGATGGAGTTAAGCAGCCACTTGGTATTGAACAGTGCCTTTGATTC